>CACVAP010000087.1 GCA_902727895.1 uncultured Sulfurovum sp.
TATTAAAAAAGTTTTTGGGTGCATTATATTCAATCTGCCTATGTTAAAAAGTAGAGATTTATTTAAACTGTATGCAGTAGTACATACAGTTTGGCTTAACTCTTAAAGAAAGTTCCACCTACTTGTTTTTGATCTAAAAGGAAAGATTTTACATTATGTAGGTCAAACCCACTACTCATGAAGGCTTCTTTATTTTGCTCTAGCATAAACTGTGCAGCCCTAAGTTTAGAAACAATTCCACCTGTACGAAATTCATTTTCATTGGTTACGACAGCTTCTAACGCTTCTTTAGAAATAGTTGACACATTAAGTTGTGCTTTTGCATCTTCAAAAACCCGTGGGTCTTTGTCATAATAAGCATCAATATCTGAAAGCAATACCAATAACTCAGCGTCAAAATAATGTGCCACATGAGCTGAAAGTTTGTCATTGTCTCCAAAAACAAGTTCATCTATTGAGATAACATCATTTTCATTGATAATAGGAACAACCCCGTTTAACAAAAGATTGTCTATGGCTTTTTTAACCAATACTGTCATCTTTTTAGAATCTAACTCATCTGTACTCAAAAGAATCTGAGAACAAAGCATTCCATGAGACTCAAACTCTTCTTGATACATTTTCAACAAATAAGCCTGTCCAATAGACGCTAAGACTTGCTTGTTGTCAACATTAGATATTTCTAAAGGAAGTTTTGAATATCCAGCCGAAACAGCACCAGAACTTACTAAAATAACATCTTGACCTCTAGCCATAAGGGCTACAATCAAGGTGACTATTTCTCGCATTCTATCTCTGGCTACTTCTGAATTCTCAGTTAAAACGTGAGAACCAACCTTAATGACAATACGATTATAAGGCATTTAGTCCTCTTTTTGTTCACTATTAACAGCCACAACAAAGTTCTTTAAACTGTAGCGTAACGATTCTGTATTTAAATGTGATACAGAAGAAATAGGCAATACAAATAATGGCTCATTTTTAGGTAATTCTACCCCAAAGTCTTCTTCAAAACCATAAGAAGTGTATTCTTTTTTAGCTTTAAATTTTTGTAAAATCTTATTTGGTTTTAAATTAATGTCTTCTAAAAACTGTTCCGTTAACTCATTAACTTTTTCAACAGGGAATGAGTCACATTTTGTAATGGCAACTGCAAAGTTTCTACCAGCTAAAGCTTCTGAATAACGTTCTAACTCAACAAGCAAAGTTTCATACTGATACTTCATCTCACGGTAATTCGCTGCATCAACTAAAAGTAATAATGTTTTAGTACGTTCAATGTGTTTTAAAAACTCATGTCCTAAACCACGACCATCTGAAGCACCTTCAATGATTCCTGGAATATCTGCCATCATAAATGAATCATAATCCCCAACATTTACCACACCAAGATTTGGTGTAAGTGTTGTAAACTCATAAGCAGCTACTTTTGGTCTAGCATTCGAAATAGCAGAGATAAGCGTTGATTTCCCAACACTTGGGTAACCAACTAAACCAACATCAGCTATCATTTTCATTTCAAGACGAAGCTCTTTAGTTACCCCAGGAAGTCCTGGTTGTGCATAAGTTGGTCTTTGATTGGAAGGACTTTTAAAGTGACTGTTTCCTAGCCCACCTTTTCCACCTTCTAAAAATAGTACTCGCTGTCCCTCTTCGACCAAGTCATACAATACTTCATCTGTCAAAGCATCCACAACCTGTGTCCCTGGAGGTACAATAATATCTACACTTTGACCTTTACGACCATAACATTTACGACCCTCACCTGGCTGACCATTTTCAGCTCGAATATGATTACGACCTCTAAGTGCAGAAAGTGTATCTGTGTTATTGTCTACTACAAAATAAACATTCCCACCTTTTCCACCATCACCACCATCTGGTCCACCATATGCTACAAATTTCTCAGTCCAAAATGAAACACAACCTGTCCCACCTTTTCCCGAACTTAATAAAATATCTACGCTATCTACAAACATTTGTTTCCTTTGCTGTTATACAGCAGTTATAATTGTTGGAATTATAGCTGAAAAGTTTGTGAGTTCAAAAATCTAATCTTCTTTTTTCTTTTCCGTCCAATTGTAACAATCTCGTAATACATCTTTTATCTGTATTTCCTCAGCATAATTAAGTTTATCATTATCCAATGCTTTGAGTAATAATTTAATAATTATATTTTTCAACTGTTTATGTTCAGATAATTTTTTTGCACTAGGAACAACTTTACCTTCAATATCTTTTGAAAAAAGTTTTGGAATGTCATAATTATTAATTTCATTATATCTAGCTTGAACAAGTAAAGTTTTATTTAACTTAATATCTAACTCAACATCTTCTTTCAATACTTCTTCATATTCATATTTTTTTACTTGATATAATGTCCTCCATTGTCAAGACCACTTAATCAAACATTCTTATTTCAATAAACTATGACGCTATTTGTAACGCTTGTTTTTTAAATTCCAAATTATTAATAGATTTGAAATAAACTTCGTTGGGTGTTTTGTTTCCAAGAGCCGAATGTAATCGTTTCGTATTGTATTTTTTCATGTAATTCTCAATCGAATATCTAAGTTCATTCATGCTCTTGTAGTGATTAAGATAAATTTCTTCATACTTAATGCTTCTCCAAAAACGTTCAATACAAATGTTATCAATACTTCTACCTTTACCATCCATGGAAATTTTAATATTGTGTTTCTTTAGAATATCAACATGTGCTTTAGCCGTATACTGTGATCCTTGGTCTGTGTTAAATATTTCTGGTTTAGGGTAAAGTGATAAAGCTTCATTTAATACAGCTGTTGTTAATGACACATCCATAGTATTTGAAAGTTTCCAAGAGAGTATCTTTTTACTGTTCCAATCAATTATGGCTGCTAAGTAAACAAAGCCTTTTTCAAGTTTAATATAGGTGATATCAGTTGACCATACTTGGTTTGGTTTCTCAATAATCACTTGATTATTATCATTTTTAAACTCTTTTAAAAGATACTTGTATTTATAGTGTTCCTTGTTTGCCTTAGTTGTTTTATACTTAGGATATATGGCTTTTATACCTATATACTCCATGGCAGACTTGACAAGCTTTCTTCCAACATTAAAGCCTTCAT
>CACVAP010000088.1 GCA_902727895.1 uncultured Sulfurovum sp.
GAACATAATCGTGATGATAAAGTCTTATGGCAAGGTCATCCGGAAAATCAGCACTGTCCAAAGGCATAAACGTAATGTCTTCAAACTTGATTTCCAAACCATCCATAACAAAATTGAAACTTTCACCGAGACTCGGTCTTCCAGCAGAAAATGTCCAGTTTTCAACGGAAGGTGCAGCAGCAATCAACTCATATACATGAGCAAAATGAATCTTAATTCCATGTGCCGTGATAATTAAGTTTTTGGGTGTTGTTGATGAACTTAATTCAACATATAACCCTGTTGAGTAGTTTTTTATCTCTTTGTTTAAAAGAGCTAGAAGTTCTTTACTTTCCAACTCTTTATTTGCTTCAAATGTATTCCAAAAATTTTCTATGTTATTGTTTCCCATCTTCTGTCTTTGCATTAAATTGCTAGCATTATAACAGAAGTAGAATTTTAATTCATTTTGGTCACTGTAAAATCATAAATCAACCAGTCTTGTACTCCACCTCGGTACCACAAAAGCTTATCTTTTGGGTAACCCATGTTAATGAGTTTAAAAATAGCATTCGGTGACTGTGAACACCAACTACCATTACAATAAAGTATTAAACATTTAACTTCAGAAAAATCTAAACCATCTTTAGTCTGCTTTATATTAAGTATTTCAAACATTCTCTCATACTCATCTACATAGTCTTCATAGTCATCTTCATTCTTAAAGTCGTCTTCCTCTTTGTCTTCATCATAATTTATCTCGTTAAAAGGTAAATTAACAGAAGTAGGAATGGTCATTTGGTCAAACCAAGGTGCTGTTCTTGCATCTATTAAAACATATTTTTTAGGCGATTCTTGAGCATGTTTTATGTGTGCTAAAACTTCAAGTTCTCCTACCGTTTTTATCTCTTGTCCTAAATGCATAGGTTGTAATAACCCTACTTTAGTTACAAAAGTTTTTTTACAAACATCTGCCACATTTTTACCTGCAAAGTCACCACCAAACAGTGCTTCAGGGTTTATATTTTTTGACGTACACAGAGGATTTTTCTCTCTATGTATTGTGACTTTTTTACCGTGTTTATTAACTATTGTCAATCCATTCTTTTGAACTTCGCTCAAAAGATTATCAGCACATAGTGCCATGCTTAAAATAAGCATTAATTTTATATATCTTATCATATAAATTCCTTAAATTTTATATGTTAGTATAACTTATTATTATAAAATAATCGACCAAAACAGTAAATCTATAGATTTACTTTCTTGAAATACATGTTTTAATTCTATATCCACGTTATAACTTAAACTATTCGAAGATAATTTTGGCGTTTGATACTGTAATAACCAATCAATATTCTCTTTTAAAGCATTCAACATGCCACCTCCACCCTCTACTAAAATAAATGATGGTTTCGAGAAATCTAAAGTATCCGTAATCTTAACAGTTCGATTTTCCACAGAAAAAAGAGGAATATCTCGGTCAAAATTGTCTTCTTTAGCGTAAATGGTCACATTTGGAGCCTTATCTCCTGTAAATCGACAATCCAAAGTAGGTCGATCAACTCTTATGGTATTCCCTCCCATCAACATCTCCGTACACACAGCACGAAGTTGATGAACATGTGTTAAAGATTCTTTAGAAGAAAGGTAACCTCCTCCTATTTTACCATTAGATGTTTGGGCTATTTTAAATAATACAAAAGCCCTCTCCTGCCAAATAAGAAAAGGTTCAAGAAGTGCCAATGCTTCTTCTTCACAAACGCCTACTTCTATGTTTATGCCTTGTTCTTCTAATCTTTTAATACCACCATCATGCCCTTTTATGGGATCAAGTGTTGCGATGACTACTTTTTTAGGTTTTATCTGAGCTACGAGTGAAGCACAAGAAGGTGTTTTTCCCACATGGGAACATGGTTCCAGTGTTACATACATAATGCATTCTGAAAAGAATCCTTTGGGTAAAGTATATAAAAACTCATGGGCTTTATGCGAGTCAAATCTATCAAAATCAACTGTTTCCTTGCTCATTGTTTCATAAGCTTTTATGAGTGCCAAAACCTCTGCATGAGAAGTTCCAGCTTTTTGATGGGCTTCTACGGCGACTATTTCGTTGTCATAAACTACTAAAGCTCCTACAGCTGGGTTTGGGTAAGTTCTGAGTTGGTATTTCCATGCTTCTTTTAGGGCTTGTTGCATGTATATTTGGTTACTTGTCATTTTCTTCTTTTAATATCTTATCAAGCATCAAAAAACTTCAAAGCTTCTTTTAACTCTTCATCACTAATATTTTCTTTTTCTGTCTTGGAGTAAATAGACAATAGGTAAAGGTTATTCTCATCATCTATAAAATAAGTAATCACACGGAATCCACCACTTTTCCCTCTAGGAATTGAAGAATTAGCCAAACGAAGTTTATAAAGACCATTACCTAAAGATGTACCTTGAGTTGGTTCTTCTTGTAATTCACTTATTAAATTAAACAAGTCTTTTTTAATGGCTTTAAACTTTTTAGCCAACTTCTTAACATCTTTCTCAAATTGAGGAATGGTTAAAACATTACAGTTCATTTAAAAACTCATTAGCACTTCTAGCTTTTAATGTTCCCTCTTTTATCTTCTGCATCTCTTTTGCTGATGTTTCTATATTTTGTAAAATCTCTTCTTTAGAACCATCTGTATTAGAAAGATTTTTATATTCTAAAAAACTAAGAAACTTATTAAGTTCTTCTAACATATCAGCAGGTAATGTATTAATAGTGATAATCAAGTCTTTTCGTAAATCTACTGCTTCCATAGTTACACCTTTTCTATTTTGAATATAAATTGATTATAACGAAAGGTAAATTAAACTGTACTCTATTGAATTTAAAAAGGATTATGCTATTTTC
This sequence comes from uncultured Sulfurovum sp., assembly GCA_902727895.1. Lineage (GTDB taxonomy): Bacteria > Campylobacterota > Campylobacteria > Campylobacterales > Sulfurovaceae > UBA1140. Next base: position 2,870 of record CACVAP010000088.1, read on the forward strand.
TATTTAACGGTGTTTTCGGGGAAAACACCCTACCCGAATGATGAATAGACTTCTTGCAAAACTAACTTTCAAAGCATCATATTCCTATCAAAATTAATTAAGCCACAAATAAGATTTACTCTTAAATTATAGCGTTTACGTCGATTACGGTATTTTTGTTTAAGTATTTG
>CACVAP010000089.1 GCA_902727895.1 uncultured Sulfurovum sp.
GGTCTTTACAACTGGTTACCATTAGGAAAGATTACTTTAGAGAAAGTTCGACAAGTAGTTAAAGAAGAGTTAGACAAAGCAGGGTGTAATGAAGTACATCTTCCAATTGTAACTTCCCAAGCACTTTGGGAAGAGACAGGAAGAATTGATAAAATGGGAAAAGAACTACTCCGTTTTAAAGATAGACATGAAAATGACTTTGTGCTTAGCCCAACCAATGAAGAAGCAATGGTTAACTTAGTACGTCAAACAGTTAAGTCATATAAACAGTTACCTTTGAATGTTTATCAAATTAACTGGAAATTCCGTGATGAGGTTCGTCCTCGTTTTGGTTTGATGCGAGGTCGTGAGTTTCTTATGAAAGATGCTTACAGTTTTCATGCCAATACAGAAGATATGGAACGTGAGTTTGCCTTGATGGAAGAGACTTATAAAAAAATATTTACGCGTTTAGGTTTGGATTTTAAAGTAGTAGAAGCAGACTCAGGTGCTATTGGTGGTACTGGTTCTAAAGAGTTCATGGTTTTAGCAGACTCTGGTGAAGATACAATTATGGTTTGTGACACTTGTGACTTTGGTGCGAATGTTGAAGTAATTGACGAAAACACAAAAAACTGTGCGTGTGGTGGAGAACTTAGACAAACCAAGGGAATAGAAGCTGGTCATATTTTCCAATTAGGAACTACTTATTCAGAAGCAATGAAAGCAGAGTTTTTAAATGAAAATCAAAAGCTTGAACCTTTTGTTATGGGAACCTATGGAATTGGTGTGAGTCGTTTACTGGCTGGAATTATTGAGCAAAACCATGATGAGAATGGTTGTGTATGGACTAAAGAATCTGCACCGTTTAATGTAGACATCATTGTGGCTAAAGCAAAAAAAGAAGAGCAAATGGCAGCTGGAGAAAATCTGTATGCAGCATTACAAGCTAAAGGTGTGGATGTTCTTTTAGATGACAGAGCAGATAAAAAAACTGGTTTTGGTGTTAAAGTAAAAGATTTTGAACTTATTGGTATGAATTATGCTGTTGTTATTGGTAATGATATTGAAGAAGGAAATGTTGAATTAATTTCTCGTAAAGATCTTTCTAAAGAAACAGTTTCTCTTGAAAACATTGTGGAAGTAATTATGGAGAAATTGGCTTAATGATTTATGTACTACTCTTTTTAATTCTTGAATTGTTCTTATCTTTAGAAGTCGGTTCAAATATTGGATTTTTATGGTCAGTTATTTGGATTGTTGGTTCATTTATGATTGGAATGGGTTTAGTTAAAAATGCACATACAACCATAAGAGGGAACATGCAGAGTTTAAAAGAAGGGAAGATAAACATGAAATCTTTTCATGACTCGGCTACCTCTTATTTCTTAGGAGCAATACTTTTAATCGTACCTGGAGTTTTTTCTGATATTTTAGGATTAATTGCGCTTTTGTATACTTTTTATTTACAATTAGGTGGTACAATACCCCGTTCGAAAAATAAAACGAATATAAATAATTTAAATAAACATTCAAATAACCAAGGAGATGATGATGTCATTGATGTCGAAATTATTGAGTCTAGCAGTCGTAACAACATTAACAATTAGTGCAGGAACTGATGCTGATGATGTAAAAGATTATGTTAAAAAACACATGATTAAAAATAAACAAGTGAAGGTAACAGAAGTAGATATTATTTCGTCTAAAGTATTAGATAAACCTAAGGGTTGGGAAGTGTTTTTCCTAAATATTCACGCTAATGTTAAAAAATCTGCAACGGTTTATGATAAAGTAACAGTACCTGAGACACTTTTTGTAAAAGATGGTTACACAGTACCAACACTTATAGATCTTGAAACTGGTGAAGACTTTAAAACTTTCTTGAAACCAGAATTAAATCCTGAAATTTATAATGAGACACATTTAGTAGCAGGTAATAAGAATGCTAAACATAAGTTAGTTGTTTTTTCTGACCCTCAATGTCCATTCTGTCAAACAAAAGTACCTGAGATCTATGCAGCAGTTGTAGCAAATCCTGATACTTTCGCACTGTATTACTATCATTTACCATTACTTAGAATTCATCCTGTATCAGATATTATTACCAGAGCGATGCTAGTTGAGCAACATAAAGGTAATAAAGCTAAAGCAATGGAGTTTTATTCTTTAAAAATTAATCCAAGAGAAGTTAATGCAACTAAAGTTTTGGCTAAGATTAATGAAGAGTATAAAGTAAACATTACAGAAAAAGACATTAATACTGAAGCAGTTTCAGAAGAAGTTAGATTTGACAAAGACATGGCAACTAAATCAATGGTAAGTGGTACACCAACTGTTTATATTAATGGTAAATGGGATCCAAGTCGTAACTTGTATAAAGAGTTAATTTCTAAAACTAAATGAACTATAGGTGTTGAAGATTCTGAAGTAGGGATGTTTAACACTATACTAAATAAGATAAAGAGTATTTTTGAATAAAATCACCATAGCAACCAGAGCAAGTGACCTTGCTCTTTGGCAAGCATATCATGTAAGAGATAGAATAGAAGCAGCATACCCAAATATTAAAGTAGAACTAAATAAAATTACCTCAAACGGTGATAAGATTTTAGACAAGCCTTTAGCTCTTATTGGGGGTAAAGGACATTTTACTAAAGAACTAGAAGATGAGATGTTAGCAGGTAATGCTGACATTGCTGTACACTCTTTAAAAGATGTACCTTCTTATATGCCAGAAGGTTTGGAGTTGGCTGCTATTACAACACGTCAAGATCAGTCTGATGTTTTTCTGTCTCATAACTATGAGTCTTTTCATGCACTTCCAGAAGGTGCTGTGGTTGGAACAACATCGCTTAGAAGAAGAATGCAGTTACTTTCCGTTCGTCCAGACTTACGTGTTAAGGATTTAAGAGGAAATGTAAATACCCGTCTTAGAAAATTAGCCGAAGGTCAATATGATGCAATCATATTAGCCTATATTGGACTGGATAGATTGGATCTTCTAAAAGATATTCCTTTTACAGAAAAACTACCTTTGTCCGTAATGATTCCTCCAATGGGACAAGCTGCCTTAGGGATTCAGATTAAGAGTGCTGATGATGAAATAAGAGAACTTGTAAAAGAAGTACTTAATGATGAAGATACATTTTTATGTTCAACACTTGAACGTGACTTTATAGCAGACATTGGGGCAGGTTGTTCTGCACCTGTAGCTATTAATGCTACCATTGATAATGGAATGATTACAATGAAATCAATGATTGGTTATCCTGATGGTTCAAGGATAATTGAAGAGAAAATAGCAGCTTCATTAACGGCTTGTCAAAGTCTGGGTATGCTTATGGCAAAATTGATGACTGATAAAGGTGCAACTAAAATACTGAAAAAAGCAGAACAAATGGCATTTAAAGATGATGTTCCTGCTGAGCGTATATAGTTTAAAGAAATTTAGATGCTAAAAAAAAATAAGTCAAAACTGAGTATTTCTAAACTTAAAAAAGAATCAAGCTCTATAATCCAAACTTTTAATCAATTTATTCAGGATACAATTGCTCTTTTTAAAAAAGATGAGTCGAGTATGAATAAAGAAGAAAAAGTTGAGAAACAACATGTTATGACTTTTATTTATGGAATGGTGGCTGGAGTTATTGTTTATCATTTCTTAATAGGTGTAGTGCTAATAGCTGTGGTTATTGGTCTTTACATCTATTCCGTTCAAAAAACAAAAGCTTTAATGACTGACGAAGAAAAGTAAAATTTTATTCGCTAGTGTAGGGGGCTTCTGAACAAAGCCACTCCATATTCTTCTTAACTTTCTCTTCATTCCAATTCCACCATTTTAGCTTCAACAGTTCAATTATACGTTCTTCTGAAAACCTATTTTTAATAAACTCAGCAGGATTACCACCGACAATGGCGTAGGGTGCTACATCTTTTGTAACTACAGCACGTGCAGCAATAATTGCACCTGAGCCTATGGTTACTCCTGCCATTATCATGGCTTCGGAGCCTATCCATACGTCATTGCCTATGTTGGTGTTGCCTACTTTTTTGTAAGGGTTTTTAGACGCTTTAAATATATTTGCTTGGTAGAAAAAAGGGAATGTACTAACCCAGTCAGCTCGGTGACCTTGGTTTCCTGCCATAACAAAAACAGCACCTGAACCAATAGAACAATACTTACCAATAATAAGCTTGTCAACGTCTTTTCTTTTTTTGTCTAAGTACCGAACACAATTCTCAAACGAATGCTTATGATAGAAGCCAGAGTAATAGCTAAATACACCAACTTCTATGTTTCTGTGGTTTATGGTTTCACAAAGGAGTTGAGAGGTAAATTCGTTTTTGAAGTAGTTTTCCATGAAGTATCTTTGGGATATATTTTTTACTATTTTAACCAATTTAAATTGAATAAGACTAAAGTAGCTATTAAAAGAGTGGAAAATTATATAGTTTCACTTTTAAGTAATATATCATACCCTAAATATTAACTCCCAACTTTGCATAAAAACAAAGCAATTACTCAAAAAAAGAATCTTCCTTAGTTACTTTGTTATTTTCCCAAAAAGAATCTACATGTTTTTCAAAAAGGGTAACCATTGAAGAGTTTGATTTCTTATCTATCTTCAATAAGTTTACCTGCATCTGATAAAAGAAGAGGGGAGAGAAAAACTCATGTGCTAGGAAAAGTGGGTCAGCATGTTTTATGGTCTCATCTTGCATCATAATGAAGAAAATAGAAGAGAGTTTTTTGACATTTGCTTGGTAAAAGTGTTCGTTATAAATGTCACGAATAGTAGAGTTTTTATAGAGTTCTTGCATTAGTAGTTTAAAAAGGGCTTCATTTTTTTTGTCAAAAGAGATGAGTTTAAAAGTAGTTGCTATAGAGAAAAGAATAGACTTTCCTTTTTTTGCTAACTCTTCTATGCTCTTATTTTCAAAAAGTTTTACTACAGCAGAGGTCATTAAGTCAGCTATTAATGCTTCTAATATAGCATCTTTCCCTTTAAAATGGTTATATAGACCACTTTGTGTTATGCCAACTTCTTTTGCAATGTCCCTAACCGAAGTAGGGTTATAGCCTTTTTCTGAGAAAAGTTTAAGAGAAACCTCTAAAATGAGCTCTTTCTTAGTTTTTACAGGTGATGCCATCATTAACTCCCTTGTATTAGCCTTTGATTATTTACATTATAGTGAACAAATGTTCAAAAGAGGTAAAATTTAAATTCAATTATATGAACATCTGTTCTTTATAATTTTATTTAATCTAGAACAAATGTTCATTTACTTTAGAACATTTGTTCTTTGTTACAATAGAGGAGTGTCTACATTTTTTATAGAATTTATATTATGTTAACCAAATGTAAATATTATTCTTTTTATGGCATTTATTCAATAAAGTGTGTATTTTAGCTAATTCCTAGGAGACGAAATAAGCGTCTTTCTATCTTTCGGTTAGCTCTAGCAGTGCCAAAGGTGCTTAAATCGTCTCCTGTATATATGGATAAGAAGTTAAAAAATACAGTTAAGATGACATTGGGACTTTACTTGTATGTTTAGTATTTTGATGTTGCATACTTAGGAAATTTTAGAATAAACTCATTAATTGGATAAATTTTCAGGAAATTCACCTTTCCTGAAAAAAATCAAAAAACTTCCTAAATAAATGTCATTTTGTAATATTTGATATAAAAACTAGACTTTTTGTTATATAATACGACACACAATATAAGGACTAAATATGCGTTTCCCATTAGATATTGACCCTTCTTCTACTCAAAACTCTTTAATCTTTTGGATAACCCGTTATGTTAAATACAAAACAAATACCCTCTCTTCTCGTAATGTTAAAAACCAAATGGCTGTACAAGATGCGATTACTCACTTAAATAGCTCCCCTACTTCTATTGATGAGCTTTCAGAGATTGTAAAAGATATTAGGAAGGCTGGTATAGAAGGTGTAAAGACTTTTTATATACCTGTACGTAAGCTATTTACCTATCTAATAGCCCAGAAAATAGACTCTTTAAAGTCCATAGATGATGAAATGGTTATTGATTATTTAACTTCAAGCACGGCTGGTATGTCAGATGCAAGTAAAAAGAACTACCGAAATGCCATTAATAACTTTTTTAACTACCTTTCTGATCATAATGAAAATGAACCAAACAGTGGTAATGGTTATATTTACCATTTAAAACTGGCTAATTGGCAAGGTCTCTCTGGAAAAAAAGGCAATAAAATCCCTTCTTACTTAACAGAGGAAGAAGTAAAATCTTTTTTAGAGGCGTTAGATAGTTACAAATTTATTTCAGACCGTTCTGCCGTTTATTATAATCTGTTGGTACGGCTGATTTTGCACACAGGTATTCGCATTTCTGAAGCACTTTCTATTGAAAAAAATAAAATTCAAGAAAAAGACAACTATCTTCTTATTAAGATAGTGGGAAAAGGAAATAAAGGTTCTATTATAGAAGTGCCTAAAGTATCACTAGAACCCTATTTAAAACTTTGGTTACGTGAACATGCTTGTCCTAATGGTTTGTTGTTTTGTTCACCACAAAATTTTAAACGTGAAGCCTCTTCCTCTTCTGCTTCTCATAAAATAAAAGACTTGTTACATTATGCAGGGATTGTTAAAGACAAAGAAGGTGCGCATTTGTTACGGCATACTTATGGTACGCTGCTCTATTCTAAAGTCAAAGACTTAGCACTGGTTCAAGACATGATGCGACATGAAGACCCAGCAACCACACGAGCATACACGCATATGGATGATGACAGAAGAAGAACTGCTACGGATGTTTTAGATGAAATGATGAAGAAGTGAATATTTTACATTTTTCTTATATGTGTCAAAGTTTATATTATTTTAGGGTTTATGGTTCTATTTAATAAAATTAATGATATATTACTTAAAAGTGAAATAAGGATTTATATATGTTATATGCTGAAGTACAAAATGAATTAAGTGAAATACTTGCTATAGCTCGTGTAGTTGAATATAAAGGCATCACTCTGTATTTACTAACACCTAGTGAATTACAACAGGTTCTAGCTTTAGAACTCTCTGTGCGTGCTGACAACCTTGAGAATGGTGTGGAGAAAAAGAATCATTTCTATGATTATGCCAAAATAATCAACCCTGAATACCCAGCTTTTAAATACACGCTTTCTATGAAACATAAGAAAAAAGAAATATTTGACCCCTATAAAGTACAAAAAGCTTTACCAGCTGAGTATGAAATATGGAAAAACAAGTCAAGATCAGAACTTGAAAAAGAGATAAAAGACGAAAAGAATGCCATTACAGACAGTCAAGCCATTATATTACGTAAAGATTTAGAGAAAGAGATAGACTTAGCCAAGCACAGTATTGACAAGGTTTTAGAAAACTATGAAGACTACGACGTGGTGATTTCTACCTTTGAGGAGTATACCTACTACCCTGCTCTTTACTATGTTATGGAGCAAGACAACAAAAATAAAGCAGCTGACACCCATCTAAGACAAGATGTACCAAATTTACTTTGGTACGAAGATAACCGTCCTTACGCTGAACTACGGTCTAATGACCGTATGAGCAGAATAATTCAAACGTTTGATCGGTTTTGTGGTTCTATATATATAAAATCAAAGTGATATATTACTTAAAAGTGAAATAGATATTTTTATCTATTTCTTCACAAAATGCTGATAATCCTTAATGGTACGCCAATCACCACCCCAAGTCCAGCCGTAACTTTTAAAAATCTTCGTGGCTTTGTCATTTTTAAGAAGTACAGCTTTGTCTTCAGGAGTATTTACTTTATGCACCCGTTTTTTATATTTCCATGATTCTTTATGGGATATATAGCCTTTTTTATTGACATAAGGATTTTCTATGGGGTTAATGTCTATGGCTCTTCCATAAGCATGTCTTGACCACTTATTTTTGTTACCTGTTATAGGTCTACAGTTAAATGCTGAACTATTATCTGCTTCTATAGACTCCCAATCATTTGCTTCAAAGTCGGCTATTAAACGCATTTGTCGTATTGGGTAACTTATTGCATATAAATCTGCAAAGATGTTTACAACATCATCTGCTACCTCTTTATGCACTATAATCTCTCCAGAGACTGTTTGACCGTTAAAATCTAAATGGTTCACATTAATATAACGTAAGTCATTTAAATGTACAGGACATCCCTCTCGCCAAGAGTCTGCTTTTAACATTCGCTCTTTGACTTCTGGTGTTATGCTTTGAGTATTAAAATTGTATTGGGAAAAAAGAGAAGTTGTAAGTAGTGTTGTGGTTAGTAGTATGTTTTTTATCATACTACTATTATAACCTAGAGAGATAAATGTTTTATTGTGTCGGCTAAAGCCAACCCTACAAGTTCCGAACTAAGTTAAAAGTTGTTAGCCGTAGGGTTGGCACAAGCGAAAACTACTTATACGCTTTAAGTGCCTCATTTATCTGAACATAAGACTGCAAAGGCGTAGTTTCAAAGTAAAACATGTCATGTTTTTTAGCAAAGGCTTGTGTCATGTCTTTAACTTTTAACAAATTGAACCTTGGTGCTTTTGGAAAAAGGTGATGTTCTATTTGTGTGTTTAGCCCACCGTAGAACCAATGTGTAAACCAACCACCTGAAAGTGAACGGCTACCTCTCATTTGGAGTTCCATCCATGAAAAGTTTTTTGCGTCTTCTTCTTCAAATACTTCACAACCTAAATGATTTGTAATAAACCCAAATGCTAACCAAACAGAAGCCAATGTATTATGTACTAGATAAACAGTTAAAGCATCGCCAAAAGGTAAAATGTAAAACATTGTTCCCCAGATGATAGGCCAATGAAGAAGCATTAAGCCTAATTCACCCCAAAGTTTACGTTTAATTACAAAGCTATATGATTGTGCAATAAAAGCATAGTTCATAAAAAACATTGCACCCCAAAAAATGATGTGTTTATGTTTTGCAATAAAAGGATTTGTTCCTCTATGTTTGTCATTTGTAAATGCACCATTTAATGCTCTAATATCTTCATCTTTTTGTACAATATTACAGTAAGTATGATGATTCACATTATGTTTATAATCCCACCATGAAGAGGAGTTACTCAAGATAATCGCTGAGAAAGGATAAGAAAGTTTAAACGAAAGTTTTTTACTTTTAAAATACTGTAAATGTAAAATGTCATGAGAAACAAAAACTGCACGTGTTGCAATAATGGTCATCATCAATGCTAATAAAAATGGATTCCAAAGTGTGAGCGTTGAGTAAACGACAATAAGCGCAATAATGATTCCTGCCATTTCTATCATACCTCTAACAGGTACTCTCTCTAAAAGACCAGCAGCTCGTACTTCGGCTTTTAACTCATCAAAATTATCTGGATAAGGTGTTTTCACCATATATAATTCCTTTTATTAATTAATTAGAAATTATAACCATTATATTGTTCTTTTATATATTAAATATATTAAATAATTTCCCTATCTAAGTTCTGTTACCGAATAAAACATCTACACACACACTTAATATTGTACTGCTAGAATGACAAGTTATTACTTACTACGATTTATGGAGCCACCAATGTCCCTTAATATAAAAGATTTTCCTTTTGAATCTTCTTTAGAAAAAGAAGCACTTACCTTTTTAGAAGAAAATGCTAAAGCCATTTCTATTCCTAAAAACAACATACTTTTTTACCAAGGTGACATTTGTGAATCTGTTTTGCTTTTAACAAAAGGTGAAGTGCGTCTTTATATTCAAGATGAAGGGGTAGAAAGCATTGACCTATATACGCTTAAAAGTGGTGAGCAATGTATTGTCAATACAGCTTCAAGTATTTCAAATACCAATGCCATTGCTTCTGCTGAAAGTGTTACCGACATAGAGGGTTATCTTTTAGATAGCGAGAGTATTAAAAAGCTCTCTGCCCTCTCTCCTATTTATCAGAGTTATATTTTTTCACTCTATACCATTCGTATGGCTGACCTTGCCAACCTGATTAATGACATTAAATTTAAAAAATTAGACACCCGTTTACTTGAATGGTTACAGAAGCATGAAGAGAAAAATATAAAGATTACACATGAAGAAGTTGCTAACTCTCTAGGAAGTTCTAGAGTGGTTATCTCCAGAACTTTAAAAGAACTGGAGAGAAAAGAAAAAGTTGTTTTACATCGTGGATCTATAGAAGTTTTATAGTTTAGTTGGTTACGCTTTGACAAGAAACAGCATGATCTTCTAAAACATCACCTTGTGCTGAAACACCTAACTTGTTATTGTAATAAAAACACTCTTCATAATTTTCATCTTTATTATAAAGAATTTTAAAATAGCCTTTAGAGATTGCCATTTGATTCTTACCCATACGGCTAGAACGCTGACCATATTTAACCACATTGACAATATTTAGTTCACCTAGCTCTTCTGCTTTATCTCGCGCATAACTTTCTACTTTTGACCATGCATACCTGTTTACTTGTGGAGCTTGAGGAATAACATTAGCTAAGGTATAAACAGCATCTAAACTCTCTTCACTCCAGTCAAAAGACGCATCAGGTGCCATATGACCTTTGTCATACCCTGAGTTTGTATAGTCAGTAGAACTGGTTCTATTTTTAGACTCTAATTCTTTTTCTACATGAAAAGAGGGACGGTCATCAATGTTTTGCTCATTCATTAAATCCCCAATAAGGGTGTAAGAGACAGACTTAACTGCTTTCTTTTGGTAGTCGTAACACATAACTATAAATTCATTATCTATAATTTGACTACAGTTGTTCTCATCAACAAACTGCTCTTTATAAGTTGACTCTCCACTAAGGGTATTGGCTATGCCAGCAGTAGAATTACTGCCACAGGCAACAAAGAGTAAAGGTAAAAAGAAAAATATAACTTTATTCATCTGAAATACTATAGTTTCTTCAAGAATGCAGAGACTATGAAAATAGTCGAACCGTTAACCTTACCTTGAATATGGGTAGGATCCCCTGGTGCCATACGAATGTTTTTTACGGTAGTTCCCTGCTTCGCTGTAAATCCAGCACCTTTTACGACTAAGTCTTTTATAATAGATACTGAATCACCAGCTACTAAAATAGTACCATTGGCATCACGTGTTGGTTCTTGATTTTCTGCTTCAAGACCTTCTTCTGCCCATGCTTTAACATCGTCTTCCATGTACATCATGTCAAGTTGTTCTTGATTTCCAAGTCTGCTATAAACTCTGTAAGCCATAACTTGTACAGCAGGAACTTCTGACCACATAGAATCATTTAGACAGAACCAATGAGATTCATTCTCTGCTGGTTTGTCTATAGAAGCCAAACACGTTTCACAAATAACAATGGCATCATCTTTTGGTTCTACGGCATAAGCACTTAAGCCCTCTTCATTACCACAAAGTTCACACTTATTTCCTGCTCTACCTAATAACACTTTATCTATACTCATTATTTGCCTTTTAATCAATTAGGACATTATACAATAAATTCTTCTCAAAAGGTATATTACTTAAAAGTGAATTTAAGTATTATTTACCATTTCCATAATGCTCAACCAAATAGTCTTCAACTATTTTTGCATCTTTGTCTGAGATGGGTGCTTTAAAAGCCACAACCATTTTTTTAATAACATGTTTCCAGTGTTTTCTACTCTGTGGACCTTGGTTAATAATATAACCAAAAGAGTGACACATTAAACATTGACCTTGAACTGTTGCAAACTCTTTTCCCATCTTTATGGGAAAGTCTACATAAGGAACTTCTACTTTTTCATCTACCTGTGCTGCCAATGGTGTTAATGCCAAAAGGGCTACTAAAATTAATTTTTTCATTTTCATTTCCTTATACTATTTTTACTTTTACTTCGTCAACACCGTTAAACTTGTATCCACCGTGATTCCATTTAATGTCTTTTGCTAAAGGCTGTTCATCACCCAGTTTGTTAATGGCTTTAGACATAATGGTTACTTCACCATAAGTGTTTGGTTTATAGGCAAATCTAAATGCACGATAGGCATAACGTCCTAATTTTCCATCATCAAGTAATGCTTTGTCCCATGTTTTACCATTGTCGGTTGAGATCATAACATCTTGGATTCCATGACCATCATCCCATGCTAAACCACGTACAACTACATGCGATTTATTGTTAAGCTCTGTACCCGTTGTTGGATAACCAATGATTGACTTTACATTCATTTTTGTAATAGGCTTGGTCTTTTTAACTCTCTTTTCTGGATCTTCACACTCACAGTCATTGTCTGGAACACGATACGCCACATCCATAAAGAAAAGACTTCTATATTTGTTAGTTACTGTAATGTTTGAAAGCATTTTTACCCAAGAATCCGAATAGTTTCCAGGAATTACCAATCTCAATGGATAACCATTTAAGTAAGGCAAGTCCTCACCATTCATTTCATAGGCTAAAATAACATGGTCATCTAGTTCACTAATCTCTAACTCACGAATAAAGTTTGGTGTTTCATAGTAAGCAACTTTTTCACTACCATTAAATCCAATCCACTCAGCATCTTTTTTAAGTCCAGCTTTAGCAAGAATATCACTTAAACGTACACCCTTCCAAGTAGCACAACCCATCGCACCATTACCCCATTGGATTCCACCTGCAATTGGTGTAAAAGCTGAACGGCTATTTCCACCACATTGTAATACAGCTGTTACTTCAACTTGTTCAAACTTTGTTTTTAAATCATTAAGAGAGATATTCAATTCTTGATCTACCAAACCATTAATTTTAACCGTATAAGTGTCAGGGTCAATATGTGTAGGAATATCTGGCATGTGCCATCTTACAAAAAACTGGTCATTAGGTGTTAAAACAGAAGTAAAGACATCACGTGGTGTTTCTAAAAGTGGTGGTCTGTCAGAGTATGTAATAAGTGGACGTTTTTCTGGAAAAGTATGTTTAGATACCTTACGGTTGTCTATTGGTTGATGGGTTTCCCCTGCTTCAGATGTTGTTATTCCTAAGCCTACAGCACCTGCTGTTAAGGCAGCTTTTTTAAAGAACTCTCTTCTTTGCATAAATATTCCTTTAATTTATCATAAAAATAATTGATTATATTTTTATATATTAATAATTTAATTGAATTATGCTCACTAGCTTCTTAATAAATACTGAATAGTTATAATATTTATAAAAATTCCTTATATTGAAAAGTTGTATTGATTATGTTCATAAATATTATTTAAATATACTCGCTAAAGGCACTTTAAAAAGCGTTCTTCTTCTACGGTATTTAACTTTTTTTCAATAACATTTAAAAAAGATATGAGTTCTCTTGAGACTTCTTCTAAGTTTCTGAGGTAAGCTAAAGCTGTGTTTTCTTCTTGTGCAGTTATCACTTTTTTACTTTTAAAAATTTTTGAGAAAAAAGAACCTTTTGTATTGGGAAAATAGATTTTAAAAATCTTCATGTAAACGTCATGAAGTTCTTTGTGCTTGTTGTCTAGCTTTTCTATGGCATCTTCTGTAAAAAATGAAAGTAAAATCTGTCCATCACTATAAAACCATCGTCCAAACTCACAGGCTGTCACTTCTAAGGGAATTTGTTCTTTCTTTACAGGTAGTCCATTAACCAAACTTTTAGCTTTGTCCACCCACTCTGTATGCGCCCGTCGTGCAGCACGAATACTTTGTAATACCTCGATCTTTTCCATTAATATCCCTTTGTCAAAATTATACTTTAAATAATATAAAGTGTGATAATTTTTTATATTATAGGATAAAATTTATCTTTATTGTAACTTTGATTTTAGCATTATATTTTATAAATTCGAAATTTCAGTACCTATAGAATAGTAGTCTATCTATTTTATCTAAGCCCTTAACCCTCAATCAATTATCTATCAATATAACTTAAATACTTATACTTACAATCATTTAATTCTATAAAAGTTTCTGCAACAGATATATGGTCGAATATAATAGTAAATTTTTTATTAGACATTTTAATTAAATTGTTTTTAAAAAACTTGATGTTTTCCCCAAATAATAAATCACTATCAGTAAATAATACTTGATTAAACTCTTCCGTCTTTAACAAATATTTGATAATTTCAAAAGTATTATCAGAAATAAAACCTCCATAAATTTTATCTTTATCAAATAATTCACTTAAAGGTTTTATTTCTTTTTTTACTTTAGGAATAAATCTTTTCTTTAAAATATCTTCTTTATTCTCTACTTCTTGAAATTTATATGATCTACTATTACGAAAATCAATTTTATATATAAAATAATCTGAATTAAAAAGAGCAATATAGAAATCTTCAATTCCACTCATATCACTTTGTCTAAATATCTTTATAATATCTTTATAATATCTTTTAGAAATTCATTGAAATCTATATTCATTGATGCTGAATAATCTATCCAAAAGAGTAATGATTTATCTGCAATATAGCTACTCTTATTTCCTGCTATAACTGTAATAGAATTTCTACTTGCCATTGAAGCTATAGTTCTTCTATGCATTCGTGAATAAGAGCGAGTTACAATTTTTTTAGGTTTGGGTATAGCCTCTTTAACTAATCTTTTCCAATGTGTCATAAGCTTATAACTTCTTTCATCTCTTCTCCTGTAATCATACTTACTTCATTAATCAAATCAAAATTCTTTTTTATCATATCTATATCAAATAACTTCCAATAATTTCCTCTATTACGAGATGGTCTAATCTCCTTATAAAGCTCATTATTAATAATTATTTTACAAACTACATTTTTATCAAATACATCACCTGACAGATTATGAGCAAAAAAACTATATGAGCCTTTTGATATATCATCAACTGTTATTATTTCAGCTTCAACAGAACCACTTCTAATATCTTTATTTAAACTAATCCCTTCTATGTTTTTATTCTCATAATAGACTAACTCTTTATCATTTTTTTGACTAAGCTCTAAATATAAATCTAAATCTTCCAAAGGTTTTTCCCAATATAATTCAACTTTAAAAGAAGAATTAAAAATAAAAGTATAATGCTCCCCAAAAACTAGACCAGAAAAACAAGATTTTTTATATCAATAAGATAGAATAAAGATTAAGAAATCAAGGAATAAAAAATGAGTAAGAAACGGAAAGTATATAGTGCAGAGTTCAAG
>CACVAP010000090.1 GCA_902727895.1 uncultured Sulfurovum sp.
CTCAGCAATGGCTTCATCACTATCTAAGTATTCCGTTATATCAAAAGTTTTCAAATCATTCTTCATCATCATACTCCTCTAGTAGCTCATGGGCTTTTTTAATGTCCTTTGATTGTGTAGATTTATCTCCACCAACCAATAAGATAATAATCTCTTCATTCCGTTTAGTAAAATAAACTCTGTACGCTGGACCAGTAGTAATTCTAAGTTCAGAGATATTTGTACCTACTGACTTTACATCGCCAAAGTTTCCATGCTCCATACGTTCTATACGACGAACCACTGCCATTCGACCTTTCATATCTTTTAGCTTCGAGAGCCATTTAGAAAAAAGGTCTGTTGACTTTACTTCATACATGATAGATTGTATCTAATTAGATACTTCCTGTCAAGTCTATTTTTCATCATATTTTCCTTTTATAATTTTTCCAATTATATTTAATATTGTTTATAAAAGTTAAAAATATGTCAAATTGTCATGGAATTATAATAAGCCCAACAAAAACCCCTGAACCATAGCTACTTCTTTAAAAGCCTCAAACCTCCCCGAAGCCCCACCATGCCCAGTGTCCATGTTTATATGCATCAACAACGTATTATTATCGGTCTTATAATCACGTAATTTTGCCACCCACTTTGCTGGTTCCCAATACTGTACTTGTGAATCATGTAGTCCTGTGGTTACCAACATATTTGGATAAGCTTTTTTCTCTACATTATCATAAGGAGAGTAAGACAACATATAGTCATAATACTCTTTGTCATTTGGATTTCCCCACTCATCATATTCACCTGTGGTTAAAGGAATAGTATCATCTAACATCGTGGTCACGACATCTACAAAAGGAACTTGTGCGACTACCCCTTTATAGAGTTCAGATTTCATGTTCACGATACCACCCATAAGCATACCACCAGCTGATCCACCTTGAGCGAAGAGCTTTTCATTTGAAGTATATCCAGCCTCTATCAAATACTCTGAACAGGCTATGAAATCCGTAAAAGTATTCATCTTTGTCAAGAGTTTTCCATCTTCATACCAAGCACGTCCAAGCTCTTCTCCACCTCTAATATGTGCAATAGCATAAACAAAACCACGGTCAAGTAAAGAGAGTCTTGAAAGTGAGAAAGACGCATCCATAGAGTAACCGTACGAACCATAAGCATACTGAAGCGTAGGATTAGTCCCATCTACAGTAATGCCCTTTTTGTACACTAAAGAAATAGGAATTTTTTTACCATCTTTAGCCGTTGCCCATGCTCTTTTACTTTCATAATTATTTTTGTCAAAGTCACCGAGTATTTCTGTCTCTTTTAGGAGTGACTTCTCTTTACTATTCATATTGAACTCAATGGTTGAGTTGGGTGTGGTTAAAGAATTGTAGCCGTAACGTAATAGATTGGTATCAAAATCAAGGTTAGAAGAGATATAAGCATCATAAACCTCTTCTCCAAAGTCTAAGTAATACGACTCATCCGTTTTAGAGTTAATAATACGAATCTCTGTTAATCCATTTTTCTTCTCTTCTAAGACTAAAAAGTCATTAAACAACTCAAAGCCTTCTAACAGTACATCTTCTCTATGAGCGATTAATTCTTTCCACGCTCCTTTATTTGTCTGTGTTAATCCACACTCCATCAAACGAAAGTTCTTAGCTTCGTAGTTCGTTTCGATGACAAACTTGTCATCTTTATGCTCTACCGTATATTCTAAGTCACGTTCACGAGGTGAAAACATGGTAAACGCATCTTTTGGTGTGTCAGCTGAGAGTATTTGTGTTTCGGTAGAAAGTGTTGAGTAAGCATCTATCATAATGTATTGTTTAGATTTTGACTTGGACACACTTACCCCAAAAGTATCATCTTTTTCATGGTAAATCTCAACTGCATTGCTAGAACCTAACTCATACCTAAAGATTTTATGTGACCTAAGTGTCTCTTCTTCCATTTGGGTGAAGAAAAGCGTTTTATTATCATTCGCCCAAGTAGCCCCACCCGTTGTATTTTGGATGGTCTCTTCAAATATTTCACCTGTTTCAAGGCTTTTAAAATAAAGGGTATAAATACGACGCGAAACATTGTCTACGCCAAAACAAAGCATCTTATTGTCAGGGCTAATACTCAAACCACCCACAGCATAATAAGCATGACCTTCTGCCAAAACATTAACATCTAAGATAATAATTTCATCTGACTCAAGCTTCTCTTTTTTACGACAATAAACAGGATAATCTTTACCCTCTTCATAACGAGCATAGTACCAATAGCCGTTCATCTCATACGGTACAGAAGAGTCATCTTTTACTATCTTGGCTATCATCTCATCATAGAGTTCTTTTTGTAAAGCTTCGGTTGGTTCTAACTGCTCTTTTGTGTAAGCATTTTCAGCATTAAGGTAGTCAATAACTTCTGCATTTTCTCGGTCGTTTAACCAATAATAGTTGTCGATACGTTCGTGATTATGTTTGATTAAAGTTTTGGGGATTTTTTTTGCTTTTGGGTAATTCATAGTTTGCTCAATTTTTTAGAGTATTGTATCGAAATAGTCAAGAGAATTTTAAATAAATTATTTTAAAATTAATGTTACATTTAATTTTTTTATATTATAATTTATTAAATAAATACCAAAGGATGTAAAGTATGAAAGTAGATAATGGAAAATATAGTTTCGAAAAAAGACGAAAAAGAATTTTTACCCCTAGCATTTATATGTTTGCTGAAATGGTATTAGCATGGTTAATACTCTCAATCATTAATGTCTCTTTTCAAGTTCAAACTTGGGGAATGATAAGTCACATGGTTTTACTCGTTGTTTTCATTTATAGTAGTCGTAAGACTTATAATGTTTATGACAGACAATAAAAGTATAAAGTCACCTAAGTATTATTGTAACAAGTGTCCTTTTTCTTTGAACAAATAAACAGGGACTAAAGCTGAAAAGAACTCAAAGCTTTTCCCTGCATCTACTATTTTATCTGCATCTCCCATAAAAACTTCTATGCTTATGCCTCTTTTTACTAGTACTTCAATTTTTTCTTTATCCCAAACATAAGAAAGTAAATCATTTAATTCGTCATGACTTCCATCAATTACATATGCTTCTAAAGAAGTAGTTGATGGATAAGCAACATTCTCTAAAAATGCTTTTCGATACGCCTCTTTGTCTGCTTTAAAGTAGCGAAGTTGGGTTTTTATAAAAGATTTTTTATGATTTTGAAAGAATGCTGGAGAGATTAAAATGAGTCGATCTATACGCGCTGAACTGTTATAAGCGTATTCAAATACCTTTTGAGCACCATAGGAGAAACCAGCTACACAATAGTTCGAGTCTACAAACTGCTCTTTAAAAAATCTCTCTTCTCCTTTTAACGAAAAACCATTAAAATACTTCATTAATTAACTCTTTTGTTTGTTCCATGGTAATAGACTCATTGTCCAATAAATACTCTTTAACAATAACTAAAACACTATCTAGTTTAGAAAGTAGCGTCGCAACCTCATCATGGGCATCAGCTAAAATTTCTGATGAATGATTGGCAGAGGGAAGATAGTCTTCCGTCATGTAAAACTCTTCAGTAATTTGAAAAGCCAATACTTTTGCTGCTTTAATATCATCTTTAGCATTTGAAAAGAGTTCAGCATAATGGTTCTTAGTAGCAATTCTTCCAGCCAATAATACTTTTAACTCATTATCCAAAGCTGTCTTAGAAAGAATTTCATTATGATGAGGAACAAAGTGTGAAGATAAAATCCCAATCTTATCAAATTCAACTTCTAACCATGCAGCTGTTATGGCTTTTGCAGCTTGATACAATGCTTGAATCCGACGTTCCTGTTCTGAGAAGTTTTGAATTTTAAATTTACCCAAAAGTACTTTTTCTCTTACAGCTTCAAGATCATCATCTTCAATAATATTTTTGTTTAAACGTAAAGCATGTAATGCAGCTTCATTTACCAATGTTGCCAACGCTGCTGAGTTAAAACCAATAGTTAACCTTGATGCATTGTCAATATTAATATTATGTTTTTTTGATCTAAGATAAAGTTTTAATGTTTTCACACGCTCTAAGAAATCAGGTAAGCCTATATGCACGCGTCTGTCAAAACGACCAGCTCTAAGTAAGGCATCGTCTAAAACTTCTATCTTATTTGTAGCTGCAATAACCATAACACCAGAACTCTCTTCAAATCCATCCATCTCAGTTAAAAGTTGATTTAAAGTAGCTTCTCGCTCTTCATTGTTCTGACCACCACGACTTTTTCCTACAGCATCTATCTCATCTATAAAAATAATACTAGGTGCTGTTTGTTTCGCTTTGATAAAAAGTTCAGAAACACGTTTTGCACCCATTCCAACATATATTTGTACAAAAGAAGCTGCACTCTGGTAGAAAAAAGGAACATTCGCTTCACCAGCTACAGCTTTTGCCATAAGTGTTTTACCAACACCTGGAGGACCAACTAACAAAACACCTTTAGGGAGTGAAATATCTAATTCTGTATATTTTTCAGGATTTTTCAAAAAATCAATAATCTCTTTTAACTCTTCTTTGACCCCTTCTACACCAGCAACATCAGAAAAGTTAACCAAAGAATGTTGTGCCTGTACTACTTGCACATCTAAGTTAGAATCTTCTTTACTAATGGACTGCTCTTGTCTAACTTCATCGTCCTTTTTTCTAGAACTTTTTATAAGATAAATCATATACATTATACTTATGAGTAATATTATTAAAATTGTATTATCAATAAACTCATTAGAGTCTTTCTTGTATCTAACAACACCTAAAGAAAATATCTCTTCATTCGACAATGCATCTTTTAGTATTTTATAGTTTTTATCTTCTATGCTAAAATAAAGGTAAGGCTCTTCTAACAGAAGGTTTGTTAGTTTAGAATCTTTTATTAACGTCCTAGCTTCTGATCTATCTAGTAGTTTTGTTTCACTGTCTAAATTGCTAAGTAATAAAATGACAAATACTAATGCAATAGCAATAAAAATAATCTTTGTATTTTTACTAATAGACTGCCACATTTTTATCACCATCTACTTCTGCTTCATCAACTAAAATCCAGTTAGAGACAATATCTTCTTTTGACTGCACTTCTATTTTATTAAAGTATTGATCATATCCATTATAAATACCGTCTCTACCCTGTTCTATTAGGACTTCAAGGTTTTGATTGTTTGCTAATCTAAAATCACGGTTTTTTGTTTTTACTAAAGCCGTTAACTCTCTAAGACGCTCTTTTGCAATGTTTCCTCTTATTTCTGGTTTCATTGTTGCTGAAGCTGTGTTGTCACGTTTAGAGTAAGAGAAAGCATGGACATGGGTTAACGGTAAAGTTTTAACTCTTTCTATGGCTTCTTTCCATTCAGTTTCATCTTCACCAGGATGTCCGACAATATAGTCAGTCCCTATTCCGTAACCTTTATCAGCTATTTCATGTAAAAGATCAAAATCTGTCTTAAAGTCATTTCTTCTGTTCATTATTTTTAGCATTTTGTCTGAGGTATGCTGTAAGGCTATGTGTAAATGTCTCGCCATCCAAGGCTCTGATAACAATTCTTTAAACTCATCATCAATCTGTATAGGCTCTAAACTTCCTATACGAATACGTCTAACACCCCGTATCATACTCATACGCTTAAGTAGTTTTGCCATAGAAGAACCCTCTTTACTTCCATAACTTCCTACATTTGTTCCTGTCAAGATAAACTCTCCAAAACCATTGGCTGCAAGCTTTTGAATTTGCGTTAAAATGTCTTCTTCATTGTGACTTCTTGCATCTCCACGTACAGAAGGAATAATACAATAAGAACATCTAAAGTCACAACCCTCTTGGATTTTAATAAATGCCCTACTTTTTCCTACAAACTCTTCCACAATCGTTGAGTCGATATGCTTTAAATCCCCTATCTGATAAAAAGGTTCCTCATATTTTAAAATTTCATTAATTTTCTCTTTTTCAGAATGACCAATGACCCCAAAAACCTTCTTATCTTCAAAGAGAGATTCACCCTTAGAGTGTGAACCACAACCAGCCAAAATAACTTTAGCATTCGGGTTTTTCTTCTCTCGTCCATTAATATAAGAACGAACAGAAGAATCTGCTCCATTGGTTACCGTACATGAATTTACCATGATAACGTCTGCTTCAGTTTCATCTTGTGTTAATTCAAAGTCTTTTAACTTTGACATCATTACTTGTGTATCGAATTGGTTGGTTCTACATCCAAAGGTCTTAAAATATACTTTTTTCATTTTTTCATCTTTTTTATTTTTTAATTTATATCGCTGTATGATTTTCCGTAGGTTCATCACCATCTTTAAGTGCTACTCTTGGATTATCTGGGTTCTTATGGTAAATAGATTGACTTGGAAGAGCAAGCTCAATGTCATCTTCAGCTTGTATACGTGCTAAAATTTCTACTGAAATAGTCGTTCTTAAAGTCAAGGTTGCATAAGAGTTGGTTAAGTACCATGCTGAAACACGCATCCCATACGGTTCAAAAATAGTAAATATACGAGGTTCAACCCCTGTGTTTCTAACACTGTATTTAGAACGTAAACGGTTTAACTGTTTTCTGGTCATGTCTGTATAACCTTTTGAATACTTACGTGTTACCTCTTTCGCAATCTGTTGTGCTTTCGCAATGTTAGAATCAAAGGTAACAATAAACTCAGCACCATCCCAAACAGTTTTAAGTCCTGAATGAGAGTAATTCGCAATCATATCTGTAAAAATGTAATTATTGGGGATAAATACAATACGTCCTGAACGCTTATTGAGCATAATGGTTGTTAAAGTTACATCTTCATGTAAAGTCATACGAAGTACCGAAATATCAACAATATCTCCAACATACTCTACCCCATCTTTTACAAATTTAACCCTATCACCAACATGAATAGAACCCGAAACCAAGATGACAAACCATCCAAGTAAAGACATAAACCAATCTTTAAGGGCAATGGCAATACCAGCTGAAGCAAATGACAAAATGGTCATAAGATTTTCTACATTTTCAAGGTAGGTAAAAAGTAGAATAATAAAAATCATAAAGATAAACATAAAGTTTACCACTTTATTCATTCCATAAAAGAGGTCATTATCAGACATATATTTACGTACTAAGTACTTAACCAATAGGAAAATTAAAAGTAAAACTAAAATAATCGTTCCAGTCACAATTGACTTTTTAATCTCTTTTTGAATACCTTTGTCTATGTTCAAGTTAATTTGAGAAACTCTTTGAATAAAAGTCTCAATCGAAGTTTCAAAAACCTCTGATGCCAACTCAAAGTCTTTCATCTTCTCTTTTGTTCTGTCTAGCTCTTCAACATAAGTTTTATCATCACTCAAAAGACACAGTTCTCTTAGAATTGTATTTTTTTCTCGAATTTGCATAAGCGCAGCACTCAATGAAATATATTTTCTATCATTTTCCTCTTTAAGTGTTGTCAAATGCTTTTGATAAGACATTGCAGTAATAATATCTAAAGGATTTGTAATACCTGGCTCTTCTTCAAGTTGAATCGGCTTAATAAGTTCAGCAAATGGGTCAGTTCTATATTCATTAAGTTGAGATATTTTTCCTGAAACAATTTTATACTCTTCTTCTAAGTTTTTAAGTTCTAATTTCCTAACATCACTTAAATCTTTTTCATTTTTATAAACTTTAATTTCATCTAGAAGCTCTTGAAGTTTCATATTAAAGTTTTGATATCTCTCATAAGGTAAATACTTACTTGCCCAGATATTGTCTTTGTCTAATTCCTCAATAGCTGTTTTCTTTTCTATAAGTGATTCAATCCGTAGAGCTAACTTCTTCTCCCCAACTAATCTTTTTTGCTCTCTAATCAGTGCCTTTTTTTTCTTTTCTTCTTCTAATTTTCTTTCTTCTTCTAGTTTCTTCTGTACTAAAAGATTCTCAATAACCAAAATACTTTCTTGGTTTCTTTGCTTATCTTCAGCTTCAAGCATCTCCATGAGTGTAGAGTTTACTTCATTTGTTAGATTGCTATCTGCCTGTGCAAATTGCAATAGTAGTAAAATAGAAAATAAAAAAGTTTTCATAATTAAAATGCTTTCAACACTTTTTTCAATACAGCTTCCGAAATATCATCTCTAATTTTATGTCCACCAATACTTTGAGCTAAAATAAACTTCAATTTATTATTAGCTGCTTTTTTATCCAAAAAGAACTTATCATAAAATGCATCCACATCTTTAATCTCATAAGTTGTAGGCAAAGCATGTTTCTTTAAAAATGTTTCAACTGAATCCATCTCTTCTTGACTCAGCATCCCTAATTCAACAGACAAAGCATTTACCATCATCATTCCTATGGCAACTGCTTCACCATGTAAATACGTTTTATAATTTGTCTCATTTTCCACAACATGAGCAAAAGTATGCCCATAGTTTAAAACAGCTCTAATTCCTGATTCTTTTTCATCAAGGTTAACAACCTCAGCTTTTAATTCAACTGAACGGTGAATGACCTTTTCTAAAATAGCTTTTTCTCTAAAGTCAGCCTCCATCAAAAAGTCAAAGTATTCTTTATCAAACATAACAGCCATTTTAACAATCTCTGCTATCCCTGCTGCAAACTCTCGAGCAGGTAAAGTCTTTAAAAACTCAGTATCTATGTAAACAGCTTCTGGCTGATAAAAAGCACCTATAAGATTTTTACCATAAGCATTGTTTACACCAGTTTTTCCTCCAACAGAAGCATCAACTTGTGAAAGTAATGTTGTGGGTACTTGAACAAATCCAATACCACGTTGATAAAGTGACGCTGTAAATCCAGTCATATCACCAATAACACCACCACCTAATGCAATAAGAAGTGATTTTCTGTCTAACTTATGCTCAAAAAGCTCATTTAAAATACTTTCTACTGTTTTTAAATTTTTAAATTCTTCACCATCTTTTACAGTTACAACAAATAACTCATCAGCATTAATCTTAGACTTAAGTGTCTCTAAATGTAAAGCAGATACTGTCGTATTTGTAACAATTGCTACTTTACGATTAAAAGTAAGTTCTGGTAGTGAATCAATTAGTACATCGTATTTTACGGCTGTGCTATTTTCTAAATGGATGGGTACAATCATGAATTTTAAGACCTAATTTTAAGAGTTTTATATGACTATAATTTTATCTTAAAATTGTGATTAAAGGACTTAATATTAAAGGTAGCTAATTATTAACAGGAAGCAAAAGCTGTGGATGTTTCTTTATGGACATAATATAGTTATTTGGCTCAGTAGAAAAAAGCTTCCACAGAGAAAACTTCTTAATCTCACTCGTAAGAGGCGTAATATGCAATACTTCCTCGTGATCTAAAAGTGCACGTACAGGATTCACAGGTTTTTTCTCAATACTTACTTTAAAGTTATAGAGCCTCGAAAGTGTTTCATAATGCTCAATAATCTTTTCATTGTCTCCAAAGTCACCTTCTGGACTATAATCACAAAGGCTTAGCTCAAGACCTAAATTATCTGCAAAGTCAAAAACAGATGCTGAAAGTGACTCCATAACCTGTTCATCTCCCATTAAAATCAAAGCCTCTTTTATGTTAAAAAGAGACTTCTCACCAAATAGATAAATAGGTCGATTATAACCCAACAAGTAATCTCTACAGGCTTTCGTAAAAAAATGCTTTCTCCCGACAAGAAAGAGTCCTATTTCATATTTGCTAATATCAAAGTCCATATCTTCAATAACTTTATTCTTTTCATAAGTTATAAGAACCTGTATATCATCTGTTTGTAAAGCTCTAATTTCATTGGAAAGTTCAAAATTATTGGAAAATATTAGACGAATATAAAGCTTGGATCTTTTGAGTTGATTACTTAAAAAGATTGCCTCATTCACTTGTATAAGAATATCTTCTTTCTTCTCCTTCATGTCAATAATAAGATACAAATTTTTACCAAAAGGCTCTGGGAAAACACCTTGTCTACGATTTACTTTTTTATAGACTTCTTCTAAAACCAAAGGATTCCCAATAACAATTAATCTGTCATTTGGCTGTAACATCGTAGCCGAGTTCGTAAATATCTGTTTTTCTTTCCTATATAAAGCAACTATTTTCCATTTTCTATGAGAGATGGCTCCAACGTGACGATAAGCAAAACTACTTCCAAAAGGAATAAGTATTTCCATAATTTCACCCTGACCTAAGCCAATATTTTTAGCAATAAGAGGCACATTTGGAAGTTTTTCATAAAGATTAGAAGAGATAATTTCATTGATATTTAATACCGTTAAATTATCATCATCAAACTTTATGTCTATCCAATTGGAAACAAAAACAATAAAGCTTTTACTTGTAAGCATGCGTACATTTTTATAAGCAAACTCAGCTTCTTTTCTATTGTCCATCACGATGAATACCGTTGCAAAGTTCTTGTCATCCATAACATTTTTAACACGCATATAAGAAGTAGGATCTATATCTATGTATGTAATGTTGTCAACAGAGGTAGCACAAGCTGCTACCTCTTCTTTTTTACAAGTTATGTAATACTGGTTGGTATCAATACGGCTTGTTCCCACCCACTGAACAAAATGTTTCGCCAACTCACCACTTGCTAGTATTAATACGTTTTTCATTATAATTCACCAAATATTAAATTAGGATAATTATATCACAATGGATTTTCAGATAGATAAAACAGATGGTAAAGCAAGAGCTTGTACCCTAAAAACAGCTCATTCAACCATTCAAACTCCTGTCTTTATGCCTGTGGGTACGGTTGGTGCAGTAAAAGCACTTGATGCAACGGATCTTGCAACATTTATAAAGCCTCAAATTATTTTGGGAAATACTTATCATTTATACTTACGTCCTGGAGACAATGTCATCAATAAAATGGGGAAACTTCATGGTTTTACCCAATATCCTAAAAGTTTTTTAACCGATTCTGGTGGATTTCAAGCTTTTTCTCTCTCTGACAATGTCAAAATAGACGAAGGTGGAATAACTTTTAGATCACATATTGACGGTTCTAAACACTACTTTACCCCTAAAAAAGTTATTGATATTCAAAACAATTTAGGTTCAGACATTATGATGATACTTGACGACTTGGTTGCTCTACCTGCAACCCAAGAACGTATTAAAGCCAGTATTGAAAGAACCACCCGTTGGGCTGAGGAATCTATAGCCTATCATAGAGCCAATCAGGCAGAAGGTAAATCTTTAGATCAAAATATATTTGCCATTATCCAAGGTGGAACAGATAAACCTTTTAGGGAAAAATCTGCTAAAGAATTATGTGCTTTAGACTATGATGGTTTTGCCATTGGTGGTCTTTCAGTAGGTGAAGCCAACCAAGATATGTATGACACGGTAGAGTGGACAACACAGTTCATGCCAGAAGACAAACCTCGTTACTTAATGGGTGTTGGAACACCTGAAGATTTAGTAGAAAATGTAGAACGTGGTGTGGATATGTTTGACTGTGTTATGCCAACAAGAAATGCAAGAAATGGTACATTGTTTACTTCATATGGAAAAGTAAACATAAAAGCTGCGCGTTTTAAAGAAGATAATGAAAAGCTAGATCCAGAGTGTGGGTGTATGGTTTGTCAAACCTATTCAAAAGCTTATTTATGTCATCTCTACCGAGCCAG
This sequence comes from uncultured Sulfurovum sp., assembly GCA_902727895.1. GTDB lineage: Bacteria > Campylobacterota > Campylobacteria > Campylobacterales > Sulfurovaceae > UBA1140. The sequence goes on from CACVAP010000090.1 coordinate 11,653, forward strand.
AGAAATTACTTACTTTAGACTAGGAACAATTCACAATCTCTATTACTATTTAAACTTAATGTCTGAGATGCGTGAAGCAATTCTTGAAAATAGATTTCAAGAATTTAAAAAGGAATTCTATAGAAAGAGAGAGAAGTAAACGCTCTTTTCGAACTTATAGCCCTGCTTGTCTATAAGTTCCTGTCTCAACATTGTTATTCTTAATAAACTCTGCAAGATCTCTAACTGTCATACAACCTTCTTTGATTGCAAGTTTTAATAGGTTACTTTTATCAGATAAGTTCATAATAATTTCCTTATATTAAAATTAAATAAATTAGTATATTTAATTATTTAATTTATTATAATGGAACTTTTTACTATTTAAACTTAAATTTAAATAAATTTAAGTTTTTAGATTTATATTTTAAAATATAAATTATATAATGTTTTATATGGTTATTTCTTGTATGTCTGCTATCTCTTTAAATGATTTATAGATTGATGCAACCGTATTTTTACGGTTTGTTTTTACAGCTTCATCTTCTGCATTTACCATTACATCATCAAAGTAAGTATCTAGTTTTGATTTCAATGCAAACATCGCTGTTAATTGTTCTTCATATGAAGCATAAGACTGCGCCATAGTCCCTGTATAGTCGTCATATAACGTACTTTCTATATTTTCAGAGAAAAGTGCTCTGTCCACTTTTAGATCGGCATCAAGATTTACTTCTTTAGAGATGTTAGCAACACGCTTAAAGGTTGAAAGTTGCTCTTTAAAGCTCTCCTGAGAAACAATGCTATTTAAAGCTGAAACCTTTTTAGCTATTTCATTTACATCAAGTTCACCTGAACCCAATACAGCTGCAATCACCGATGGATTCGCCACTAAAGACTTTTTAATACGTTCTAAAATAAATTCAATAAGCTGAACCGTCTCATAATCAGCATAAAGTTCATTCAGAACATTAACTATTTCACTTAAGTTAAACGCTAAATCATAATTGATAACCATACGAACAATACCATTAACAGCACGACGTAGGGCAAATGGGTCTTTTGAACCAGAAGGTATTTTACCTACTGAGAAAAGTCCAATGAGTGTGTCAAGCTTAATTGACATCGCAACAATAGCAGAGAAAGTAGAAGATGGAAGTTCAGCACCCTCACCTAAAGGGAAGTACTGCTCTTTAATGGCTGTGTAAACAACCTCATCTTTACCCAATGCTTTTGCATAGTAATAACCCATAAGCCCTTGAAGTTCTGTAAACTCATAAACCATTTCAGAAGTAAGATCAGCTTTTGCCAATGAAATGGTTTCAGCCATTAGTTCTTTTAGCTCTGCTTCATTCTTTCCAGTCTCAGTTTTTACCTGTTCCATATAAAGGTCAAGTAGTTTAGCAGCTATTTTACTTTCACGGTCTATTTTGTCCGTTAAAGTTCCAAGACCATCCATAAAAGTAATCTTTTCTAAACCATCAGTAAGTAGTCCACGTTTTAAATCGTTTCTATAAAAGAAAAGACCATCAGCCAAACGTGGTTTGAGTACTCTTTCATTTCCAGCCACAACTTTAGAATAGTCACCATTATCAGGTACTGCATTTGAGACAACCACAAACTTGTTAGAAAGGGTATCCTTTTCAAACACAGGAAAATAACGTTGATGCTCTTTCATAGAAGCAATAATGGCTTCAGGTGGTAACTCAATAAACAGTTCATCAAAAGTACCAAGAAGTGACTTAGGATTTTCAGTAATAGCCACAATCTCAGCCAACAAATCCAAGTCTCTTTCTATAACTATGCTATGCTCTTTTTCAAGCTCATCAAACTCAGCTAAGATTTTCGCTTCTCTGTTCTTAGGATACAAAGAAACTTCACCTTTAGCCAAGATATTTTCATACTCTGCCACATCAGCAACTTCAACAGCATCAAAGTTCACCATTCTATGTACATAAGTTTTTGTGTCAGATTTTATACCAAAAAGTTCCACATCTACAGAGTCATTATCCATACGTACTTGTAACCAACGAATAGGACGAATAAACTCATCAGTTCGACTTCCCCAACGCATCATTTTCCCAAATGCCATTGAACCCAGCCATTTTGTCAACATCTCTTCAAGTAAAGTTACAGTTTCTGATCCTGCTTGCTCTTGTTTATAGTAAAGGCATTCTTTCCCTTTTTTCTCTATACGTCCAAGCGCTTCAAAACTCACACCACATTTACGTGCAAAACCTTCTCCAGCTTTTGTAACCACGCCATCACGAACAGCAGCCATAAGAGGTGGTCCAACCAGTTCAGTTGTATTGTCAGCTTGTTTAGTAGGTATTGCCGTATGTCGAAGTACTAAACGACGAGGGGTATAGATAAATTCAAACTCGGATTCGAGTCTATATTCTACGAGTAAATCTTTCCATGATTTTTCAATATTTTTTACAATTTTAAGAAGTGGTATAGCAGGTAGTTCTTCTACCCCTATTTCGATAAGAAGTGCTTTTGTCATTTTTAGGTTATCCTATTGATAATTATTGAAAGGATTTTATCTAAATGATGGTTATAAAGATGTTAATACAAAAGTCCAAATTAACAAAGCTATTTACTTCGTTCTAAAACATTCGTCTTCTCACCATCAAGTGTTTCAACATTCTTCTCTGTCCAATAAACTTTCATGCCCTCACGTCCTACTCTTTTTGCCCATTTTTCCAACTTATTTCGCTCGCCAATGTACTTGTATTGTGGCACACCAAATCCACAAGAGGTTAAAACCAATTCTACTTTTAGCTCAAAAAACTGTCTGGCTCCTAAAAATTCATTAAAATGCGTACACATCTCATCCCATCGTTCATCAGCATCATGAATAACATCTGCTGTTCCATACAACTTAAGAATCATGGGTGCTTTATCAAAAGAGTTAAACATAATGGTCATGCGTCCATTTTCTTGAACATGTGCTGAGGTTTCATTACCTGAACCCGTATGATTTAACCAAACTACGGTATGTTCATCAATGATTTTAAAGGTATCCATCCCTTTTGGCGAAACATTAATAAACCCCTCAGCTCCAGCACTTCCGATAACAAACATTTTTTGCTTCTCTATGAACTCTTTATGTGCTTTGTTTATGGTTTTGAATTTTACTGCCATTTTTTGTCCTTGAGATATAATCTAATTATTTTAATTTTTCTAAAACTATCTTCAGCTCTTCTATAAGTTCTATACTATTTAAACATTCTTTACGATAAATTTCAATTTCCTCATTACTATGAGAAGAAGGATTAAATAAAATATTTTTATAAAAATCTACTTTTATTAAAATAGATTTTAGATTTGATAAATCACATTTTTTCTGGGTTATTTCATTATTAATAACCTCTAAAAGCTCTCGCACTTTATCTATTTTTTTATCTTCATCCATTGTACTATTTAATATTCCCAATAAATTAGGAATACGTTTATTAATTTGATTCAAAAGGTCATGAGGCTTTACAGCAAAAATAATATCATTAGATTTTAAAGCACCAATCATATCTTCTAGTTTTTCCATTTTTCCTATTTCTAATAACTGTTTAAATTCATGAACAATTTTTTCAAATTCTTTTCTTAAATAATTACCACTACTATGAAATTCTCCCCGTTTCAATTCTTTCTTTGCACGGTACAAATAGTTTACATTACTTTCTTTTATTAGTGCAGTTTCATGATTATTTTCTCTAAATAAAAATATATTTTTAATATCCCACTTCTCATTTTCATGTCTTATGTTTAACATTCTATTTATTAAATTATAAAACTGAATATTATGAGTCAAAATAATTTTCTGGTACTTTCCAAAATTATCTAGAATATATTGAATAATTAGTTTTCTATTTGCCATATCTAAACTAGTTAGAAAATCATCTAAGACTAAAAGCTTTAAGTCACTATTAGTCTCATACTTTTTAGCTAATGCAAAATAAATAGCAATAGAAATAAGTTTTAATTTAGCTTCATTAAAGTGATTTTTAAAATCTCCTTTATCATCAATATCTTTTACTTTTATAGCTATTTTAGGAGAGATAAACTTTTTAGTATCAAATTGAATATCAGAATCCTTAACTTCAAAAATAATTTCAAAATTTTCATCTAACTTTTTTAAAATAATATTTACCTCATCTAAAGGTATCTTCTCTTGAAATTTTTCTTTAAATAATCTATCAGCCTCTTGTCTCTCTATAACTAATTTTTCTTGTTCATCAATACTACTTCTGTTGACGCTTGTCCGAATCGTCCTATAAATAGAATCTAACTCTGTAAGTAATGGAAAATGTTTTATCAATTCACTATTAATAACTTGATAGAAATCATATTGAGTAATTTTCTGAAAAACCTTTTCATCTGCAAAATAAATAGTTTGATTCTCTAACAGCTCTGCATTAGTTAATATATTATTTTCTCTGTTTAAGTAATTATTATTTAACTCAATATTAACTTCTAAATTCTCAGTAGAGAACTCTCTATGTATAAATTTCTCTTTTATATCTATTTGATTGGTCACTATTTTCTTATCTTTAAAATAGTAAAAGTTACTATAAAGAGCTTTATATATTGAGCTTTTACCTGTTCCATTTTCTCCATAAACTAAGAAGTTCTGTTCGCTTATATCAAAATCTAGGTTATGATGAAATTTGAAGTTTCTAATTATCATATTATTTATTTTCATCTTAATTAAACTCCTTGCTTCTATACTTATCATTCTCATCATCTAAGAATATCGCTAACCTTTTAATTAACTCTTTAGTCCTATCTTCAAGGTTCGTACCCACCAATTCATATTCTGAAATTTTTTTCCCTATTTTTCTTACATCTTTTATGTTAGAATTCAAAAATAATTTTACTTGATTATCAAAACTATTATAATTTTGGGTAAAGTCTACAACTATTTTATTACCTAAACTTTTTTTAATTTCAGTATATTTATCTGGATAAAATGGAGAAGCCAACCACAGCTTTTTAGTAAGGTCGTTTCTTTTTTTCTTATCTTCTATTGTTAGAAGTCCATCTTTCTTATCATGTGAATTCATTTTTTGCATTATCTTTTTATCTAAAGTACTCATAGTGTCATGAATCATTATATAATTAAAAGAAAATAAAGGAGAAATTGCATTTTGCTCATTATTTAAATAAAAACTTAACAGAGTAAAAATATCTAATGATAAATCTTTTGGAATTTTATAACTATCTTTTACTAACTCATCAATTTTCAATTGAACCATCTCATAATTTTTTAGAATAAATTTTCTAATATATCTTCGAGAAAATAAAATCAATGAGTCATATTCTTGATGCTTATCTTTAGGATAATCCGTTAAACTAGTTTTATATAATTTTAAAATTAATTCTATATCAATTTTCTTTTTTTTATCTATATACTTAATAACTTGAAAGTACTTTGCCAATACAGGGTATACTTGTGGTCTATTAGAAACATCATTGTAAAAATTTATAGACTCTATTATTCTAAATAAGTCATTAAATATTTCTTGATATTTTTTATGATTAAATGGAGAATCTTCTTTTTCTAAGAAAAAAATTCTTAAGTTAATCTCATTTTCAATTTTGTTATTTTTATCAATATGAGCATATATCTTAAAGATTTCATCTATAGAGTAATTTATTTTATCAGAATAACTATATAATTTTTTCCATTGTTGAATAAACTCTTTATGTTCTAATTCATTTAATGCCATAGAGTATAGTCGTGCCTTAAATATATCAGAAGTAGAAAGACTTAATCCTCTATTATTGATGGTTTCAAAAATTTTCAATGCTTTTTCTCTAGCTTTATCAGCATCCTCATCTTCTGTTTCAATAGGTAATATATAGATAGAATCTAATAAAAAATCTGAAAACTTCAATATATCATTATGTTTTTTAAACTCTTTTAACTCATTATAAAAATAACAAATATTTTTCTTAAATAAATTGTCTTTTTCTTTGATAGAATTACAAATATCACTAGAAAGATTAAAAGCTAAAACTTCTTTAAAATAATTAAAATCTTTTTCCATAAAGACAGTGGTTTCTAATCGTTGTATCTCTTCATCTGTTCTTCTATCTTTTATCCATATCGCATCATATAGAGCTTTATTATCTTTATCAAAACTCAATAATACCTTTAAAAGTAAAGTTAAAGAAGTAAGTCTCTGTTGACCATCAATAACCTCTAACTTATTTCTTTCTTCTCTACTTTTAGCAAGAACAATATTCCCCAAAAAATACCCCTCTTGCTCACTATCATAAAATGCTTTTTTTATATCTTCAAAAAGTGCTTTACATTCAATATTTGTCCAAGAGTAGGCTCTTTGATATGGAGGAATAATATATTGATTCTCTCCACTAAAAATTTTATATATTGATTTTTGTTCTGCATTTAATGTTAACGCCATAGCTCTTACCTTTATTACAATTAATTTTATTTTATCATTTTCTTACTTGTTACTTCTCTAAAGCCTAATCAATGGTCGAACACAACAAAGTCTTTCAAAATATTTAAATAACCCAAGATTCACACTTCCTCAAAAAAGTAGTAGTTAACAAAAGGAAAAATAATATACTAGCTATTTTAAGAGAAGTAATTTAAGCCTTTCGGAAAAGTTTTTATTTTATGCGAATTAATTTTAATGGTGGGTTGAAACCCACCCTACGAATTGGAAATTATTTCCCTTCCCCATCATCATGTATCATCCCCGAAATAATTCCTTTTTCATCACGAGCATCAGCAACAATAACACCGACAATATGTAATGGTACAAAAACAAGAATAACGTTAAAAACCAATTCATGAATATCTTTAATGTCATGTACTAACTCTTTGGTTAATCCTAATACCTCATGGAAGTGCATTGTTAACCCACTTATGGTCATAAACAAAATAGTTGCATAAATGAATAAATATCCGTACTTAACCATTTTTTTATGCAAAGTCTCTTTCTCTAAGTTTTGATAATTTTGATTACCACTTTCTGTGAAAAAGAGTGCTATCCTCCAAATAACCAGAGCTGTCAAAGCATAACCTAAAAGTATATGCCACTCCCACATAGGTGAACGAATGGCTTTGGCTAACATTTTTCCTTGTTCTACGGTAATATCGATATTAATCTCAGCAAGTTTCTGAACCAAAAGCTCACTATTGGTTCGCCAACTTAGAAATGTTTTTCGTAAAAATACGGTTCCAAGTAAACCTAAAATAACCACGGCATGTATCCAGTGCCATATTCTAAAATCTAAACGCCATTTTTGCATTGAATATCCTTTTTTAATTCTTTATCATTTGCGTTAAACTAAGAATCCTTATGCCCCTTAGAAATCAACCTCAAGTACTTCAACGGCGTAACTTTTTTCATCTCTTCAGCCAACCACTGTATCTGAAACCATGCAGCACCAGAGTCTCTTAGGTCAAAATAGTTTTTGAGTGAACGAATATTAAAGGTCACTACCATGTCTACTTTCCAATTGTCGGAAACAATGTGTTTAAATCCATCGCCTACGTTTCTTTTTTTCTTTCCATTTTCTAAGGCTTCAAAAAGTGCTTCAGGGTCGCCTTGTAGCTCTTGTACAAATGGCAATGATGACTTAGCAACAGCACCCACTAAAAAGTCTGGGTTTCTTTTGTATTGAAACACAAATTTTTCATAGATAGCTTTTATTTCTATGGCTAAGTATTCTTCATCCGTAATAACAAAAAGCTTTAAACCTAAAAGTTTTTCTAAGAAAAAGTTAAATGATTCATCACTCTCTACCCCTACCGTTACCGAAGCCACAAAAGCATTAATCACAGAAGACATGGTATAACGTGTACTACGTACTGAAATGGCTTGGAGTCTATGACGTGCATGTTCTTGTAAAACACCTCTTGAAGTACCTTCTACTAAAAAAGAAAGCGTTGCATGCTCTATAATAGAATGATGATGATGCACCCATGCTAAATTAGTAAGCAAATCTGAATCTTCTATGTTATTAATGGCATCCCTGTCAAGCTCGGTCATTGCATTTTTAACACAATCATTTTCTGAATTATCAAAACTATCGTAACAGGTTCGCGCTGCCATCTCGGCAACCCCTAAACCAGAATCTTGAAGAAGAGTTACTTTTGGTTTTTCATATTCTATATTATATTTTTCTATTTTTTCCATCTCTCAAACACCTCAATATATAAACTATTTTTAGATTTTATTATAGCTAAGAATCATAATTATTTTACTTATCTAAAACATTATGACTATGAATGGAATGCTATTACTGTATAATCCATCAAAACTGCGACAGAAGGTAAAATATGGGAAGATACCATCCATTAAACGGGACAATATAGGTGCATAAAACCATACAACTTAGTAATAAAATATTTTGTGACGACTTTTTACATACAGCTGTTACAGAAAATAAATATTTACCCAACCCCTATAATGATTATCCATTTTTAATTATTGAGAATTTTTTAACATCAAAAGAAACTCAAACCATTAGCAATACCATTCAGCAACAAGCAGAAGTTGCCAAAGCCAAAGTGAAAGCAAAACTTTTAGACAGCATAGAAGTACCTAAAGTTGTAGAAGAGATTCGTAAAACAAGCCTTCATGTATTACCCCAAGTATTTGAAGAATTGTACATGGAAAAGTTTTTAAGTCATCAGAAAAAGATAGAAGAATTTTTCTCTATGGGATTACTACAGTCAACACCCTTACAAGTCTTAGTTTATCGTGAAGGTGATTTTTACATCAAACATGCTGATGACTCTCGTGAAATTGTTGATAAAAATGGAGAGACCGTGGGCTTTAATTGTGTTGTTCCTACGCGAAAACTCTCCACTGTACTTTTTGGAACTTCTCATTCAAGTAATAAAATATCTAATGATGAGTACACTTTTGAAGGAGGAGAATTGGTTTTTAACTATCTTTTTGATGATAATGGGGACGCCCTTGTTATCTACCCTAAAGCTGGAGAGATGATAATCTTTTTTTCCAATCCATTTTTTAGCCATGAAGTAAAACCAGTTACCTCAGGCTATCGTTTGAGTATGGTACAGTGGCATAATGCCCTATAATTAGATATCAAGCTCATTGGTATACTCTTTTACAACCTTTAAGGTTGTAAAACCTGTACCTTCTTCTCCATCTATATTCGCCTTTACATTTATGACAACACCCTCTGCATCGTATTTAAATACTCTTTTAACATCATCTATAAATGGACACACACCACCTAAAAATGTACTAACTTCACTTTCTATTTGCCCTATACTTGTATAGGTACTCTCTGTCATATAGTGACAAGCTTCTCTATCCTCTAATGCATACTTAATTTCTTTCTTTATAACTTGACCATCTTTATTATAATCCATAATTTGTAAACGTGAATCATAACTTGAAATCGAATGTCTTTCACTTCTAGTTATTTTGTTATCTTCGTCGTAACTCATTTTGTTTACAGCCTTAGCATCACCATAGTAAAGTTCTTCATAAATAACTTGACCATTATCATTTAACTCAATTATATCTTTAGCTACCTGATCTTCTTCACTCGGAGTTACAACATAGGGATCCTCATAATAAACTGCTCCTTCATACATAGAATAGTCTTCATCTACTAAATCATTTTCGTTAGTACCTCTTTTAGTAGTAACAACTGTTCCATTATCATCATAGGTATGAGCTGAATAATAAATAGATTCACCTTGAGCATCAAACGTTTGAGATGTTAAACGATTAGCATTGTCATCATAAGTATATGATATTTTCCTATTTTCACTAGGATAGAGATAATACTCAACAGTTCGTTCTGTCAAATTACTGTTTTCATCATAAAATGAATACTCTTTTAAGTAAGTACCATCATCATAAAGAACATACATTCCTTGATGGTTCATAGTCTGCTTTTCAACAGAAAGTAAATTCCCATAGTGAGGGTCATAATTTAAACGCTTAATACTATAATAATCATATGCATTTACTGTTACAGAACTATTTGTTTCTGTGCCATTAGCATCTCTCACCACAACGGTAATGTCATGCTCGCCTTTCGAAAAAGCCTTTTCTAGCGTTGCACCCATATCAATAAGTTCTTTACCTTCATACCACCAGTAATTACATCTACTTATCTCAGTCGTATTATTTACCTCTGCTACTAACTTAAGTACTGTGTCTCTAGTTATGTTTAAATCACCTTTAATACTTATTGAAAACCTTTTAGCTTCTTCTGTTTCATTTACTTCACCTGTTTTATTCATCTCGTCCATACTGTTATTATAAACTTCTAAAATTCCTTCTCCTATCAAAATCTCCGATGGTGCCGTAACTGTTTGAGGTGCAGGCATTCCATCAATATCTGTATGATATAAATAAAAAATAATCAGCGTTAATAGCATAGGTATAATTAAGAGTTTTTGTATTAGTTTTTTCATCTGATTCTTCCTTATTTTTTAGAGTATATATTTAAGTCATGCTTTACTATGATTAAAAAACTATACTTAATTCTATTTTTAAACTTTATGAACTATTTTTCCAAGAGAAATAGTAATTTTATAAGCCATACACCATCTGTTAACGAATTTTTCATATAATTCGCAATAATTTAGGGAATTTAAAGAAATTTATAGGAAATTATTCTTAACAGTAAAGAAAGGGAAACTTTGATAACTAATAATAAAAAGAAAGATTGGGTAGATTTTTCTGCTAAAATTGTTTATTTATATGAAAATTTATTTAAAAATGACAAGAATATGCTTATCCAATACTTTTCAGATAAAACAGCTAAACAACAACTAAGTAACCGTAAAAAGACCATCGAGAATTGGTTAGAAGGAAAAACTAAAAAGCCAAATGGATTTCACCTTTCAAAATTTAAGATAAATGAATACACCCTAAATGGAGAACTACTACTCCCAAAAATAGCCTTTGAAAAATGGTCACTGGAAACTTTTCAAAAAAGAGTCAATCGCTATTTATTACAGAAGCAAGAGATAGACGTTCCCCATAAAATGAAATATATTTATTTTTTCAGTACCAGAGAAAGCAAACTAAGTTATTTTGAAATCAGCTATCCAAAGCCAGAAAATGATGCTATTATTAGTGTAACTTCCCCAACCTATACCCTAAATTCAATCTATCATGGAAGTATTACTGTTCATAGTAGTATGTGTTATATAAATGTTCAAAATGACTTTGACTACATGAATTACATCTTTAAAAACAATGCAGACTTCTATACAGATGAAATAAAAGTCTTTGGTGTTGCCCAAGCTGTGGATGCACTAACAAGAGAGCCCAAAGCTTTTTTGACCCTTCTAACTTCCAACAAATTAACTGCTGAAGAAGAATGCCGTTATGCCCATAAACTAAACTACTCCAACCTTATGATTGCAGATGATTTTACTCATGGATGTGCCTTAGAACGTGACTACTTTTTAGAAAACTTTTCCCAAAAAATTCGTGACCTATACAGAGACACAAACCATTATGCCATTAATGAGCATTTTAAAAATGATATGTACTTTGACATCGTACTGCAAGAGTATCAATCATATATAGAGTTACTAGAAAAGTCTCTTTACCACAATGACTACCCCATTAACCACAAACGTCAATCCATCTTGTTTGCCTTAGAACATATGTGTAAAGAAAAAAAAGAAACAGCGACCATACTCTATCATCTCGATAGTGAGAGTTTAAGCATACTCGACTCTAAAAACTCTATTATGGACATGCAACTTAAACTGGTCAAAGCAGATAAATTAACACTCTCTTACCTCTTCACCATTGAAGATATATCACTCATCACAGAAAGGGTTATTCAACAAATTCAATATTTAGAAAAAAACAACATCTCTGTTAAACTAACGAATAATTCAAGGTCTATTTATTCTAAAATTTTAATTGTCTATAACAAAGACTTTGCGATTTACAAAAGAAAAAATGAACAGACTGACAACCATGTCACTAAAAGTGCAGGCAGGATTGAGCGTTTAGGCTATGAAGTTGAGGCATTGGAAAAAGATGCTATTTGTATTGATGACTTTCTTGAAGAGAACTACCCACTCAATGGACGATGGTACCACTACTCTTTTACTTCAAAAAAAGATACAAATGTTTTTCAGGAAACTATCTTCGACATTAAAAACTATACCTTTACAGCATCATACCCCAAAGGTCAACGTATTGGCTCATTGTTACAGACAGAAGAATATACCTTGATTTTATTACAAAACTCTGTAATCCGATTACATAACATACATTTAAAAGAAAAGATTTTTCATGTGAGTATCATTGGTAAAGAGATAGGTATACATCATAAAGACGTACTACTCTTTGGGCTCTTTTCTAAAACGAAACTCTCAAATGAACAAGCACTTTTATTACTCAATAGCATACACCAAAAAGAAGATGAAGAATTTAGAGTCAAAATATGCAACAATTTTGACTCTACTTTAGCATATTTTGATGCCAATGACGACACTTTGACTTAACAGGAATTATGCTAAAATTCACCCAATATTTTACGCCTACTTATCTAGCGTAATTCCAAAGGAATTTTATTGATTAATTTACAAAATTACTCTACCCAAAACATCAAAAATGATGTTCTATCAGGTGCCTTAGTCGCCGTAGCATTGGTACCTGAAGCCATTGCATTTTCATTTATTGCTGGAGTAAGTCCTGTTGTTGGACTTTATGGAGCATTTATTATTGGTCTGATTACAGCCATTCTTGGTGGTAAACCAGGAATGATTTCTGGTGCAACTGGTTCTGTGGCTGTTGTTTTTGTTGGATTAGGACTTTCGGTTAAGGGTATGTACCCCGACTTAGATGCCCAAGCACTTTCTATGATGGTACTGCATACCATCTTACTTACTTCCATTATTGCAGGTCTTATACAAATAGCCATTGGTGTTATGAAAATGGGTAAATTTATCCGTTTAGTACCTCAGCCAGCACTATTTGGTTTTGTAAATGGTTTGGCGATTGTTATTGCTTTAGCACAACTGACTTTTTTAGCACCTGCCAATGTAGATCAATACGGCTCATGGATAGAGATTGCTAAAGCAAGTTTTACTGAGAACTACATCATGTACATTATTATTGCTATCACCATGGCAACCATGCAGTTTTTACCCAAAGTATCTAAGGCAGTTCCTGCTGGTTTAGTAGCCATTGTTGTTATTACGCTGGTTGTTTACTTTGCAAATATCTCTACTAAAGTAGTTGGTGACCTAGCTGACTTATCTTCTGTATCTATGCCTACCTTTGTTATGCCTATAGCTGAACTTTTCTCTTGGCAAGCCATGTCTATGATTTTACCTGTGGCATTTATTGTCGCTTTGGTTGGACTTATCGAATCACTCCTTACCCTTTCAGTATTAGATGAAATGGGTGGGGAACGTGGTTCAGGAAATAAAGAGTGTGTTGCGCTTGGTGTAGGAAATACAACTTCAGGACTCTTTGGTGGTATGGCTGGATGTGCGATGATTGGTCAATCAGTTATTAACTTTACCTCTGGTGGTCTTGGTCGTTTATCTTCATTTACAGCTGCTGTATTACTTATTATTCTGGTGGTAAGTTTCTCAAGTGTTATTGCTGCCATTCCTGTGGCTGTACTTGTGGGTATTATGTTCATGGTAAGTATTGGTACTTTTGAATTCTCTTCAATGAAACGTTTAAAACATATGCCAAGAGCAGATGCTTTTGTACTTATCGTTGTAACCATTATTACTGTATTAGAAGACTTGGCTGTTGCTGTTATTGCAGGTATTATTATCTCTGCACTTGTATTTGCTTGGGAACATGCCAAAATACAGGCAAGAACCTCAAAAGACAAAGATGGTAAAAAAATCTACGAACTAGATGGTCCTCTATTCTTTGCTTCAGTAACTTCATTTAATGAACAGTTTGACCTTGAAAATGATCCAGATGAAGTTATCATTGACTTTAAAAATGCTAGAGTTATGGACAGTTCAGGTGTTGAAGCCATTGATGGTATTACTGAAAAGTACAATAAAGCTGGGAAGAAAGTCTCACTTAGACATTTATCAGAAGATTGTAAAAAAGTACTGACAATCGCTGGTCCATTCTGTGCCTATGAAGAAAATGATCCTACTTATAAAGTTGCTGTTAATAAGTAATAAACTAATAAGCGTTGGCTGAAGCCAACCCTACACATCTCGAACGTAATTTAAATTCGAAACCTGTAGGGTCGGCTTCAGCCGACGCAACTAAAGCTATAAAGAAGAAAAGACATGCAAATAAGAATTAAAATTCAATACAGCGAGGCACTAAATGCCGAGTCGTAAAATAGCCATCTCCATCGGTGACCTAAACGGCATCGGAATACAACTCGCCCTCGAAAATCACGAAAGCATCAAACAAATTATAGACCCACTTTATTGTATAGATGATAAAATGCTTAAACAAGCTTCAAAACTTTTAAATATCCCTATTCCTTCTGATTTTAAAACGGTCAAAAAAATAGCCAAAGAGTTTACCATAGAGCCTGCTAAAGTAAGTAAAGAGAGTGGCGTCTATTCTTTTGCCTCTTTTCTAAAAGCTGTAGAACTTTCTAAAACAGGGGAACTTGATGGTATTATGACCTTGCCTATTCATAAAAAAGCTTGGGAATTAGGAGGCGTTACTTTTAAAGGTCATACAGATGCCTTGAGAGAGTTTTTCTTTGCACCAGCCATTATGATGTTGGGTTCTCCTAAAATGTACGTAGCTCTCTACACAGAACACATCCCATTAAATCAAGTAAGCGCAGAAGTTAAAAATGTAGAAAAACTTTCTGAATTTCTAATCGATTTTTATGACAATATTAAAAATGATTTAAAAGAAAATGAACAGATAGGACTTTTAGGGCTTAATCCACATGCTGGAGATGATGGTGTTTTAGGAAATGAAGAAATTCAAATAAATGAAGCCAGAGAAATTGCACATCAAAACATAGGAAAAGAAGTTTATACAATGCCTTTAGTACCAGATGTTGCTTTTACACCAAACTCTCGTAAAAAGCACCATTACTTTGTTGCCATGTATCATGACCAAGGCTTAGCACCTTTAAAAGCACTCTATTTTGATGAAGGGATTAACATCTCTTTAAATCTACCAATTATTAGAACATCAGTAGACCATGGAACAGCTTTTGACATTGCCTATAAAAAGTTCAAGCTTAATAACTTGAGTTATGTAAATGCCATTAACTATTTTGTAACTACTTGATTTCGTCCATTTTCTTTGGCTTCATACAGTGCTTCATCAACTCTTTTAAATAAGAGTCGCTCTGTGTCTCCAGCTCTAAATTCAGTTACACCAAAACTACAAGTAACATCTTTAACGGTAGAAAAATGAAACTTTTCAATTTCCTGACGTAAACGAGAAGCTAACGCAGTAGTCTCTTTTAAAGATGTATTTTTTAATAAAATAACAAACTCTTCTCCACCCCAACGTGCAAAAATATCTTCAGGTCTTAGTGAGATTCTTACCAAGCCAGAAAGTTCTATTAAAACACTATCTCCAACATTATGACCATAGTCATCATTAACACTTTTAAAATGATCTATATCAAAAAGAATTAAAGTTGCCTCTTGATTAAATTTTTTTACATCAAAAGATATATCCCTTAGGAGCCTATCTAATTTAACCCTATTATATATATTGGTTAAAGGATCATACTCAGCTTGTTTCTTAATACTTAATCTTTTGGCTTCTAACTGTGAAATATTTGTAAATGAAAGGCTATACTGATTACTAAATTTTAATTTAGAAACCGTAATCTGATAATTCTGATCTAAGAGGTCTTCTTTAGAAAAGATTTTAACTTTAACTTGTTTTGTAGGACTCCTAGCAATAGTATCTATCCAGTTTTTTCCATAGCTATACCTATCAATATAAGGAATACTTGCCTTTTTATTATCATCTATAGCATCATTATCTATCTCATTATTTATAAAAGAGTTTGATATATCAACATTAGATAATAGAAAAGACTTTAATGACTCATAACCAAAAACTTTTAGTCCTGCATCATTAATCATGTTAATCTTATGTCTATCACTTAATATCAATATATTATCATGAGAATTTAAAAATGTTTGGATTATCTTGTTTGCACGAATTTTATATATAAAAAGGGCAAGTGCTAAAATAAGAACTACTAAAAGAATAGCAGCATAAAGAGTAAATTCTGACATTATAGTCCCCCTATAGGATTTATTTAATTAAAATAAAGAATTATTTTTAGAATCAAGTGACTCACAATTAGCATCTAATTTCTCTGCTAACACTTCCTGACAAGCTTCACAAAGATAACAACAATTTTCCATGTCGTAAAAAATGATTTGATTTTTTTGAACTTCACTGTAACACTCAGCACAGAAACTAGCAACATTTTTAATAATTTCTAATGTTGCTTCTTGTCTAACAAAACAGTTGCCTGTCATGAAAGCTCTTTAACCATCTTTTCTGCTTCTTCTAAAGTACTATCAAGTGCTAAAGCAGCTTTATAGTACTTTAATGCTTCTTCTTTTTCATCTAAGTCATACAGTGTATTAGCATAATTAAAGTGATGTGGTACAGAATTTTTATCAAACTCTATCGCACTTAAATGATGTTCTTTAGCTTTTTCATTATCACCAAGTTTATGTAAAATATTTGCCAATGCACCATGTGCCATGTCTTCTTTTTCATCAATGGCTAAAAGATTTTCATACACTTCTTTTGCATCTTCAAGACGTTCTAACATCAATAATACAAAACCATGTTGTAATAAAATCTCTGTATTATCTGGCTCAATAATATTTGCTGAAGTTAAAGCTTTATCTGCTTCTAGATAATCCTCTTTTTCAATAGCTGTATCTGCCATTTTCATAAGTTGTTCAATTCTAGAAACTTGGGGTTGTGCTTCAGAAAAAGTTTTGTTTCTCTCTGTAACTCCACCAATTTGTTCATCATCTTTTTTTGCATCAAAATCAACACCACGTTTAGGGTAAGAACTAGAAAATAATTGTTTAAAAAAAAGGTAAAAAACGACAGCTGATATTAAGAAAAGTAATAGTTGAAAGGTACTCATTGTTGCTCCATATTTAAGAATCACATAATAGACTATTATTGCTTAGAAGATAGCACAAGCGTAAAGATTTAAACTTAATCTTTACTTTAGTTGTGTCGCTAGTTTAGCTATTGCATCATTTAGTTCAGCTCTATCTTTATAGATAAAAGAGTGTTTCTCTGTATCTGATATAACCACAAATATTCCATAGCCTGTTACTTCAACACGACCCTTAGATTCTATGTCTATCCAAGCCAAACTCATCTCTGTTGTTTCAGTATCATCATAACCAGTTTTCACCAACACAGCAGGGTATAAATTTTTAACATTTTTAAGATCAAATGTCTTTTCTTCAATTGTAATTGTACTCATAATGCGATTATAGTATAATCTTCTAAAATTATTAGATGGAGAATATTATATGAGTTTGAATGCCCAAATAAAAAGTGACATTAAAGATGCTATGCGTGCGAAAGACACTGCAAAAAGAGACACCTTGAGAAATATACAAGCCGTAGTAAAACAAATAGAAGTTGATGAACGCAGAGAAGTAACTGATGCTGATATGGAATCTATTTTAATGAAGTATTGCAAACAAAGAGAAGATGCAATGGCACAATTCAAAGATGCAGGACGTGATGACCTTGTAGAAAAAGAAGAAGCTGAACTACTTATTATAAAGGCTTATTTACCAGAACCTATGACAGATGAAGAGTTAGAAAGCATTATCAAAGACATTATCACAAAAACTGCTGCTACTTCTATGAAAGATATGGGAAAAGTAATGGGTGCTGCTAAAGGTGCCATTGGTTCAAAAGCAGATGGTGGAAGAATTAATGCTTGTGTAAAAAGTTTATTAGCTTAACTATTATCTAAAAAACAAGTCCTAATCTACAGAAACTAGGACTTATACCCCTTCACATTATGCTCATTTTTTTGAAACCATTGTAAATTTACACGCTTTGGATCAATATCAAAAATATCCGTAATAGCCCCTATTTTCTTAGAACCATCAGTTTGTGTAGAACATTTACGTAAGTTTTGCGTGGCATCATGTAAAAAGTGGTTAAACATCTGCTCAGCCATCTTTTGCATATTTTCTTTATACTCTTCAGGCACAAATTTTTTCTTAATTGCACGACTTAGCTCTTTATCAATCGCCTCTTGAACTTGAAGTCTCATATCACGAATAACAGGCTCTACAGAAGATGCTTTAAGCCACGTATAGTATTCGTCTTTAAAACGCCGAACAATCTCTTTGGCTTTGATTGCCTGTTCTTGCTTAAGCGCATAGTTTTCATTTGAAATACTCTTTAAATCATCAATTCTAAACAATCTTAACTTCTCTAAACCCATGTCACCTATGTCTCTAGGAATTGCCATGTCAAACCAAACCCTATCAAAGTTTGGATTCTCAATCATACGTGGTTCAATAATTGCTTCTTTTGAAGAAGTTGCTGAAAATAGTAAACGATAACGGTTAAGATATTTCGGTAAGTCAACTGTCGTTCCAGCTTTAACATTTTCTCCTAACTCTTCAGCTATTCTCTGTGTTTTCTCTAAATCTCTTCCAAGTAAAAGAACATCACAACCTAAACGTAAAAGATGCTTAGCTGCAATCATACCCATCTCACCAGTACCTATGACAACCCCTCGCATACCAGAAATGTTTTCACCATATATTTTATATGCTTGAGCAACTGCTACAGAGGCTATAGAGATTGGATTTTTAGAAATCTCAGTCACATTTCTAACTTCGGCAGCACATTTTAAACCATGTGCAAGTACACGATTTAATTTTACACCAGCTGTTCCATTTCTCTGAGAAAATCTAAAATCTTCTTTAACCTGCCCTGTTATCTGTGATTCACCGATAACCACTGAGTCTAAAGAGGAAACAACTGAAAAAGTATGAACAATCGCCTCTTCATCATCATAACAACGTCCAGCAGATTTTAATTTATAGAAATCTACCTGTGACTTTTTACTAAGTAGTCCTAATATAGTATGATAAGAAGAAAAGTTGTCACTTGTGGCTGCAAAAATTTCAACACGATTACACGTTGAAACAATATAAGCTTCATGAATAAACTTAAACTCTACAAGTTCATTAAGAAAGTTCTTTTTCTCATCTTCACTAGTAAAAGCCAATTGTTCACGTAATGACTGTTCACAATTATGATGGTTAAACGCAAGAACTTGATAATACATTAGAGTTTTCTCTCTATCATTAGAAACTTCTCTCTATCATGGCTTTTGCAATGTTAGACAAGTCTTTTTCCCCTAAGCACTCCATTAGTTCAATGGCTTCATCAATCAAAACTTTAGCTTCAAGGTAAGATTTTTCTATAATCCCATTTTTTTCCATAGCTACTTTGATCCATTCAGCTTCATCATTACTCAAGCGCTTTTTATGTAAAGAGACTAAAAATTCTCTATCTTCAACAGCTAACACTTCATGTAAATAGATGTAAGGTAAAGTTACTTTTCCTTCTACAAAATCATGTAATGCTGGTTTACCCAAAGTTTTAGAATCTTCCGTAATATCCAAAATATCATCAATCATCTGAAAGGCAAGTCCTAAGTTATGCCCATACTGACGATATGCCTGACGGTTTTTACCTACTAAAATAGCAGCAGACTCAGCCGAAGCTTCCATTAAAGAAGCTGTTTTTTGATAAAGCATTTTTAAATAAGCATCACGATTAGTATGAAAAGTACGTGATAATCTAACATCAGCCAACTCACCAAGACTCAACTGGACAACAGCATTTGAAATAACTTTTGCAACTTCAGAAGAGATACTATTTAATTCAAAAAAAGCTTTTGAATAGAGAATATCACCCATCATAATTGCTGTTTTATTTCCCTCTGAAGCATTAACAGAAACTGTACCACGTCTTGTGTTTGCATCATCAATCACATCATCATGAAGAAGACTTGCAGCATGAATCATCTCTACAGTTGCAGCAGTTTTAACAACCTTTAAAGAAGAACCAGCAATTTTTAAAATGAGTTTGGTTCTTAATCGTTTACCATGTGGTAAATTTTGATAGAGTCTCAAAACATACTGATCACCGAGTTCACCTATGTACTGTTCTATCTTTCTTTCTACGGCATCTACCAATATCTATCCTTAAAATCTTTCTATATTCTTACTCTTTATTATTGGCTAGGATTATACCCTATAGTCATTTAATTCTCTATGCGAAGCCTCTTTCTTGTTTCTCTATGGGATTTTCTGTAATAATTTCATTCTTTATTGTTTACTTTTTTAACTATTCTTCATAATTTCTCCACAATTAAGCTATACTATATTCTTAGGGCTTGCTCACATCTAAAAATATTTTTGAATATAAATTGTTTAAATACTTTTTAGTTTTGACCAAGTACCAATATAAAAAATTACGGAGAAACAATATGTTTAAACAAAGTATAATCACAATCGCAACACTAGGACTACTTTCAGTAACTGCATCAGCATTTGACACAGCTTCATGTGTAGGATGTCACGGAGCAAATTTTGAAAAAGCTGCAATGGGTAAATCTAAAATTGTTAAAGATATGACTGCAGAAGAAATTACAACTGCACTTAACGGTTATAAAGATGGTTCTTATGGTGGTCCAATGAAAATGCTTATGAAAGCTCCAGCGACTGGAATGTCTGAAGCTGATATTAAAGCATTTGCTGACGAACACGGGAAAAAGTAGTTTTTCCTTTTCCCATCTTTATAGATGGGAAACTTATACTTTAATTACTTTTTAACTCTATCTTTCTTCCATCTGGATCCTCTACAACAAAAACATTTTTATCTTCATATTGATATTGAGAACAAACAACTATTGTTTCTCTTTCTAAGTATTCAAAAATATTTTCAATTTCCATTAAAAAGCCCAAACGAATATTGTCTATCTCAGAACCTTTTGTTAATGGATAGAGTTCCATCACCAACTCTTCCATTAATGTTGAATAATGTACAGGACCTTTTCCGTGCTGTTCTTGTACAAAAGTTAAGCCTAGTTTCTCATAGAACGCTTTGCTTGTTTTTATGTTTTTACATCTTAGGACTAGTAAGTTTAGTTGCATTGAGTTTTAAACCTCTCCAAAATTCCAACAAACTCATCAGATAAATAATCATTTATTTTTTCTTCTATCTCTTTGGGAACTCCATAATATGCCTCAGCAATCCCACCTGCTATCGCTCCCATAGTATCAGCATCTCCACCTAATGACACACAGTTACGTATACAATCTTCAAATGTATCAGAATCTAAAAAACAGATAATCGACTCAGGCACTGACTTTTGACAAGATACCTCAAATTTATAAGTCGGTCGTATCTCATCTACAGTTCGCTTTAAATCGTACTCAAAGCCTTTAGATATTCGTTCTCGAATCTCCTCTTTACTTTTCCCCATTCGTGCCATAAAAATAGCCAATGCCGTAGCCTCTGCCCCTTTTATTCCTTCTGGATGGTTATGCGTAATTTCAGCCGATTTTCGAGCCTCTTCTAAAACTTTTTCTTCATTATCAAAAGCCCATGCTATAGGTGAAACCCTCATGGCTGAACCATTACCCCAAGAGTTGTAAGGCTCATGACTTTCGGCTTTAAGCCATTTTTTAAATGAGCCACCATAACCAACTTCAAAATAACGCAGACCAAAATCTACAACATTATCTAAATAAGGTTCGTCATCCAAAATAGACTTGGCTATTGCCATACTTAGTGTTGTATCATCCGTAAATTTACTCTCAGGATGAAACAACTCAAACTCTTTTGTCTTTATAGCATGAAACTCATACCACGAACCTATAATATCACCTGCTATTGCTCCTAGCATTTTTTATCCTTTAATATTTTTTTATCTTATACTCCAAATCCACTACTATATAAAACATCTGAACGCATAGCATACTTTATTCCTTTTATAACCTCATCACCTCGATGTCTATAGCGATGATAAAAGAAAAGTGCTGTTCCAGCTTTAGGTTGAACTGTAAAATCAATAAAACCTTCATCTGTTCCTATATTTTTAAATGAAGTACCTCCACCTTTAAAATCATCATTTAAATAGACAAAAAAAGTAAAATAACTTGTTGTAAATGGATTTGGTGTATAAAAGCCATCTACATGCCAATCAAACTTTTGTCCTACATCGTAACGATAAAATTGAATTCGACTATTCAAGCTATCAACTTTTCGTGCGTTAAAAGTTTTAGGTAAATAACGCTTCATTCGTTTCCATAACTCTTCCGAAAACTCTACACTGTCATAAGTAAACCGAGTATTGTTTCTAACACTATTATTTTCAACGGCTCCATTACTAGTATTAATAGTTGCTTTTTTCATACCATTTAACTCTGCTAATTCAATGTATTCCTTACATTCTAATTGAGTTAAAAAATTATCTACTTGAAATATATTATCTGCTAATTTTTTATATATAAATGTCATTATTTATTCCTTAAACTTTATTTCTTTATCAAAAAATGCATACAATGCATTCTCAATAATACCTATAACTTCATTTAAATCACTATCATTTGTTTCTCTAAAAAATGCTTCATTCACATAGTCATCAATTTCTATAATATAAGATTTATTTGGCATTAAAAACAAACAATAAACTTCCCCCTCTGCCCACTCTCTACCTATAGGATTTAAAAGTGTTAGTAACATATCTTTTTTATTGGAAACTGCTCTCGTCCATTTGTTTGAAGGTATTCTGTCTAAATAACTTGGAAATATTTTATATTTTCCAAGTTGTATATTTTCTCGTTCTAAATTTTTTGGTAGTTTTTTATAAAATTTCATTTTATTTTCCTTATATTTTTTAAGCCTTTCAGCAACACATCATTTCATACTAATTTTTATTAACGGTGGATTGAAGACTAAATTTAATACTTACACAATAGCAAATATCAGTCATCGATTTATTACTATTAACCCAAATATTCATAGACTCTTCTAAAAGCTTCTTATTTTCTCTTGTTCCTAAAGACTTACACTTATAAAAAGTTGTAAATTTTTTCATATCAGGGTCAAAAAATGTACTTGTTTCATTTAACTCTATTTCTACTTTTGAATATTTATCAGCTAACATATATCTTACACCTATAGAAAAAAACCATACATCCGTTATTTTGTCATATAAACCTTGATGCTTAATATTGAACTCTTTTTGAAACTGGGATTTATATTTACTCCATAATCCATCTAAGTTATATTTTGCTATCTCTTTTTCAGTAATTTCTCTTCTCATAAATGGCATCTTCTAACCTCATCAAACCCAAACTCTTTTAACAACTTCCCATTCCTAAACACAGGAACTAAAAGATTCTCCCTATCCCCCAACTCCTCAACCCTTACAGTCTCAAAATCTTTAGTCAAACCCAACCTCCCCCTCTTAGACCTCTTCCCACTATCAGTAACAGGGTCTTTATAAACATCTCGCCACTCTCCATCAACACAAATAGCCGAAGCTTTCATGGCAAATCTAAAGTCATCTCTATTAGGTTCTTGTAAAAGACCTCCACCCATTCCAAAGGCGATGTTATCAGCAGAAAAACCTTCATTTTTTAAAACTTCCAATATCTCTTTAATAGCTTCCTTATCTACCCCATCACCTTGGATAATACGTACTGAATCATCTAAAACAATATAACCTTTTGAATTCTTATATCCTCCAAAGGTTTTATAGACTCGTTTCATCACTTCTAGGACTATCTCTTTTGGTTCTCCTGAGTCTGGGCGAATGACTAAAGTTGCTCCACTCTGTTTTACTTGTTCTTTTAGCTCTTTACCCCAAATGTTACTTACAGCATTGTAGATGTCATATGAGTCTGAAACCACAGCAAAGATTTTACCCTCTCCTCCAAACTGTTTAACCATGTTAGCATAAGCATCACTTTCACCTTCTCTTTGCCATGAAGTCATGGTTGAGTGTTCAGAAGCTGGAATGGAAAAACCTGCCATCTCTGCTCCATAGTATCTTCTAGCACCCATAACTCCTGACAAGTTATCAGTACCTTGAAAATTGACTAAGTGAGCCATGCCACCAAGCATTGCTGATTCTTCACTTGATGTTCCTCTAGCTCCAAAGTCGTGTAGTTTAAAAGGAAGTTCAGCCTCTACATTATCACTTGTTTCTTCTAGGTAGTTTCGGATAATCTCTTTTATAGAGTATGAAAGGGTCGCTACCGTTGTTGGAAACCATATGGCTCTGAGTAAAGCTGTCTCCATATATGACGTTAACCATGGAACCTTCTTATCAGTATTGATTACTTGTACCAAGGGGCATTTTAAAGGTATTAACATTCCTTCTTTTACTGCTGATATCTCTATGGGTAAATACCCCTCATATTCATCTAAAATATATTGCCATCCCTCTTCGTTAAAAGGTAATCCGTGAGCCGTTATGATTGCTTTGGCTTCATCTATGTCCTCTTGGGTAATCGGCGTTAACAAGTACTCTTTTATGAATGCTTGTAATCCAAAGAAAAGTGTTTTAGGGTAGTCTCCACCTCGTGCTTCTATGTATGAAGAAACATACTCACTCTTTGGTGGGTATTGTAAGTAGTGACTTGATTTGTAGCTGTCTGTGTTTAGTATTATGTTCTTTGTGTTCATAGAAAATCCTTCTATTATGATAAATGTTCTTTACCGTCTTTCGGTTTGGAACCTGTAGGTCGGGCTGTCCTCTGCCCGACACCTATTTAAATAACCAATATATTTCATTGTTCAATGTATATTTTTATGCCAATAACTTTTGTTTTATTGAGTTTTTATTTTATGCATATTATTGTCGGTCAGAGGACAGCCCGACCTACGATTTCTACCCAACCATAGCCTGAATAATATGAAAATGATCTTCAAACATCATTTCAGGCTTTACTTCAGCAAAAGGAACCCAAAAAGCTTTGGCAGCGTCATCACCACCTTTTACTTTTGGTAGACTCTCACCTTTTAACTCTATGAGATAAGCATGGGTAACGGTACGACCTCGTGCTGAACGGTGTGGGTTATCAAATACTTCTTGTTTTGTAATGCTTCCTGCTAAAACAGGAGCTGGTACTTTTATGCGTGTCTCTTCTCTTAGTTCACGAATAACAGCTGTTTTTAATGTCTCATTCCCATCTAAAAATCCACCAGGTAATGCCATAAGACCTTTTCCTGGTTGGGCTTTTCTTTCTATGAGTAAAATATGTCCAGACTGAACCACCACAGCATCTACGGTAATGAACATTGGTGTGTAAGGAGCTTTGTCCCATGCACTCTTGTATTTCTTTACAAAATAAAATTCATTTTGAACTTCTTCAAATGCTTTAGTCTTTTTGAACTTTTCTAAAGCCATGGCTATATTAGAATTTAATGGATTTGTAAACTCTTGATCATCAAAATAAAGTTCTCTAATATCTGTAGAAGAAATATTTTCATAGTTCTCTACCTCTTCACGTTCCCATTGAGGAAATTGTGTTAAGTAGTCTGATGTATTGTCTTTTTGGTGACCTATGAGTCCAACTTTGGGTTTAGAAGCAATCTTATTATGCACAACACCTGAAACCAAGAGTTGAACGGATTTAATCCATAATTGGTTGTTGTAAGTTTGGTCAAGTAGAGGAAAAGCTAAAATTCGTCTGTTTTCTTCTTCTGAAAAAGCCAAACGCATAAATGATTCTCGTTCATTAAAATCCCATGGATTACGAACCGTACGTGGCTGATAAGCTGAACCAACTAAAACAATAACTTTGTCTGATAATTGTAATGCTTTACGAATAACACTTTCGTGTCCTGTGTGAAATGGCTGAAATCTGCCTATAAAAATGAGGTAATCATACTTCATCACTAAGCTCCTTAGCGAAATAAATTTACATTATATGGGTCTATCCCTAATGTAGAACAGCATCAAAAAATCCTTTTGAGCTGTTAAAAGTGTAACATAGTTTTCTTAATAGTGTTTAACTACTTCTATTCTTGAACGTCTAATGTGTTCTGGTATAAACTCTGCTGAGATAGTAGGTTCTGCACTACTTGTACGTATCTCAACTCTATCTTTTGTAGGAGCTTTGGGAGTTGGTTCTTTCTCGCTACATCCTATAAAAAATAAAATTACTGATAGCATCAATATGGTTTTTTTCATAATCTTCCTTATATGCTGAAATGCTCTAACAAGCGAGCAATGAAAGTATAGAGATTTTCAACTTAATATGACATTCTTATAAAGAAGCCATCAAGTAGTTATCATTCACTACACGACGTCCCCATAAGAAACGATCTTTATAAAACGATTTATTATCAAAATTATATACAACTATTTTTTTTGCAGCTGAACTTGCATGAATAAAGTTTCCAGATCCTAAATAAATGCCCACATGGGAAACAATACCTGATCTCTTTTTCTTAGTATCAAAAAATACCATATCTCCTCTTACTAGGTCTCCATATGCAATAAATTGACCAACTCTTGCCTGATCTCTCGATACTCTAGGAATATTAATCCCAGCATCACGATAAATTTTTTGTGTAAAACCTGAACAGTCATAAGTAGAAGGTCCAGTTGCACCCCATACATATTTAATGCCCAAAAGTTTTTTTGCATTTTGCTCTATCTCATTAACAACAGTATAATGATTACGCATGTATGTTTGAACTCTATCTCCATCAGCACTAGATAGATGATAGTTTCCTTGAGTAGGATAAGTTTGAGCTAAAGGTAGTTGACTTGTCTGCCCTGAGCTAACACCAATAATTGCTAATGTACTCAATTTTTTATCCTCAGGTTTTGGTGAGCTCTTTGAGCAGGCTGTAAATAGTGTTAAAGAGGTTAAAAGCATTAAATTTGTAAAAGTTATTATCTTCATAAGTGTATCTCCTTTTCATTTTTTAATATTTGATTTTCTTCTGTTTCTAAAAATAGTATAGCAGTAATAATGTGTTCTAATTGTGATTTTTTTAAAGTTTTTTATTTTTCAGAAACCTTTTCAAAGCATTATATTGTGGGATATTATTTATTATTTTCTATCTAATATGTTATGTTTTTTTCTATTTAACATATTAATATAAGATAAAATTATTTAGTTAAAGTTTCAATATTTATAAATATTAAAAATATAATATATAAATATCTAATAATAAATATTTATAATGTCTGTTATTAAAAATTAATAATACTTTGGCTATAGTCTTGGACAGGAAGTAACAAAGGAAACTACTATGGAATATAGCCTTATCATCATACTTTATTATGGTATTTTACATGCTCTTGGACCTGATCATTTATCAGCCATTGCACTCTTTTCAATTGGGAAAAATAAAAAAGAAACAATTACTCTTAGTCTGCTCTTTGCTTTTGGGCATGGATTAATGCTATACATAATGGCTCAAATAATTACCTACTTTGCTAATGATGAACTTTTGGCTTATGGTGATGTTATTTCTGCAGCTGTTATCTTACTTATGGGTCTATATCTGGTCTATTTAGCCTATACAGATAAAATAAAAATTGATAAACACCAACATGCAAATGAAAAACATACACATATATACTATAAAGATGCACATTTACATGACAAAAGTATTCTTCTTTCACTAGGGTTACTAATGGGTGTGGGTGGTATACGTGGTATGCTCGTTACCTTGTCAGCTGTTTCACATCAAGCAGTAGGGGTAGAGATGATTTTAGCCTTTATTATAGGAGTAAGTATTGTCTTTTTGTGTTTTGGTTACTTAATCTACCTCATCAATGAACGTCTTGCTCTCTCTACTAATAGTCTACGTTATGCTCTATTTTCAGTAGGTCTTTTTTCTGTTATTATAGGTTCTTACAATTTATCAGGAGTTTACAGTGTCAACTAATGTACTCTCGTGTGAATTATTACTACATGCAGATGATTTAGACACCTTAGAACAACTCGTATTTAATGGTGCTGATCTAAACTATCAAGCTGAAAATGGTTGGTGTTTACTTTTTGAGTTTGCATCTTTGGACTTGCATAAAGAGCTAAGTCACTTTGCAAGAAAAAACTTAAATATCTTCAACAGTGATACAAAAGGAAGAACAGCCATCTTTTGGGCAATATATCATTCTAAAGTAGAAAGTTTAAAAGTACTCCTACAACTAGGATGTGATGCAAATGAAGATGCTATATCTGCACTTCCAGCTTTACATTATGCTGTTTATAAGAATAATACTAATATAGTCGAAACATTATTAGCACATGGTGCAGACATTCATAAAGAAGATGATTTAGGACATACTGCTTTATCTTATGCACAGGTTTATGAACGTGAAGAGATGATTAAACTTTTAGAATTACACGGTGCTGTAAAGCCAATTTAGACTATACTTTATAGTTTAAGTTGGCTCTATTACGCCATAGAAATATATAAAATTGAAGGAATTACCATGTTTAAACTAAATGAAGTAAAAGCACACTGTGACGTACCTTGTGGGATCTATGATCCATCAGCAGCTCAAATTGCAGCATTATCAGTAATCAGAATGATTGACTTAATGAATACAGCAGAAAAAGGTGCTGATGACGTAGCATACCATAATGATAT
Source organism: uncultured Sulfurovum sp. (assembly GCA_902727895.1). Classification (GTDB taxonomy): domain Bacteria; phylum Campylobacterota; class Campylobacteria; order Campylobacterales; family Sulfurovaceae; genus UBA1140. Next base: position 40,269 of record CACVAP010000090.1, read on the forward strand.
GGCAAGATATGTTGCTGTTAAAGAAACAGAAGCTATTAAATGTAAAGACGAAATTGCTATTATTTGGGGAGACTTTATTAAGCCTCCACACTTAATTAAATACCCAGATTTACATACACTAGCTCATAAAATCATGATGCTTGGTGGTGCTGCTAAGCAACACGCATCAAGAGAAAAAGGTATGGAATTACTTGCAGCAGTAAACGAATTTGCAGCAATTTTCTGGGAAATCAAAGGTGTTAAAACTCAAACAGTTACAGCTCCTTACGCTCCTAGCGAATCTGTAATTTCTCCAGTTCTTTAAGAACTACTTTTATGATTAGAATCTTTAAAGTTTCTGGTCATTCTCTCTTCCCACTTCTTCAAGATGGGCAGAGAGTTTTCTGCATTAAAACTTTCAACTTTACTAAACTTAAAATATCAGACATTCTTGTCTTTGAAAAAGAACCCCATGGTCTTATGATTAAAGAATTAAAGTCCATAGATGAAAAAGGTTATTTTGTTCAAGGTACAGATCCTTTTAGCATTGACAGTCGTGACTTTGGTAGCATAAGTAAAAAAAGTATTAAATACAAAGTCCTCTTTAAATTTTAATAGACTTCTTACCACAATTAGCTACAATAAACCAAAAAGGTTTAGCTATGAAAAACATACTATTATCACTTCTATTTCTAATCCCATTATCTATCCAAGCAGGAGACAAAATGTCAGACAAGACCCAAACATTTTATGATTTTAATGCCACATCCATCATCGGTGAGAACATCTCTATATCAAAATATAAAGGCAAAGTAGTTTTAATTGTCAACGTTGCGAGTAAATGTGGTTTTACCCCTCAATATGAAGGGCTACAAAAGCTTTATGAAGATCATAAAGATAATAATTTTACTATTTTAGCCTTCCCTTGTAATCAATTTAAAGAACAAGAACCAGCTGACCATAAAGAGATTCAAAACTTTTGTAAGACCAACTACAACATAAGCTTTCCTCTTTTTGAAAAGATTGATGTTAACGGTGAAAACACTCACCCACTCTATGAGTTTTTAAAGTCAGAAGTTACAGGTCTTATGTGGAGTGAAAGCATTAAATGGAACTTTACTAAATTTTTAGTGAACAAAAACGGTAAAGTCATAGAACGTTATGGTTCAACAACTAAGCCTAAAGATATCGAAGAAGATATTTTAAAATTACTTAAAGAAAAATAGTATGCTCATCGACTTTAAAGACCAAAGCCCCAGCGAGCGTTACAAACTTATGGTGGCTTCTGTCATTCCTCGCCCTATTGCATGGGTCGTTACCCAAGGAGAAGTTTTAAACATTGCTCCATTTTCTTACTTTACACCCCTTTCTTCAAAACCTGCAACCATGATAGTTTCTATTGGGCATCGTCCAAATGGTGAACCTAAAGATACTTTAAAAAATTTACGCAACTCTAAAAAATGTGTCATTTGTATTATAGGCGAAGAGCATTTTGAACAAATGCATTTAAGTTCAAGTTCTTTGGAGCCAAATGAAAGTGAAATTGAAGCTTTTAACATAGAAACAGAAAACATACTTACTGATTTTCCACCTGTGCCAAAAAACATTCAGATTGCTTATTTTTGTGAATATCTTAAAGAAGTAGAGCTAGAAGGTTCAAATACTGTACCAACCATTGTAGAAATAAAACACCTCTATGTTAATGAAAGAATTATTACTGACAAAGAAGAAATTCACTTTGAAGTCGAAGCCATTGCACGTGTTGGTCGAGGTTATGCTACTTTAACTAAAAAGGAAAATCCATGAAAAAAACCCTGCTCCTCTTACTCTTAACCATGCACACACTCTTTGCTTCTACGACAGAAGAAGTTTTAGACTATCTTAGTCTTTCTCATTCAGAACAAGCTGTATTAGAAATAGAACAAGTCTTTAACTCCATGCGTCAAAGCCAAGAAAACAACGAAAGTAATGAAAGCACAACGCAAGTCAGCATTGTCTACCAAGAATACCTAGAAGATCACATAAGTTCTAATGAAATGGCTAAACTACTTCAACTCTACCGTTTACCCATTATGAACAGATATGTTAGTGAAGTAAAAAACTTCAATATTAACCAAGATGACATGGATGCTTTTTTAGCTTCATTGGAAGAAGAACCTATACTTACTGAGCGTAAAGACATTGTTGATGATATTGTGCAAGTTCTAGTGAATGAAGAGTTACAACTAAACTTTTACCGAAGTATGATGCAACGTTATATTGACAACAATAGCAGTAGTGAAAACAATGAAAGTAAAATGTCTCCAAGAGAAGAAAGTTATGTAAATTCCCTCAAAGAGTCTACTAAAAATGAACTTCTTTATGGTTCACAAGTTTTTTCAATGGAAGAGATGAATGAGTTAAAAAGTGCCATTGATTCTAGTATTTTCAAAAAGATTAAACGTGTTGAAAATGAAGCCTTAGTTGGGATTATGAACAACTTTATACAAGGAATTGTCTCAGAGCCTAAACGACCCAAAGAAAAGAAAAATCCTTAGTTAGGAAGTATTTTATCAAAGGTAGAAATTTTATTAGCTAAAACTGGTCGTGAATAATAATACCCTTGAATCTCATCACAATCATACTCTTTCAAAAATTCAAATTGTTCAAGCGTTTCTACTCCTTCTGCAATAACTTTTAAATCAAGACTTTTTGCAATGGCTATGGTTGCTTTAACAATTGACTCTAACTCTTTTTTATTTCCTATCCCTTCAATAAAACTTCTATCTATTTTTAATTTATCAAAAATCAATTCCTTAAGGTTTGACAAAGAGGAGTAACCTGTACCAAAATCATCTATGGCTATTAAAAAGCCTTGTGAACGTAAAGATCCAAGATTTGAAAAAGCTGTTCTTCTATTTGCAAACACAGCTGTTTCTGTTACTTCAAATTCAATATCCGATGGACTTATACCATGTTTTACTATGATACTTTTGATACGTGAAAGTAAATTTCTCTTACCCACTTCAAGACGAGAAAGATTAATCCCCACTCTATCTATGAAAATTCCTTCTTCTTTCCAAAGATTAATTTGTTTACAAACTTCTCCCATCACCCAATCACTAATCTGTTCAATAACACCACATCGTTCTGCTATAGGAATAAATTTTGCTGGGGAAACTAACTCATTGGTTTTCCAACGTAATAGTGCTTCTACCCCTATTAATTTGTTGTCTGAAAGTTGCATTTGTGGTTGATATAACAGATAGAATTCATTATTTATAATAGCTTTCTTTAGCCTAACTTCTATTATAAATTCATCATAAGCTTTTTCAGCCAATTCACGCGTAAAAAATCTATAGGTATTTCTTCCCGAATCCTTTGCCTTATACATTGCTATATCTGCTTGCTTCAGCAATTGACTAGATGAAGAAATCATATCTGGAAAAGTACAAATTCCTACACTTGTAGTCATATCTAGTAGATATTTCTCTACTTTAAAAGGTTGTATAAACTGCTCCATAACTGAATCTGCGACTTTTCGTAATTCACTATCGGAAGCGTTATCTACAATAAGAACAAATTCATCTCCACCAAAACGTGCCAAAAAATATTTTTTATTCAATACACTTTTTAAACGCTTTGTGATTTTTAATAAAATCTTATCACCAATGTCATGTCCTAAATTATCATTAACCATTTTAAAGTGGTCAATATCTAAAAAAAACAATCCTCCTTGGCTTCTCTTATTTCGAGCTTCTTTTAAACTCTCTTTTAGTGTTTTCTGAAAGAATAAACGGTTCGGTAATTTTGTTAAATCATCATGTGTTGCCATGTATTCTAATTTTAATTGATTTTTCTTCTCCTTAGAGATATTCCTAACAATGCTAACTACTGTCTCTTTATTATCAATTAAATGTCCCATAGCGACTAGTCGTGCTTCATAATATTGTACTTTTTTATTAATAGTTAATTCAAACTCAATAATATTTAACTTAGCTGTCTCTATTGCCTTTTTTAAACTTTTTTTAAAAAAAGTTGCTAATTCTGGAGTAAAGAGATCTTGATACATTTTACCAATAATTTCACTTTTTGTCCTATGAAGATTATCTGATTCACTAACAAAAATATCAAGAAATACACCATCTTCATCATTCAAAAACATCATGTCTGGTATGGCATTGACCACTGCTTTTAATTGCGTTTGATACGAATTCTTTTGCTTTAACTGCAAAGTTTCAAGCTCTTCAAAAGATAGTTCCAAAGAACGTTCTAAGGTATAAGAATGACTATCATACTCCTCATAAGTTTTAGATATTGAATTTAAAAACTTTTCAAAATCTTCATTTTTTGCTAAATTTTCCTCTCCATCTTTACAAATCTTATTCAATTGTCGTAAAAGAAGTTTATGGAGTTCAGTATTCGCCAAGTAAGACCACCGTCATTGTTTGATTGTACAAATCACATTGATCTATTGAGCTAGGAGAAATTTCACCATAAGAATAATAACCTATTTGCATAACATCCAGAGAAGGAAAAGCTGAAAATACGGCTTCTATCTCATCTTCAACTCTTTGACCTAAAACCAACTTGCGACCAACACAAGAAATAGCAATACAACAATACTTCTCACAAGTAGCTCTCTCAAAATTAATATTTTCAACAGCAGTAACGGCAGCATCAGTAAGACTTTTAAAGCTTGACTTCATTAGACTTACAGTGCTCCCTTCAGGAATATCTCCAGCAAAAGTAATGGATTGTTCTTCCTCATCAACCGATAAAATACTTCTAACCTTAATCTCATCGTCTGAATAAAGACCTAAAGGAAATAATAACCCTGTACTAGGTAAGCCATTAGCTCTCTCTCCTAAATAATGTTTATATAATGATAATGCTGGCTGATTGTCTAATTCATATAAAATATTTGCACAGGATGAAGTAACTTTTCTTTTAAGTCCTAAACTACTCCATCCTCCCTCTGAACCATATCCAAAGTAAAATTCATCACCGTAGAAACCAACAGCCCCAATATAATGTGATTTTGGTTCCTTGTCTATAAGTACCCAAGTGCTTTCAAATCTTCCATCATCTCCTGCTAAACCTCCTGAGACCATAACCTTTTTTCCCAGCGTAGCAGAGAATGCTTTCGTTAACTGTGAACCATTTACATTTAACCCATCACTCAATACAATAACAGCTTTAGGTTCTCCTAAAGCAAGAGATAAAGTTTCTCCAGCCATGTAGGAATAGTCACTATCTTTAATTTTTGTATGGACTAATTTAAGAATTGTCTTTTCAAATTTAATTACTTGAACAACCAGATGTTCTTCAGCCAAGGTATTTCCATACATTTCACCAGCTGTAGAACAACCCATAAATTTTGACTGAGGAAAAGCCTTAATTAATTTTTGTAGAGGTGCTTGTAAAGAAGGGTTGTCTAAGGATGAAAAAACTAGAACAAGTGTATTATCACTGTCCAGTGTTAAGTCAAGACGCTTATCCCAATCATTAGAAATATAAATATATTGATTTAATTTCAATGTAGTTTTCCTTATTAAAGAGATATTAATCTATCATAATTTAATAACCGTTATATCAGACTTAAATAGCATAGATACAATGTGATTTAAGTGTGATAAGGAAGTAATAGCTCATAATCTTCTAAAAATCTAAACAGCCCCTTGTTCAATCATAGAATTAGCTACTTTTCTAAAACCAGCAATATTTGCACCTGTAACTAAATCACCTTCACAATCAAACTCTTTTGAAGTTTCATAAGCTGTTTTGAAAATATTTTGCATAATCGTACGTAGTTTAATATCTACTTCTTCAAAAGACCATTGTGCCATACTTGCATTTTGACTCATTTCTAATTGTGAAGTAGCAACACCTCCAGCATTGGCAGCTTTTCCTGGTGAAAATAAAATACCACTTTCTTGAATAAACTCTAAAGCATCTGGCATGGTAGGCATATTTGCCCCTTCATTCACCAAGATACAGCCATTCATTTTTAAAGCTTTAGCATCGTTGAGTGTTAACTCATTTTGAGTAGCTGATGGAAAAGCAATGTCACAAGGAATATGCCATACAGCATGACCTCCCTCAGGATATTTACTAACAGGCGTATAGGTACAAGCACAATCTAGATAAGCATATTCTTCTAAAGAGGCATGATGTATTTCTTTAATTGATTTTAATGATTTAATATCAATACCATCTTCATGATAAATGGTTCCCTTACTATCTGAACAGGAAACAGGAATAGCCCCCATTTCATAGAGCTTTTCAATGGTATATATAGCAACATTACCAGAACCAGATACACAACAACGTTTACCCTTTAAACTCTTTCCATAAGCATTCAAAAAGTTTTCAGCAAAGTAAACAGACCCATAACCAGTTGCTTCTTTACGTGCTTTTGAACCTCCCCAGTCTAATCCTTTTCCTGTTAATACGCCTTCAAACTCTCCTGTCAGTCTCTTATATTGTCCAAATAAATATCCAATTTCTCTTGCACCCACACCAATGTCACCAGCTGGAACATCTTTATGTTTTCCAATATGATTATAAAGTTCTGTCATAAAAGCTTGACAAAATTTCATAATTTCATTGTCAGACTTTCCTTTAGGATTAAAGTTTGATCCACCTTTAGCACCACCAATTTGCAAACCAGTTAATGCATTTTTAAATATCTGTTCAAAACCTAAAAACTTAACCGTTCCTAAACTAACAGTCGGATGAAAACGTAAGCCCCCTTTATAGGGACCAATGGTGGAGTTAAACTGTACTCTATAACCAACATTTGTTTGAACTTTTCCAGCATCATCAAGCCATGTTACACGAAAGATAATACTTCTTTCAGGCACAACTATTCTTTCTAAAATATTATGTTCTAAATATTTCGGATCTTGATTTAAAAGTGGACTTAAGGAATACAAGACCTCTTGTGCAGCTTGGTAAAACTCGTCCTGTCCAGGGCTATTATCTTTAATATATTTTAAAACTTCTTCTATTTTTTGAGAGCTTGGCATTTTAAACCTTTATTTTATGGATTTATTATTTTTTTAAAGTAAAAGTATTATATCAAAGCTTTTTCTTATCCATTTTAACAAATCATCTTTTCTCTCATAATTCACCCCAAATTTAGTACATTTACAGTAAAATCACGCAGAAAAATTTCCCCCATATAGGATAATAAACAATGTCAAAACCATTAGAAAACTTAGATGAAGTACTTAAGAATCACAAGTTAAGCCAAATAGAATACACAAATATTTTAGAGATATTAGATGGTAGACATCCAAATATTGTAGAACTTGGAATCTTCTCTGCTATGTGGTCTGAACACTGTTCTTACAAGTCAAGTAAAAAGTACCTAAATGGTTTCCCTACAAAAGCACCATGGGTAATCCAAGGGCCTGGTGAAAATGCTGGTGTTATTGACATTGGTGGAGGAATGGCTGCTGTATTTAAAATGGAGTCACACAACCACCCAAGCTTTATTGAACCTTTTCAAGGAGCAGCAACAGGCGTTGGTGGAATCTTAAGAGATGTATTTACAATGGGAGCTAGACCTGTAGCCAACATGAATGCTCTACGTTTTGGTAACATTACCAATAACGATAAAACAGCCAGATACCAAAGACATCTTGTTAAAGGGGTAACTGAGGGAATTGGTGGATATGGTAACTGCATGGGTGTTCCAACCATTGGTGGAGAATGTTCTTTTGATGAATCTTACAATGGAAATATCTTAGTAAATGCTTTTGCACTTGGTCTATGTAAATCTGATGAAATCTTCCTTGGTATTGCTGAAGGAATTGGAAACACAGTTATGTACGTAGGTTCTAAAACAGGTCGTGATGGTCTAGGTGGTGCTGTTATGAGTTCAGATTCATTTACAGAAGAGTCTAAATCATTACGTCCTACGGTTCAAGTTGGTGATCCATTCATTGAAAAACTTTTACTTGAAGCATGTTTAGAACTTTTTAAGACCAAAGATGTTGTTGTTGGAATCCAAGACATGGGTGCTGCTGGACTGACGTCTTCGGCATTTGAAATGGCTGGAAAATCTGGTTCAGGAATGATTATGAACCTTGACCAAGTTCCTGCACGTGAAGAAGGAATGACACCTTATGACTTTATGCTTTCAGAATCACAAGAGCGTATGCTTGTTTGTGTTAAAAAAGGTAAAGAGCAAGAAGTTATTGACATTTTTGAGAAATGGGACTTAGACGTTGCTGTTATTGGTGAAGTAACTGACACAGGTCGTATGGAACTTACTTGGTATGGTGACACAGTTTGTGACATGCCTATTGGTCCGGTAAGTGAAGAAGCTCCTATTTTAGATAGACCAATTTCACGCCCTACTTACTTAGATGAAATCTCTGGAAAGAACATTAACTCTTATGCAACGGTAGATAACCAAACAGCATTTGAAAAACTTCTAGGTTCTATGGAAGTTGTTGATAAAGCATGGATTTATGACCAATATGACTCAATGGTACAGACGAACACAACAAAAGCTCCTGGTTCACTGGATGCTTCTTGTATTCGTATTAAAGAGACAGGTAAAGCCTTAGCTATGTCTGCTGACTGTAACCCTCGTTACTGTTATGTTGACCCAGAGAAAGGTGGTGCTTTAGCTGTTATGGAATCTGGACGTAATGTTGCAATGTCTGGAGCTAGACCTCTTTCTATTACTGACTGTCTAAACTTTGGTAACCCAGAAAACCCAGAAGTTATGTGGCAGTTTGCCCAAGCTTGTGAAGGAATTAAAGAAGCATGTTTAGCACTTAACACGCCTGTTGTTTCTGGAAATGTTTCTCTTTATAATGAAACCAATGGTACTTCTGTTTTCCCTACCCCTGCCATTGCAATGGTTGGACTAAATGAAGATGAGAAAAAAGTACTTCCATCATGCTTCCAAGAAGATGAGAACCATTTACTACTTATTGGAGATACAGGAACAGAATTTGGTGCTTCACTTTATATTAAAGAGTTATTTGGAGAAACAGCTGGAACGTTAGCTGACCTTGACTATAAAAAAGAGTTAGCACTCTGGAAACTTGTAATCGATGCCAATGATGAATGTCTTTTATCATCAGCTAAAGATTTAAGTTCTGGTGGAATTGCAATAGCCCTAGCAAAAATGGCTGCTGTATCTGGTAGAGGTGTAGTTGCTGGAATCAGACTTGAAGACAAAAGAAGCTTGTTTGATGAATCTCAATCTAGAGCTATTTTAGAAGTAAGTTCAAAAGAAAATCTTGACAAAGTTATTGAAATGGCTAAAGGTTTAGGCTTAAGTACAGACATCATTGGTAAAGTTGGTGGAGACACAGTTAAAATTAATGATATAGAGATGAACTTAGAGAGATTACAAGAGACTTATTTCTCTAGCTTCAAGAATGTAGTAGAACAAGATATATAGAGGTTTTTAAACCTTTATATAATCAATTAAAGACTACACACACTGAAAAGTGTTGTGTTGTGTGTCATAAAGAGGTTTTGTATTTTTATCACAAAAAAACTCAGAACTTGGAAGTCCTGTTTTCGTTAAAATTGTTTCTTCAAGCGTATCAGTTGAATCTACAACCAATAACTGCTCTTCAACGTCATCTGCAACATATGATGAGTGAGGGAAGACCGTAATTAACTCACCATCTAAAACAATGGTCATACTTTTATCAATCATCTCTTCAATATATCTTGGTTTTTCAATAACAACTAATTTTTCTTTTTGAAAACCTTTTGATGGGTCCAGATTATCTAAATTAACAAAACAAACTCCTCCAATACACTTTGATGTTCCAGCTCCTAAAAGAGTACTGGTCAACAAAGCAGAGATTGTACCTAATCTTAAAAATCTATGGTTTAACATATTAATATCTATCCTTTTACAAATTATAATTTTCTTTTCCTAGAATTATTATCTCAAAAAAGTGATGAAAGTACACACAAAGAGAGAGATTTTTTATAAAAAAATGCTCTTATATTTAAAAGAACGATAAAATTATAACAAAAAAAAACATATACTATATTTTAACGGTAGATTCTATTGGAATTCCAAACTCTTTCCAGTCACTAATTTCATCAACTTTTGGAAAGCCATCTAAAATCTCTTGTCGCTGAAAATTTGGTTTATAGGCAAATGCTTTACAGCCATCTACCCAATATCCTAAATAAATCCATGGTAAATCCAATACTTTTGCTAATTCAATTTGATAGAGAAGAGAATAAGTACCAAGCGATAAATTTAAATAATCAGGATCATAATAAAAATAAATAGAAGAGATTCCATCATCTAAAATATCAATTAAGTCAACGCCTACCAGTTCGCCATCGACAAGGTAAAGAACTTCTTTACCAAAATCATGTGCTCCATCTACGAAATTTTCTTTATATTCCCTAGGTGCAATATTACGATGAGACCAATCATCTTGCTCATGCTTATAAGAGTGGTATTTGTTATAAAGGTTTATATGTGCCTGAGATAAACTGGGTTTTTGAATAATAATTTCTGTCTCTTTATTACGTTTAATCGCTTTTTTTTGAGATTTTCTAACTTTGAAATTATTGACATCAATACGTAAGGATTTACATTCATTACAGCCAGCACAAATTGGATGAAAATAATAGTGACCAAAACGACGCCACCCACGGTTAATTAACGCTGTGTTGTATGCCTGAGTAGCATTCTCAATATGTTTATAACTCATACGAACTTTATTGCCTTTTATATAGGCACAGTCGTAATCAAGCATGGAAAAATCTGTCGATTTGGGAGGTACATCTGTAAACTTACTATTCATAACAATAATTTTATCTAAAAATTGTCAATTTATAGTAAAATTCATCTTCATTTTCATTTGGAGACTTATTTTTGTATCTTTATCAACCCAGTTCTGGCTATGCTTATAATAGCGACTCCATATTTCTATATGACTTTATATCAAGCTTCAAACCAAAAGGTTCATTACTTGATGTAGGTTGTGGTGTCGGGATTATCTCTTTACTCTTAACCAGAGACTTTAATATAACAACAAGTATCGTTGACAAGCAAGAAGTAATGCTTAAATATGCGAAACATAACTATGTTCTTAATAAACTCGAAGTCAATGCAAAGCTTCAAGACTTTACAGAATTTTCAGAAAAAGAAAAATTTGATTATGTTGTTTCAAATCCTCCTTTTTATGATCAAAATGTAACTCAAAGTGAGAATGAACATTTAAACATTGCCCGTTATGCTCAGCATCTTCCCATTGAAACATTTATATATAAAGTAAAAAAAGTTTTAAAACCACGAGGTCGTTTTATTTTCTGCTATGATGCAAAACAAGTTGACAAACTGCTCTATTCACTGATAACAAATAAGATCAACCCCGAACAAATACGTTTTGTACACTCTAAGATAGATCGCGATTCTAAACTTGTAATGATTTCAGCCAGAATGAATTCAAAATCAATGATGAAAGTCTTGCCTCCTCTTGTTGTTTTTGATCAACAAAGTAACTATAATAACGAAGCCAGTCAAGCTTTTAAAAAAGCTGGAACAAACAGTATCAAAGGAGACTATTAATGGAAAAACAAATTTTATCTGAAGTAGGCTACGACTATAAATTTACACCCTCAGCTTGTGACGAATGTGGTGGTGCTTGTTGTACTGGAAGTAGTGGATATATCTGGGCAAAATACCCAGAGATAGAAGAAATGGCAAAATTTTTAGAACTAACTGTGGAAGACTTTGCTACAATGTACCTCAAGAAAGTCAAGCATCGATACTCTATAATAGAAAAGAAACTTGATGATGAAAATTTTGCATGTGTTTTCTTTGATGACAAGTTAAAACAATGTAGTATCTATTCTGTACGACCACGACAATGTAGAACATTTCCTTTTTGGGAAATATTTAAAAATAATAGTGAAGAGGTAAAGAAAGAGTGTCCTGGAATCATAAAATAATTCATAAATCTATTGTTACCCTATTTATTCTTTTAGCATTTTATCTTATAGGTTGTAGTACCTACTCTGTACCAAGCCAAAGCAAAGTTATAGTGCCAAAAGAGGACTTGAGTAAATACAACCCAAAGAACTTCTCAAAAAACAATGCTACTGATAAAACTAAAAAACTAAAAAATGAAGATCAACTCATTATTCAAGCTATTTTTTTAGAAGAAGAAGGTGCTTATAAACAGAGTAATGAATTTTATGCTCTGCTATATGAAGTAACCCAAAAAGAGGAATATCTTTTAAAAGAGATAAATACTGCCTACCAAGCTGGTATTCTCTCTAAAAATCTAGATGACTTTAAAGTCTATACAGAAAGTAATCCTAAAAACCTTCAAGCTCAGCGACTCTTACTCTCCTTTTATCTAAATAAAAAAGAGTTTACTAAAGCAAAAGTAGTTGGAAAAAGGTTAACCAAACTTTCAGATGAGGCTATTGACTTTGAACTAGCAGCTAATCCTTACATTTTTACTGCTGACTATGAAACTTCATTAATGTACCTAAAGCAAGCCTATGAAAAAACACTAAATGAAGACATATTGCTAAAAGTTGCAACCATTCAAATAAACTATCTTCATCGACTCGATGATGCCATTGATCAATTAGAGCAACATAGAGTAAAACAAGGCTGTTCAGAAAAAATTTGTTTACAACTTATTGGAATTTATGCTGGAGAGCAAAAAGTAGATAAACTTGTTCCAATTTATAAAGAACTTTATAACGTAACTCAAAAAGAAGTTTACCTCGAAAAAACTATTGAGGCTTATCTCTTAAATCAAGACATTGACTCTGCGATTCATTACTTAGAAGAGAAAAATTCTAATCATAGCTTACTCTATTCTCTCTATATGGAGAAAAAGTCTTATGTAAAAGCGTATCAACTAACACAGGTCTTAATAAAAAGCACCAAAGAGCCTAAATGGTATGCTGAATCTGCCATCTCTTATTATGAGTCTCTCTCAAATAAGAACGATAAAGTAGAACTTCAAAAAGTTATTGATAGCTTTGAAAAAGCATTTGCGCTTGGTGAAAAAAATCCTGTGTACTTAAACTACTATGGATATACCCTCATAGAAAAAGAATTAGATGTAAAAAAAGGTTTAAGCATCGTAAAAAATGCCTTAACCCATGAACCTGATAATACTTACTACCTAGATTCATTAGCATGGGGTTATTACAAACTAAACAACTGTGAGAAAGCCTATCCAATTATGAAAAAAGTTGTTGAAGTTGAAGGCTTAAAAGAAGACGAGATTATTGAACACTGGAATGCCATAAATGACAAGTGTAAATAAGAATAAAATAAAAAGGTAAAACATTGGCACAAATTTTAGATGACATCATTAAAAAGACAAAAGAAGACTTAGAGAAAAGAAAAGTTGACTATCCAGTAGAATGGTTAGGTCGTTCTTTAGCACTCAACCCTTTTGCTCCAAAAGATGCCTTTACAGCACTTAAGTCTACAGAAGAAAATCCTTATAGAATAATTGCAGAAGTTAAAAAGGCAAGTCCTAGTAAAGGAATCATAAGAGAAGATTTTGACCCTATGTCTATTGGTCAAGCTTATGAAAAAGGTGGTGCAGACTCCCTCTCTATCCTAACTGAACCTCATTTCTTTCAAGGTGACAAAGAGTACTTAGGCATGGTACGTCGTTATACGTCTATTCCTTTACTTCGTAAAGACTTTATTGTAGATGAATACCAACTCGTAGAAGCCTTGGCTTATGGAGCAGACTATGTACTACTAATTGCAACTGCTTTAAGTCGTAAAGAGTTAAAAGGTCTTCTAAATTATACGCGTCACCTAGGACTACAAGCTTTAGTTGAGATTCACGACAAAAAAGACTTAACCAAAGCTATTTTTGCAGGGGCAGATATTATTGGGATTAACCACCGTAATCTTGAAACTTTTGAAATGGACATGAGTTTAAGTGAAAAGCTAATTCCTTTAATTCCTAACAATAAAATTATTGTTGCAGAAAGTGGTATTACCAATCATGAAACAGTCAAAGAACTCTCGAAAATTGGGGCTGATGCCTTTTTGGTTGGTGAACACTTTATGCGTCAAGATGATATTACTCAGGCCGTTAAAAACCTAAAATACGGAGTTTAACATGCAAAACATTGTCATTACGGGTTGTTCTACAGGCATTGGATTGGCGACAGCCCAATACTTAAAAGAGCAAGGATATAAAGTTTATCCCACTGTTAAAAATGAAAAAGATTTAACAGTTCTTCGAGCAATGGGTTTTGACAATGTTATGAAACTAGATGTTAGACATTCGGAAGAAATAGCTACCGTGATTAGTTCCATAGTTAAAGAAGATGGGAAAATAGATATTTGGTTTAACAATGCAGGGTTTGGACAGGCTGGTGCAGTTGAAGACATTAGAACAGATGTTTTAAGAGAACAATTTGAGACCAATGTTTTTGGCTTGCATGAATGTACCAGACAAATTATTCCTATTATGCGAAAACAAGGTTATGGAAAAATTATCCAACACTCTTCTGTATTAGGTCTAATCTCATTGCTAGGTAGAGGTTCTTATAATGCTAGTAAATATGCCATTGAAGGTCTAACTGACACACTAAGACTTGAACTAGCTGGAACAAATATCTACCCTATCCTACTAAACACTGGTCCAATCACCAGTTCTTTTAGGAAAAATGCCATGCAGAAATTGAAAGAAAATGTAGATACTGAAAATTCTGTTTTTTCTGACTATTATAAAAAAGCATTATCAGCTGAGAAGTCAAAGGTCCCATTCAATGAAGAAGCTATTTCTGTAGCAAAAGTTGTACATAAAATCATTGTCACTGACAAACCAAAACCAAGATACTACATTACAAAAGCTACCTATTTACTTGGGTATTGTAAACGTATGTTAAGTACTTCTCTTTTAGATAATGTTTTAAAAAAACTTGCCTAATTAAGTCAACTCTATAAAAACTATACCTAGGACACTACTTGAATTTATTTAAAAACATAGCAGATGACTTTTATAACGTAGGTCGAAACGATCCAGCTTTACATTCTAAGTTTGAACTTTTTTTCAACTACCCTGGTCTTTGGGCATTATTTTACCATCGTATTGCACACTCACTATACAAAAGAGGTTTACGTTTTATTCCTCGTTTTATATCTGGATTTAATCGTTTAATTACAACCGTAGACATTCACCCTGCTGCACAAGTGGGAGAACGTGTTTTTATTGACCATGGAACGGGTGTGGTTATTGGTGAAACAGCCATTATAGGTAATGATGTTGTAATCTATCAACAAGTAACCTTAGGGGGTGTCAGTACTTCAGTTGGAAAACGTCACCCAACAGTAGGTGACCGTGTTGTTATTGGTGCTGGTGCAAAGATACTAGGTAACATTACTATAGGAGATGATGCTAAAATTGGTGCGAACTCAGTCGTTGTAAAAAATGTTCCTTGTTGTGCTACAGCTGTTGGTGTTCCTGCCCGTATACTAAAATGTGATACACATAATGAAGAGCTACGTCATGATGTCTTACCTGATGTAAACAAGGAAATTTTTCATTACCTTATTAAACGTATTGCTGTTTTAGAAGAGACCATTAAAACTGGTGATGCAAACCTAATGGAGAGAGAAGATCATGAATTAGAAGAAATTTATGCAACTTTCATTAAGTCAATGTAATAAAACCCAATTTTTAATTCCTTTTTTTGTATAATTCGCGAATTAAAATTAATTAAAAGGGCTAACATCATGCTTTCAAAACGTATTCAAACATTATCTCCTTCTTTAACCATTGCTATTGCAACTCTTGCAAGAGAGCTCAAAGCAGAAGGTAAAGATGTTATCTCTTTCTCTGCTGGTGAACCAGACTTCGATACGCCCATAGCTGTTAAAGATGCTGCAAAAGATTCATTGGATGCTGGTCATACAAAATATACAGCTGTTCCAGGAACACCTGAATTACTTCAAGCAGTTGCTGATAAATTAAAAAGAGAAAATGGTTTGACTTATGCAACAAACCAAATTCAAACTAACAATGGTGCGAAACACTCACTGTTTAACCTTTTTCAAGCGCTTGTAGATGAAGGTGATGAAGTTATTATTCCAGCACCTTATTGGGTAACTTATCCAGAACTTGTTAACTATGCTGGTGGTGTTTCTGTTATTATTGATACTGATGACAGTACAGAGTTTAAAATTACAGCTGAGCAATTAAAAGCTGCGATCACTCCTAAAACAAAAATGCTTGTTTTAACTTCCCCTTCAAATCCAACTGGCGCAGTTTATTCAGAAGATGAACTTAAAGCATTGGCTGAAGTTCTTAAAGGTACAGACATCTTTGTTGCTTCCGATGAAATGTATGAAAAACTGGTTTTTGGTGACACAAAGTTTGTAGCTGCTGCGAGTATTTCAGATGATATGTTTGAACGTACCATTACTATTAATGGTTTAAGTAAATCAGCAGCCATGACAGGTTGGCGTTTTGGATACATGGCTTCTGCGAAAACAGAGCTTATAGCTGCAATGAATAAATTACAATCTCAAAGTACTTCAAACATTAATTCTATTACCCAAGATGCAGCAATTGTTGGACTTGATGGAACAATTGATAGCGTAGTAGAAGAGATGCGTGTTGTTTTTGAAGCACGTTGTAATGAAGCTACCGATTTATTTAATGCTGTAGATGGTCTTTCAGTGGTTAGACCAAATGGTGCATTTTATCTATTTGTAAATATTAAAGAAGTTTCAAATGACTCTATGCAATTTTGTAAAGATTTATTGGCAGACCAAGGTGTGGCTGTAGTACCAGGTGTTGGTTTTGGTTCAGAAGGATATTTTAGATTCTCTTATGCAACTGATATGGACACCATTAAAGAAGGTGTTAGACGTATTGAAGATTTTCTAAAAAAACAAAAATAGAAAAACAAAAATAGAACTAAAGTTATACTTCTATAAAGTGGGTGTTAACACCCACTTTAACCCTTCCCTTTTACTTCAAACGTAACTTATACATAATCAATTGGGTCTTCAATCCCAGCAATTTTAAAACCATTTAAACGTAAGCGACAAGAATCACATACACCACAAGCCTTATCTTCATTTTGATAACATGACCAAGTATCTTCAAGAGGAACATCTAAGGCTACAGATTTCCCTACTATCTCAGACTTTTTCATGTGTACTAAGGGCATCTTAATCTCTAGGTTTGTTTCATCTTTTGTACCTAAATTAATTGACTTTTCCATAGACTTTATGTACTCATCTCTACAGTCAGGATAACCAGAACTGTCTTCTTCAACTACCCCTATAAAAAGAGCTTCAGCTCCATGCTTTTCAGCAATAGCCGTAGCAACAGAAATAAAAATTCCATTTCTAAAAGGTACATAAGTTATGGGTACGCCAGACGCAACTCCTGTTGTTGGAACTTCTAAAGAACTGTCAGTTAAAGCAGATGCTCCAATTTGTTTAAAAAAATCTAAATCAATTTCATAAGACCCAATACAGTCTAATTTTTTTGAAATTTTTCGAAAGGAATCTAACTCTTTTTTCTCTGTTCGTTGTCCATAATTAAAGTGTAAGGCAATAACATCATAACCCTCATTTTTAGCGATTTTAGCGCCTAAAGCACTGTCCATACCACCTGATATTATGCAAACTGCTTTTTTATAATTTGGCATTTAATGTCCTACTATATTTAATTTCAATTCTCATCATATAATTCATCCATTTTTGCAAGTATTTTACCTATTTTTGGGTAAACTTTACGCCATGTTAAACATTGAAAATCTTACAGACTTTACTATCAAATCTGAATTGTTAGAAAATATTGCAAATAGTGTCACATCAAGGGAGATTGATTTGACTCTGTGCTACAATCATACTATTCAACAGTATAATAAGGAGTATCGTCACAAAGACCAAGCTACTGATGTTTTAAGCTTTCCCATTGAAAATGACATAATTATAAGTACAGATAACAACTTTATGCCTTTAGGCTCTATTGTAATCTCTCTTGATTTTGTTCTTGACAAAGCAAAAGAATTTAAACACAGTAGTGATGCTGAAATGGCCTTACTTTTTATTCATGGTTTACTACATATACTAGGATATGACCATGAAACAGATAGTGGAGAAATGAGGGAAAAGGAAGCGTTAATAATCCAAAACTTTAACCTTCCCAGTAGTTTAATAGTAAGAACAGAGGAGAATTAATGGATTTCGTCATATTTATATTAGCCATGGGGGCGCTAATATTTGGAGCTGACTTTATCGTCAACCAGAGTGAACGTATAGCCCTACGTTTTAACATTTCAGAATTTATCATTGGATCAACGCTTATTGCCTTAGGTACAAGCTTACCAGAAATGGCTGCCAGTATGGCTGCCAGTTTAGATAACAAACCTGAAATAGCCATTGCTAATGCAGTTGGCTCAAACATTATGAATATTACACTCGTTTTAGGTGTTATTTTTATCATATCTAAACCTTTTAAACCCACACGTGATTTCTTTGCTAAAGACAGTATTTGGGCATTAATGCCAATCTTAGTCTTTTTACTTATGAGTATAGATGGTGAAATAGGGAAATTTGATGCCACCTTACTCTTTGTACTTATGTTTGCTTATTTGCTCTTTTTACTAGAAGATGCACAAACAGATGAAGTTGAGGAAGTTGATCCAGAGTTAAAAGAAAATTTTTCATGGGTAAAATCACTAGTACTACTTTTACTAGGTTTTACTATGGTTGTGCTAGGAGCTAGTTTCGCTATTGATTCAGCTTCAAATATTGCTACTAGTTTTGGTGTAAGTCAATGGCTTATTGGTGTTGTTGTTATCGCTTTTGGTACTTCACTTCCTGAACTTATAGTTTCTATTACGGCTGTTCTAAAAGGAAAAGTAGGTATGGCAATAGGAAACATTATCGGTTCAAACCTAGCGAACACTACGATGGTTATCGGTGGAGCTGCTATGGTTAATAACTTAAATATTGACTTACATGCATACCACTATGATTTAGCACTAATGACAGCTGCTACCGTTATGCTTATTTACATTACAGCCAATAAGCTTTACTCTAAACCAGCTGGAATTTCATTATTAATTGTGCTATCTCTTTTCTTATATGAAAAAGTTTACCCTGTTATCCCAGCAGTAGCACCTGTTAGCTAACCCTAAACAAACTTATGAAAAACTACGACTGCATCGTCATTGGTGCAGGAGCAGCTGGTATGATGGCTGCCATTACAGCAGCCCAAAAAGACTTAGCTGTTCTTGTTCTTGAAAAACTTCCCAAAATCGCTGCCAAACTCAAAGCCACAGGTGGTGGACGCTGTAACTTAACCAATACCCTTTCAAATGAAGACTTCATGTCAAAATTTGGACGAGAAGGTCGTTTTATGACCCCTGCTCTTGAAGGATTAGATCATAAAGAACTGCAAACTTTCTTTAACAACTTAGGCGTTGAAACCCATGCTCCTGATGGATTTAGAGTTTTTCCTGTGGGACATGATGCCATGAGCATTATTAAAGCCTTAAAAGAAGAGATGGAAAGACTAGAAGTAAACGTTATTGCGTCACAAAAGGTTGAGGCTTTAGAACACAATGGCGAACATATAACAGCTGTTCTAACCCAAGACAACACTTACTATAGTTCAAACGTCATTATGGCTTCTGGTGGTATGGGTTATCCTGTCTTAGGAGCAGAAGGAGACGGTTACCCTTTAGCAGAATCTGTAGGACATAAAGTAACTGATATTCACCCAGCCATGATGCCTCTTAAAACCAAAGAACTGTGGGGAGCAAACTGTCGAGCAGATACCGTTGCCAAAGTTGAAATGCGTGTTGATATTAAAAAATATAAAAAACTTCATGCCAAAGGTGATTTGATATTTACTAAAAATGGTATCAGAGGACCTGTTGTCTTAGACTTTTCCAGAGAAATTACCCCTCTTTTGGCAAAATTTGATGAAGTTCCTATTTTAATGAACCTTACCAAAGGAATGAATGAAGAAGATATTCGTACACATTTTAAAAAATTACAAGCAGAAAACCCCCATATTACAACCCTAGAACTCGTAAAAAGTCTATTAGCAGAATCTGTAAGTATGGAACTTTGTAAACTCGCAAATATTGACGATGCAAATGTAAGCCTAAAAAAACTCTCAGGAAGCGTACGTGACCAGCTTATTAAGTTTTTAGCTTGGACTCCCTTAACTGTAAATGGTCATGATGGTTTTAAACTTGCTATGATTACCCGTGGAGGTGTTTCTTTAAAAGAGATAGAGCCTAACACAATGCAAAGTAAAAAAATGAAAGGCTTGTATTTTTGTGGAGAAGTCATGAACCTTGATGGTCCATGTGGAGGATACAACTTGCAATGGTCTTTTGCAAGTGGTTTTTTAGCTGGGAAACTGTTGAGTAAGCACTAACTTAATCTTCTTTTCTTTTATCTAACTTGGCTTGTTTTATTTTTGAAATGAGTCTTCCTGCAAAAGTATCAACATCCAATACTAATTCAATAATTATAAAAATAACCGTAACAAATCCAAAAATTGCAAATACTAATTGTACATTTTCTAACATTATAAATCCTTTTTCTTTATGATATCACAAAACTAATTATAAAGCGTTCATGAATAGACCTATAAGACTATAAAACCTCAGCTCGACCATTTTCCATAACAACCATGTCTTCAATACGAATTCCAAATTCTCCAGGAATGTAAATTCCTGGTTCAATGGTATAAACCATCCCGTCTTCAACTTTCACTTCAGATTTAGCACTGATGTATGGCATTTCATGAATATCTAACCCAACACCATGTCCTGTAGAATGTACATAGTATTCACCAAAACCAGCTTTAGTAATGATGTCACGTGTAAAGGCATCTATCTTATTTGCTTTCATTCCTGAACGGGCTTTTTCAATGGCATTATCATGTGCTTTTAACACCAAGTCATAAGCTTTTTGGATTTTTTTCTTTTTAAACTTTTGCTCATATCCAAATTTGAAATCTTCTGTTGCAGAAACCGTACGTGTTCTATCTGAACAATAACGTTTGTATTTAAGTCCAGCATCTACTAACAGTAAATCATTGGTCTTTAATTTCGTAGTTGTAGGTAAAGCATGAGGTTTTGCAGCATTAGCATTGACAGCTGTTATGGGGTCGAATGAAAGTTCATACTTACCTCTTTTAGAAAGCATTGCTTTTCCCATAAAGGTTAACATGTTTTCGTCTTTTTTGAAACCATGTTTATGAATAAGTGCAGAAAAATCATCAAAGGCAGCAGCCCCAAGTTTCGCAGCTCGTCTAAGTAGTAAAAGTTCTTCTGAACTTTTTATAACCCGTTTTCTATGAGAAAAATCTGGGGCAGCTTTAAACTTAGCTTTTAACCCCTCAGACAACTTCTCAAAATGAAAGAGACTCCACTCTTTAGGGTCATACGTTATTTTCTTCACTGCTGATTTTGTTATGAGACTTTTCGCCTCAGCATATAAATCACCATTAATGATGACCGTTGCACCTTGAACAAGTTCTTCAGCTTCAACAGTGTAGCGTGAATCGGTAATAAAAAAAGATTCGCTTCCTAATTTTAAAAACAATGCATTGTCTGAACTAAATCCACACTCATAATAGATGGAATTTTCGTCTTTTACTATGTAATTCATAGGAAGTTCTCCGTTTTAAATTTTATTAGCTAAATTTGGTATTTTAGCCTTGTAAGTTTTGTTGTGCTATTTGAGCAGCCTGTGCTTCTCTCATAGATGCTACTTCATTCATTATTTGAATAATAGAAATCATTCCTAAATGGTAAGACATTGGTCCAAAACCAGAAATTTGTCCAGCACATACAGGTGCTGTTAACGATTTATGTCTAAACTCTTCTCTTTGGTAAATGTTAGAAAGGTGTACTTCTACTGTAGGAATTTGTATCGCAGCAATTGCATCACGAATCGCAATAGAAGTATGTGTGTAAGCAGCAGGATTAATAATAATACCATCAGCATCACCATAACATTCTTGAAGTCTGTCTACAATTTCACCCTCTAGGTTTGATTGAAAGAATTCAATTTCTACATTATTTTGCTTTGCAACACCTTCGATTTGAGCATGAATATCATCTAATTTTACTGGTCCATAAATATTTTGTTCTCTCATTCCGAGCATATTAAGGTTTGGACCTTGGATTACTACTACTTTCATTCTTTCAAGCCTTCTTTGTTAATTTAGCACTAATTCTATCGAAATTAACATTGGAAAACAATATCCCCATCAACATACACCTCAGAGATTTCAAATGCTTCATTAAACAGCACAAAATCAGCCTCAAAGCCTTTTTCTATAAGCCCTTTGTTCAGTCCTAGTTTTTTAGCAGGGATCGTCGTAACCGTAGCAAGCAATTCAGGTAAACTAATATCAGTATGTTCATAAAAATTCTTCAAGGCTTCATTCATTTTTAAAACAGAGCCAGCCAGTGTTCCATCTTCAAGCCGTGCTTCTCCATCTTTAACAATCACTTTTTGACCACCAATATCAGAAACACCACAATGCAAACACCCTGCTCTCATGGCATCGGTGATCAAAATTAACTGCTCTTTTTTAAGTTTAGTCAACAAGTTAAAAAAAGAAGGATGAATGTGTATTAAATCTGCAATGACATCAAATGAAACCTCATCAGCTTCAAGCACAGCCCCAACAATCCCTGGTTCTCGATGATGCAAAGGATTCATAGCATTAAACAAATGCGTAGCATGAGAAACACCCCAAGAAAAACTCTCTTTACATTCCTCATAAGAAGCATTTGAATGTCCAACACTTAGTAAAACATGAGGATACTCTTTAGATAAATATTCTATAAACTCTCTAGCTCCATCAACTTCAGGTGCTAGTGTTATCATCTTCACGATGTCCATAAAAGGCAATATAAGTTCCATATTCGGCTTTTGAACATACTTGTCATTTTGCGCACCCTTCTTAGCAACATTAATAAAAGGTCCTTCCAAATGCACACCCAAAATCTTTGCACCACTTTTTTGCTCAAAATTTTGAACATTTAACAAGGCACAATAAATATCTTCTTTACTCATGGTCATAGTCGTTGCCAAAAAAGAAGTCGTCCCTGTTTGCAGTATACTTTTAGACATCTCAGCCAAAGCTTCTTCGGTTCCATCCATTACATCATAACCATTTGAACCATGTATGTGGATGTCAATAAATCCAGCAGAAAGGTAAAGCCCTTGTGCATCCATAAGTTCTGTGTTTTCAGGTACGTCTTGACTCAAAGCAACTATTTTCTCATCAAAAGAAAGTGCATAACCTTCTAAAACCTCATCTTGCGTAATTATCTTTGCATTTACAATCGTTTTCATTAACGAATCGACCTTATGTTGGTTTGACTTAACTTATATATTTTAGAAGCTTGTCCATTTTTTTTCTTAGGAAAAGAAACTATCACTTCGGCATTGTCTTTGGCGTATTGTTCTTCATAGTCTGCACCACTTAAGTTTGCTGAAGAAGAGTAAAACCATTTGAGCCGATCTAAAAGTAAATTGTGTTCCGTATTTTTAACCACACGAAATGACAAGCCATTG
The DNA here is from genome assembly GCA_902727895.1 of uncultured Sulfurovum sp. GTDB lineage: Bacteria > Campylobacterota > Campylobacteria > Campylobacterales > Sulfurovaceae > UBA1140. The sequence continues at coordinate 63,811 of CACVAP010000090.1, forward strand.
GGCATAATAAACGTTGTTCGTTTAGCACGACGCACACGGTTTTTAAATTTGTTAGGAACACGCGTAAATGTTTGTAAAGTTTCTAAAGAATTAACCACCTGTATATAGTGCTTATTTGGCTTCCTCTTTTTAGCTCGGTCTATTTTTGTACTCTCTTGAGAAACAAAGCCTATGGTGGTGTCTGTTTGGGTTAGGTAGAGGTTAGTTTTCATTTAACTTCCTTTGTGCTAATGTTTTATTATTAATTGTCCTAAACTTCAATGGTAAAAAATATTTAGAATACTCCAAAGGTAACTCCATTAAGAGTTTATTAATTATTACCTTTATCTCTTCATCATTTTCAAGACTAAATAATCCTAAATATTTTGAGAAAAGTTTAATTCTTAATTCAATATTATTTGTTTGCTTAATAGGCATGTAAATTAGTATTTCAAATAATGTAGCTCTTTGCTGTTTAGTTGTTATTTTAAGAGATATATTTTTAATATCTTCTTTAACTTTATTAGAAATTTGATAGTCATTAATATTTTTGAGTTGCTTTACAAAAAATAATGAATCATATAAACTTAGTAAAACTTGTTCTTCTGTATCTGAAAGAGGGGTATATTTTTCTATGGTTTCTACCAATCTATTTTTTAAATCATTACTCAGAGGGTAAACATTATATTTTAAATTAAAAAATGTAATAAATATAGAGTTATTTTCATTAGATACCTCTTCCATTTCTTCTAGCATCTCTTTTAATCTTGGGAAAGTATCTAAAATAGAGTTTTCTTCTAGTTGTAAAAAAGAATTAATAGCATTAAATCTATTATGTGTTAATTGTGTGAAATCTGGATAAGCGTCTTCTCTTATTAACTCTTCTAATTTTCTTTTTATAATAGAACTACCAAAGTAATCAAGGTTATCATCTGTAATATATGAAATAGAAGTCATTACAAATTCCTCATAGCTTAAATCATAATTCAACAAGTCCATACTATATGAACTATCAGGTCTAAATACTTCTAAAGTAACTCTATTAGAATGAGTCTTAAATTCTTTAAGTATCCAACTATAATCTACACTATAAGCAGTAAAATATTTCATTAGTTTATTGCTATGCGACCAAATAAGGGCTATTTTCATATCATCATTTAAAGTAGTAAATTTAATATCAAACTCTTGTTTAATAAATTTCTTTATAGCAAAGAATGCTTCTAATCTTAATTTAAATTCTTTAGTAAATATCTTTTTTGTCAGATAGAGTATAAACTTTTTATAGCTATCATTTTGAATAGACACCAAGACTTTTATAAGTTGTATATGTGATATTGGTGTAGATGAAGTATTTAAAAATGCTTTTAAAATTTCTTTTTGTTCTTTGTCTATTTTATCTTTTAATATATCAATGATTTGTTGAGGAAAAGAGATAGGGAAATGATGTATCTCATCAATGGTCTTTAAAATATCTTCTTCATTTACAAAAGTTTCTACAGAGAGATTAAATGCTTCATTAAATTCAAGGCTACTGTCTAGTCTAAAATGATTTAAAAGTATATCTATATTATCAGGAATTAAAGAGTCAAAATTTAACCTTTGCTTTTCTAAATCCTTTTGAATATTAGAGTAAAATTTAGAATCTTCTTTAACTTGATATAGTTTTTCTATTCTCTCATGATGATTCTGAACATTAATAATATCATGGATTAACTCTTTTTTCTTTGTATCTGACATGTCAAACCATTCAGGGTTTGCTTCTAATAACTTTTTTCTCTTAGGTCTTGATGTTGATAAAAGCATAAAGGTATCATTCATAAAGCCCTGATTATTAATTTTAATTCGTTTTTGATTTTCAATTATAATAGATTCTAAAATAATAGATTCATTCTTATCTATAGCTTTTATTATCTCTTTACCACCACCATTTATAACTTTTTTAATTTGATTATTAAAGACTTCATTATTGAATAATAAACCATTGACACCTATTCTTTTTTCAAATGGTAACTTTTCTATTAATTCTTTATTTTCATATAAATTATTTTTAATTTTTTCAGGTAAATTGCTAATCAGTCCTATAACTATTATCTGCTCCTCTTCTTTTAAATCTTTTATAAAAAAACTTTGAATTAATGAATAGCTTAGGTTATCAATAAAATTTTGAAATAACTCAGAATTAGCCTTAAAAAACTTTGATATCAAATTATGATATATCCAATCAAAATACAATTTTTGATTTTCATCAGAAATAATAGTAATTGCTTGAATAAATAGACTTGTAATTTCTATTACAGTCATAGTTCTTGTAATATCAGTATTATCTGATAGTTTATTTTTTATTAAAGAGAACATATTTAAAGTAAACAAGTTTTCTAAAACCCAATTTAAATAAATATATCTATCTTCTTCGTATTCAAAATCTTCATTCCATAAATCAATAATACTATGATTTATCTCTCTTACTTGATTTATTACAAAAAATGGTTCTGAATATTGGTTATTCTCTATCTCTGTTTGTTCAAATGGTTTAATATATTTAAAATTCTGAACCATAAATTGTAATGACTCTTTTAATGTTTTTAAATCTTCACTTTCTTCTACTCTATTCCCTTCTATTTTACACTGTTTTAGATGATAAATTATTTCTTTTGAACTAATAAGTAAAAAAAGATACTTTCTTTTTCTTATTTCTAATAAGCTAGAGTAGTATTCATGTTTTGTGATTATCTTACTTTTATAAAATGTAAATAGTATATCATTTACACTAATTATTTCATTTTCATTTTTAGTTGTTTGAAAACTATTAACATATCTATCATCTATACAAATTAATATATTATCTTTTTGAAATTCTAATAAAGTATAAATTGAAAGAAGTAAGTTTGATGACTCTTCTTTATCTTTTAATTTTTCTTTACTTACTTCAGGAGCATAATATAATTTTTCAAGTTTAAAATTTATTTTTAACAACTCTATTAACTCATGAGAAACATTAATATCATGCAAAATAAAAAATATATTACTTGGTAAATAAACTTTAACAAAGGAATCAATGACTAGCTGTAACTGATGAATTGAGAACAATAAAAGTAAAGAAGTTATATCCAAATATAATTTAGCACTTTTAAATTTTTCAAGTTCTAAAAAAGTATATTTTTTGGCACTTCTAATATAAAGAGTTTTTTGATTTTCTTTACAAAAGCTATTAAAAAAATCTCTATCTAAATAATGAATTGAAATATCAGAGTTTTTATACAGAGTAGTTTCATGATTTTTTTGTTCATTAATTTTAGATGCGTATCCTTCAATTTCATTAAGGTTTATCATCTGACCTATGATACTTTTATCCTCAATTAATTGGGGTAAATATGAAATTACTAAGTCATTTATAATACCATTTTTATGCAAATCTAAAGCCAGTTCTTTTTCTGATTTATTTATACCATTATTATTTATGACTTCTTGTAAAAGAACAGAGCTATTTTTAGATACTGATGCAATTTGGATTTTAGAGTTAATATCAATATTTGGATTTTTAATTACATTAGTTGCCAAAGTTTCTAATTTATCTTGAGAGTCAGTTTTTTTATAAAAATAAGTTAAATTTGATATATCCTCTAATTTATTTGTAAAGTTATTTTTTTCATAAATTTGTATTGAGCGTTCAGGAAAACCTAATGAGCTTTCACAAGTAGCCTTTATCTTTAAAAAGCTATCTTTTATTAATTTACTATTAACTTTAGGTAACCATATATCTATAAGTTTATTTGCTTTATCAAAGTTTTGACTATTTATTTCCCCTAAAATAACTAATTCAACAACCTTTTCAGTTTGAAAATACTTTAACAAATAATCTGAATATTCAGTAATATATTCCCAATTATTCTCTTCTGATTTCATCTCACAAATTTTTAAGCGATAAATAGGATTTTTATTCTCTTTAAATAATTTCTCATATAACTCAGAAGCTGACTTATAATCATTGGTCACTTTATATATATGAGCCTTAACATCATCTTTTCTACTCATATCATTTTCATCAACAAATTTTAAAGCCTCTTTATAAAGTTCAAAATTTATTAAAATATTTATATAGTACTCTCTCCAATAATCTATTTTATTTTCTTCAAGATAAATATTTTTATATTTATCTAATACTTCAAATGTTTTCTTTTTATCTTCCTGTTTAAAATAATACCTAATCAGAGTATCTGCTTTGTATAGATTATTAATATCTTCATCTAACTCTAAATTCTTTATATCCTCTCTAATATCTATGTTTAAATCATAAATAATATTAAATTGAACAGCCACAAGTCTATACTTTTTATCCTCATATAAACTTTGAATATACTCTATAGCTTCATCTATGTTTATTAACCATTTAATAGTTGCTATCCAAGCTTTATCTCTATATTCAGAATTCTCTTTTTCAACTTCATCTAGTATAGTTTTTGCCATATTTATTTTTTCTTGGCTTTTACTGTCTATTTTTAATGCATTTTTTTGAATAATAGGTGGAAGTAAATTAGGAAGAACATCATATAGTGTTGATTGGTAAAAAAGAATAATAGCTTTTACTCGTTTTGATTCTAAATAATTGTCTTTTATATCTAATGATTTATTTATATCTTTTAATGCTTGTTCATGATTATCATCTTTACGGTACAATTCATACAATGATTTCAGTCTATAAGTTTCATGATTTCTATCTTTTATATCAATAAGGTCTAATGTTGCCTTTACATCTTGAAAATTATTTGTACTCATATATAATGCTATTTTTTGATTTAATGTTGCTACTTCATTGTTATCAAGTAATAAAATAGCTTTAGCTAGGTCACCTTTATCAAATTCAATCCAAGATAAAAGTCTATTTACATATAATGAACTATCTAATTGTTGTACCTTATCTACTAAAGATTCAGTTTTATCAGATTCATTAGTTATAGATACTCTAGCTTCTTCATAAACTATTTTAGCTTTTTGTTGATTTGAAAGAATACTCCATTTAGGAGATATTTTAATTTCATCTATCCAAGTTTGTACCTCTTTTTCTGTTCCATTAAGATATTCATCTTTGATTTTTTTGAACTCTTTTGTAACTTCCTCTTGAATAATAATCTTATACTCATCTAATTGCAAACTACTTGATTGTTGTAGAGAGCTTGATACTTCTATGCTTGTTGACTCTAGTGTTACTATCTCAATACCACCATACTTTTCTAAAGAAATATCTTTCAATAAAAAACTAACATTTATACAATCAAATGAATTATTATCTGTAATAACCTTAGATATTACTCCTGTAAGCATATAATCACTATTCACTGTAGTAAACAGTCCACTACCTGAAAGCCCTTTAGTAGCTAAAATTTCATCATTATTAGAACTTTGTAGAACTTTACCTGAATTTATTTCAAATATAAAGTCATCATGGTCTATTTCATGTGTACATTTATCAAAACATTTTAGCCGACCATTTGAGACATTTGCATAGCCTGTAAAACCACAAGTCTTAAATTCACTTTCTAAAACTTTAATACTTTCTATTTTACTATCTATACAAAAAGAAGCCTTTATGACTATTACTACAAAATCATTTGTAGTATCAATTATCGTATAAGGTTTAAATGTTGTATTACTACTATGTAGAACTGTTATATCATCAAAATTCAGTTTATCTACTTCTACATCTTCAAAAGATTGTTCATCATACTCTTTAAATGAATGTTTTGTTGTTAATACAAAAAAATAATCTGTTATATATATAGGTCTAAGAATAACACCTGTACTTTGTCTATACTCCTTTTTTTCTGAATTATTATCTAATAGATAATCTACCTTGACAACTAGTTTTTTTATATCATTACATTTAAAACTCAATAGTAATACCTTCTGTAATATCACTAGCAAAGATTAAACTATAACCATAATAGTTTTGATTAGACCTTTTCTTCAATATATTTTTTTCATCAACATAAGTATGAATAGGGTAATTAAAAATTAATTCAATCTCTTTATTTTTTGCTTTAGCATCTACAATCAATATACATAATGTCTCCATATCAGGATGATTATGACTTTTTCCATTGGTACTAATAATATATTTTTTAGTATCAACAATATCTAAAAAATTTTGACAAATATTGGAACTACTTCCATGATGAGAGAGTTTTACAAAATCGACAGAAAGTCTATTATTAGTTGAATTAAAACCAAGAGATTTCAGACTATTAACAATCACATCAATATGAGCATCTCCTAAAAATAAAAACTTTTTCTCTTTATATTTTAAAATAAAAGCTATACTCGAACCATTTTGAAGAGAATCATCAGGTTTACATTTACCCACATTATTTGCATAATTCTCTATTGTCTGAACATCTTGAATAATCCCTGAGCTTTCTTGTCTTGATTTTTTTTCATCTTCAATATACCAGTCCTCATATAAATTATATAATGTCTCTTCTGTTGGAGATAAAAAAGTAAACTCTATCTCCCCAATAGTACACATACTATCTAAAAACTTTTCTCTATAAATAGCTTCATATTCTCGCTCCTGCTCATCCAACAATCTACTAAGTTTTTTTGCTCTAGCAAAACTAACTTCATCACTTTCGTTTCCTATAGCAATATCTTTTGAAGTATCTTTTGTACCATTATTAAACAATTGTGATAATTTATCATAAGAGTTAAACCATATATTTTCAATACCAAACTTACTATCTCTGATTAATGAAATAATTCCTCCAATATGATCTCGATCTGAATGAGTTAATATTGCTAGATTTATAGTTTTTATTTGGTTTTTTGATAGATGATTTACTAGAACTTTATATGTATTTGTAAATCCACCATCAATAAGAATATTATAATTATTAAGAGATAATATAATAGTATCTCCATTATTTACAGGTAGAAAAGTCACTTTATTCATACTTAAATAACCCTTTACTTATAATCTCTTCTAACCCAGAACTATCAGCATACTGAACACACTCAATCGAAGCTTCAATATAAGCTCCATTATCAATAGCATGACTATAGTCGATGAGTTTATATCCATTAAACAAAGCCAACATATCACAAAACAAACGTGTAACTCTTCCATTGAGTTCATAAAAAGGATGTAAGGCTATTAACTCACCCTGATAATAAGCCAATCTTTTAGCAAACAGAGCTTTATCGTCTTTTATATCTGCTAAATAATTTTCATCTTCCAACTCTTTAAATATTCGCTTTGATTCTGTATGTAAATATTGAGCTAAACAAAATTGAGACTCACCTTTACTCATGTTTACATCTCTGTACAGTCCAGAAAAATTATAAAGCGATTCAAATGTTTTTTTGTGAAGGTTGATGAAGTAAGTTTCATCTAAAAGACTAGCAGAATTTATTTGATTAGAAAATTTTTCATACGCTTCTGACAAGAGAAGGTTTTCTACTTCATGAATCTCTTCAGAACTATTTATATTTAGATTGTTTTTCGGGATATCTGTTCCATCAATATAAATGGAACTATGACTAAAGCGATACTTTGACATTATGCTGTTTCATTAATGCTTTCATACGTTCTGTTACTTCGTTTGAAACAGGTTTATAACCTTCAATACCTTGAGAATTTTTAACAATTTCAGCTATCTCTTTTTCTCTAAGTAAAGGCTTCTTCCCATAAGAACCTTTTACATCTGAAACAAAGTTGTTTGCAAGTTTTTGGAGTTCTTCTTCAATGTCAATACCAGCTTTAACAAGCTTATTATAAAGTGTTGTATCTATCTGAATAGTTTGCATATTAAAACTCCTATTTTTATTTATTATAACATAATTAAGCCTTTCGGCGAAACTTTATTTCATGCCAACATTATAAACGGTATAATGCTCCCCAAAAACTAGACCAGAAAAACAAGATTTTTTATATCAATAAGATAGAATAAAGATTAAGAAATCAAGGAATAAAACATGAGTAAGAAACGGAAAGTATATAGTGCAGAGTTCAA
>CACVAP010000091.1 GCA_902727895.1 uncultured Sulfurovum sp.
GACCCTCAAGCTAATCTCTTTATTTCTAAAGCTCTTGCTTTGACGTTGAAACCGATATATTACTCTTAACAAAACTCTCTTTTGTATGATAGCTAATTGCTACATTTGTATTATACGAGTCGTTGAAAAACTATTTTATACCATCCCCTCTCTCACAATCTTAGAAATCAAAGAACGAGAAACACCCAAATATTTAGCTATTTCTATTTGTGCATAGCCATCTTCTAATGCTTCTAAGATTAGACCATTTCTCTCTTGTTTTGTTTTAAATACCTCAAAATGCACCTCTAAACTTTTTGCATAAGCTTGTCTATTGCCATTCTCTTTTTGTATGATTTTTTGATGTTTTATCTTTTCTAATATCTTCAACTCTTCATCATTTAATTTTATACCTATCATCTCTTGTACATTTTCATAGTCTAGTTCAGCTAAAAGTTTTGAACGCAAACAACAAGCTACAGGCGTTACACCATTAACAATAACAGAACCCAAAGTATAAGGGTACTCTGCCACTTCTTTCACCAAACCTGCTTCCACCGGATTTTGTTCGATGTATCGTATGAGTGTATAGTAGTATTCATCACTATTGATATAGCGTGAGTAGTAACGTCCTTGCCAAAAGTGACCTGAACGTTTCTGTTTTTTATTAGCATAGATGGCATAGTTTCCATTTATCTGTTTCATCAATGAGGAGAGATTTTCTCTTTGGGTCTCTACAAGCAGATGAAAGTGATTACTCATGAGACAATAGTCATGTAAAACTACTTTATAGGCTCTACAAGCCTTACAAACTATTTTCAAGAACATCTCATAATCTTCATCATCTGTAAAAACAGTAGAACGGTTCACTCCTCGGTTAATGACATGATGATAACCTGCTAAGTCTATTCTTGGTTTTCTTGGCATGGGGAAACCTTTTTTGTGTATTGTAGCGTCTTTTTAGTAGTTTTTCAACGTCTGACCCTTATGATTAGTAATAGAAGATTCCAATTGTAGTTCCTATAAGTATATATTTTTACTAATTATACTTAGTAAAAATTAAGAATCCTATTTTCACTTCTAAAAATCATCTTCATATATCCAATTATATGTTTTATTTTCTACTAATTGTTCTAAACTCCACTTAGAAAGATAAAATCTTCCTTCTTTCGTATCAACATAGGCTTTCACATATGTATCCTCAGTTATAAACTTAATAAATATAGAATATGAACTAGGTTTAAGTTCATATAATGAACCTTCATTAAGGGTTTTAGTTTGAAAAATTGCGTGTAGTTTTTCATCTCCTACTATTTTCCAATTATCAAAATTTCTTAAATCACTAACTTTCTTGCTATGTGTTAAATACCAACTATTATCACTATGCTGTTTTATAGTATATTCCATTAGAACATCTATAAACCCTTTTTCATAATCTATTATTACTTGAAAAGTCTTCTTATTGTTATCAATTTTATATAAAATAAATTGCTCATCATGTTTTTTCCAAAACTCTTTATAACTCTCTATAGATAAATCTTCTTTTAACTTCTTTGCAAATTTAAAACTTTTATCATATTCTGCATTATTTTGATACCCCAAATATTGATAAATTGCATCTTCCATTGATATAGCTTTTTCAGTATTTAGATCTTCTAGTGATTGTGAAATAACGATAATAGGCTTTTCTGCTTTTTCTAAAGGTAAAGGTCTTTCAATATTATTTTTCGGAATAATTTTACTACTATTCTCATCATCCCCTTTAAAACCTTTTATAATAATAGGAGCTACTAATAAAGCACCAATCACTAAAGCTACTCCTGTTACTAATTTATTTCCTTTTAAAGTCTCCCTCAAAATAGCTATAGCAAATATTGTTATAAATATAGATTCAATAGTATATTCATTTGTTAATTCAAGTAATGGCTTAAAGTAACCATCTATAAAATCATTCTGCACTCTTTCACTCCTTTTATTGATTATACTTAACCATTCAGTCATTTCTTTCTAAAAAATAACTTAAATACTTAAATTCAAAAGTACTGTTACAAATTTTCAGAAATCAAGTATACTTCCCCATGCAAAACCTCCCAATAACCCAAGTCATCCCAGATGTTCAAAAGCAACTTCGATTTTAAGGGTCAGGTGATAGTAATTACTAAAACGGATTAACCATCTCCATCTCAAAACTATAAAAATCCTTAGTATTACGAGTAATCAAAACAAACCCCTTAGCCAAACAAGAAGAAGCAATCAGAGAGTCCATAATAGGCATTGGTCTTCCCATCTTTTGAAGTTGTCCATTTATCTCTCCCCATTTGAGCATTGTCTGATTGTCAATATCGACTATTCGACTCTCAAAGCGTTGCATAAGGTCATTATCTAACCAACTTGATAATATTTCAATTTTTTTAGATTGATAGTTTGGTATAGACCTCTGAGCTTCTACCCAAATCAAGTCCAACCAAAGGAGAAGCTTGAAAAAAATCTCCTAATGACTCTTTTTTAGCTTGAAATTTTTTAGATTCATTATCTCGAACTATAACTATTTTATTTTTAGGTAAGATTTCCAAAAATGACATTACTTTATCAAAAATATCATTGCTAATATTTAGTTGTATTGTTTGCATATTCATTTTATAGCTCCATTAGTTTTATTGATGATTATAACATAACTCATCTTTTTTGCTAAAGTCTTAAGGTAAGTGATGATATCAGTTTCTATGTTGATAGAAATCTGTTTTCTCTCCTTCTTTAATAAACCTCATCATGTGTACCTATATTTACAGGTATAATTTTATTATCTTCAATATAAAATTCAATGCTAATTCTATACTGCATGTCAATAGAAACAGAGTGTAACTCTTTGAGCTTTCC
>CACVAP010000092.1 GCA_902727895.1 uncultured Sulfurovum sp.
TTACTGAAGTTTTTATTTTTGAAATAAACTACTATTTAATCTAAGGAGACAATGATGGCAAAAAAAGTAACTGAAAAGTTTAAAATGATGATTCCTGCTGGATCAGCTAACCCATCACCACCAGTTGGACCAGCACTTGGTCAACGTGGTGTTAACATTATGGAGTTTTGTAAAGCATTTAATGAAAGAACAAAAGATAAAATGGGGTTTAAAATTCCTGTTGAAGTAACAGTTTACGCTGATAGATCTTTCACATTTGAAACAAAGCAACCACCTGCATCTGAGCTTATTATGAAAGCTGCAAACATTAAAAAAGGTACAGATAACCCTATTACAAATAAAGTAGCAACACTTACAGCAGCTCAAATTGATGAGATTGTTGAAAAGAAAATTGCTGATTTAAATACAGATGACAAAGCAATGGCAACAAAAATTATTGCTGGTACTTGTCGTTCAATGGGTGTTGATATCGCTGGTTAATTCCAGTTTATCGAAATTTTAATGGTCGATTAGACCCTATACCACTATGATAGTGGGAGATTTTATATCGTTGGAGAAATAAATGGCAAATAAAGTAAATAAAAAAAGAGCTTCGCTCTTAGAAAAAATAGAAGTAGAAAAAAAGTATACGGTAGATGATGCGGCAGCACTTCTCACTGAGTTAAAATCAGCTAAGTTTGACGAAACTGTTGAACTTGCATTGAACTTAAACCTTGACCCTAGACATGCAGATCAAATGCTTAGAGGTTCTGTAGTGCTTCCAAATGGTACAGGAAAAGTAGTTAGAGTTGCAGTATTCGCTAAAGATGAAAAAGCTGATGAAGCGAAAGCAGCAGGTGCTGATTTAGTTGGTTCTGATGAATTAATCGAAGCAATTCAAGCTGGTAACATTGATTTTGATACAGTTATTGCAACACCTAACATGATGGGAACACTTGGAAAAGTAGCAAGAATACTTGGACCAAAAGGTTTAATGCCTAACCCTAAAACTGGAACTGTTACTATGGATATCACTAAGGCTGTTACTGAAGCTAAAGGTGGAAAAGTTAATTTTAGAACAGACAAAAAAGGTAACATCCATGCAGGTATTGGAAAAGTATCTTTTGGTGCAGAAAAAATTAAAGAAAATTTAGCAACTTTTATGCAAACAATTAACAAAGTTAAACCAGCTTCTGCAAAAGGTAGATATATCTTGAATGGTGCTTTATCTTTAACTATGAGTCCTTCTGTAACAATTGATACAGCTGAACTTTTAGAATTGAAAGCCTAGTTAGAGCTTAAAGCTTAGAATATTTGAATAAGAGTTAGACCTATGTCTGATTCTTTTCAAGTATTTTTTCCTTTATGCTTGGCATAAGTAATCTAGACTAAAGATAATTGGGGCGAAAGCTTAATACAAAACTTTGAAAAAAGTTTGTTGGTTTATAACCACCCTTTTAGAGGTCGAAAGGAGAATAAATGACTAGAATTGAAAAAGAATCTATTGTTAATGAATTAACAACTGCTTTTGCTGATCAGGGTGCCGTAATCGTATGTAATTACAAAGGTATGACTGTTGAAGCATTAGAAGGTGTTAGAAAATTAGCTAAAGAAAATGATGTACAAGTACGTGTTATTAAAAACACTCTTGCAGGAATTGCACTTAAAGCTGCAAACTGTGAAGAGATGGAATTAGTTCAAACTAATGTATTTATCTGGGGTGAAGACCAGATTGCAACTTGTAAAGTTGCTGATAAATCTGCTACTTTAAATGGCGAGAACTTCGAGATTAAATCTGGAGTTATTGAGTCTAAAGTTGCTGATATTGCTACTATTAATGCTATGGCTAAACTTCCAGGTAGAGATGAACTTCTTGGTATGTTACTTAATGTATGGAATGCACCAGTGCAGAACTTTACAATTGGTATGAGTGCTTTAGCTACTAAACTAGAAGAAGAAGCGTAGTTTTATCTATTTAAATTTAAATAGATACTAAATTGAATGTGATGATATTAAAATCATTGAAAAATATATAATTTTAAGGAATTAAAAATGGCAACAACTAAAGAAGACGTTTTAGAATTTATTTCAAACATGTCAGTACTTGAGCTTTCTGAGCTTGTAAAAGAATTTGAAGAAAAATTTGGTGTATCTGCACAAGCTACTGTAGTAGCTGGTGGTCCAGTAGCTGAAGCAGCTGATGAGCAAACAGAATTTAGTGTAGTACTTACAGATGCAGGTGCTAAAAAAATCAATGCTATTAAAGTTGTAAGAGCTATTACAGGTCTTGGACTTAAAGAAGCTAAAGCTGCTGTTGAAGAAGTACCAACTGTTCTTAAAGAAGGTGCTACTAAAGAAGAAGCTGAAGAAATTAAAAAGCAAGTTGAAGAAGCTGGTGCAGCTTGTGAGCTTAAATAAGTCAACCCTGACTTACTCGTTTCAAATGGATTTTATTCATTTGAAACACTTAAACACTTAGACCCTTTCTTCTACTGCATTAGTAACAGTAGATTATATTTCCTTGCATAGCATTAGTAACTGTGCATTATCAATAGATTTAAATTTTTATATTTTGATGGGTATATCGATAAGCTATTGCGCAATAGTTTTTTTGTATATCTATACATCAATTCATTAACATAAACATACTAATATAAGGTTCGCCCATGTTAAATACTTTACATTCTGGAAATAGACTTAGAGTTGACTTTTCTAAAACTCCTCGACAAATTGCTGTTCCTAATTTACTTCAACTTCAACAGAAATCCTATGATGACTTTTTAATGATTGATTCTAAGAATCGTGCTGAATCAACTATTGAAAAAGTTTTTCGTTCAGTTTTCCCATTACATGACCACCAAAATAGACTTTCATTAGAATATAAAAGTTCTGATATTGTTCAGCCTAAATATACCATTCGTGAGTGTATGGAACGTGGATTAACCTATTCGGTATCATTAAAAATGAATATTGCCCTAACTATTTGGAATAGAGATGAAAAAACAGGTGAAAAGCTTGATCCAAAAGAGATTAAAGAACAAGCTGTTTATGTAAGAGATATTCCTCTTATGACAGACAGAACTTCATTTATTATTAATGGTGTTGAGAGAGTTGTTGTAAATCAACTTCACAGATCACCAGGTGTTATTTTTAAAGAAGAAGAAGCAACAACTGTTGTAAATAAACTTATTTATTCTGCACAAATTATTCCAGATCGTGGGTCATGGTTATATTTTGAGTATGATGCTAAAGATATTCTTTATGCTAGAATTAACAAAAGAAGAAAAATTCCTGTAACTATTTTATTTAGAGCGCTTGACTACTCTAAAGAAGATATCATGAAACTATTCTATGCTGCGAAAGAAGTATTTGTTAAAGATAACCGTTTTGTAACGAAATTTTCTGTTGAAGATTTTGCTGGACGTGCACCTTATGAAGTTCGTGATTTAGATGGTAATATTGTTATTGCAGCAGCTAAAAGATTAACTAAGAAAAAAGCTCAAAAACTTATTGATGATGGACTTGAGTGGGTAGAGTACCCTATGGATGTTTTAGTTGAAAGACATCTTGCTAGACCAATTGTTGACCAAGAGAGTGGTGAAGTTCTTTTTGATGTTGTTACAGGTATGGATGAACTCAAACTTAAAAAGCTTATTGATGCTGGTGTTGAGTCTTTCCACATTGCAAATGACTTGGCAGAAGGGTCTGATAATTCAATTATCAAGTCATTTATTGCTGACCAAGAATCATTAAGATTATTAAAACAAACAGAAGATATTGAAGATGAAAATGCATTAGCTGTTATTCGTATCTACAAAGTAATGAGACCAGGTGAGCCTGTTACTGCTGAAGCTGCTAAAACATTTTTAAAACAACTTTTCTTTGATCCAGAGCGTTATGACCTAACTAAAGTTGGTCGAATGAAAATGAACCATAAATTAGGTCTTGATATTCCTGATTATGTGACTGTTATGACTGCTGAAGATATTATTAATACTGTTAGATACCTTTCAAAAGTTAAGAATGGTGCTGGTCATATTGATGATAGAGATCACTTAGGTAACAGAAGAATTAGAGCAATTGGTGAGCTTTTAGGTAACGAACTTTACAATGGTCTTACTAAAATGCAAAAAGCAATTAGAGATAAGATGACTACTATTTCTGGTCAACTTGATGAGCTTATGCCTCATGACTTAGTTAACTCTAAAATGATTACAAATACTATTTTAGAATTCTTTTCGTCAGGACAATTGTCTCAGTTTATGGATCAGACTAACCCACTTTCGGAAGTAACCCATAAAAGAAGACTTTCTGCACTTGGTGAAGGTGGTCTTGTTAAGGAACGTGCTGGTTTTGAAGTTCGGGATGTTCACCCAACACATTACGGTCGTATTTGTCCAATTGAAACTCCAGAGGGACAAAATATTGGTCTGATTAACACATTAGCTACTTATGCTAAAGTTAATGATCTTGGTTTCATTGAAGCACCATATAATAAAGTTATTGATGGGGTTATTCAGGACGAGATTGTTTATCTTACAGCAACACAAGAAGAAGACTTAGTAATTGCTCCTGCGTCAACAAAAATTGTTGACAGAAAAATTGTTGAGGAACTTATTGAAACTAGATGTAATGGGGAAATTCTTTTAAATGAAACTGCTAAAGTTACATTAATTGATATTTCACCACTTATGGTTTCTGGTGCAGCTGCTGCATTGATTCCATTCTTGGAACATGATGATGCTAACCGTGCGCTTATGGGATCAAACATGCAACGCCAGGCAGTACCTCTTCTTAAAACAGACGCACCTGTCGTTGGTACAGGTATGGAAGGTATTGTTTCTCGTGATGCTTGGGAGTCAGTAAAAGCTAAAAGAGATGGTCGAATTGAAAAAGTTGATTCTAAAAATATTTATATTTTAGGTGAAGATGAAGGTGGCGTATATATTGACCATTATCCAATGGAAAAGAATATGCGTACAAACCAAAATACCACCTTTACACAGTCTCCAACTGCTAAAGTTGGTGCCGTTGTAAAAGCTGGACAAGTTATTGCTGATGGTCCAAACATGGATATGGGTGAACTTGCTATTGGTAAGAACATGCGTGTTGCCTTTATGCCTTGGTATGGATATAACTACGAAGATGCGATTATTATCTCTGAGAAGATTTTAAGAGAAGATACTTTTACTTCAGTACATACTTATGAAGTTGAAGTTGAAGCTAGAGAACTTAAACATGGTACAGAAGAAATTACACGTGATATTCAAAATATTCGTGAAGATGAGCTTTCTCACCTTGATGATTCTGGTATTGTTAAATTGGGTACATCTGTTAAACCAGGTATGATCCTTGTTGGTAAAGTTTCTCCAAAAGGTGAAATTAAACCTACACCAGAAGAGCGTCTACTTAGAGCCATCTTTGGTGATAAAGCTGGTCATGTTGTTAATAAATCTCTTTACTGTAAAGCTTCGATGGAAGGTGTTGTTGTTGACATTAAAGTCTTTACTAAAAAAGGTCAAGAGAAAGATGATAGAGCAGTTCAATCTTATGAAGAAGAAAAAGCAGTTCTTGATGCAGAGCACCATGACAAACTATTAATGATTGATAAAGAGGAGCTTCTTAGAATTGCTGCACTTCTTTCTGCATCATCATTAAGTTCAGACGTAACAGTTGCAGAAGTTGATTACAAAGCAGGAGATTCAATTCCAGCAGAAGTGATTTTAGAAGTAAACCGTTTTGCACTTAAAAATGTTGTTCAATCATTTGATTCATCTATTGAGTCTGAGTATAACTCAACTAAGAACTACTTCCAGCGACAGAAGAAGAAACTTAAAGATGCACACGAAGAGAAACTTAATATCTTAGAAAAAGATGATATTTTACCAAATGGGGTAACTAAGCTTGTAAAAGTTTATATTGCCACTAAACGTAAACTAAAAGTTGGTGATAAAATGGCTGGACGTCACGGAAACAAAGGTATTGTTTCTAACATTGTTCCAGAGATTGACATGCCTTATACTAAAGAAGGTAAAACTGTTGATATTATTTTGAACCCACTAGGGGTACCTTCTCGTATGAACATCGGACAGATTCTTGAAGTTCACTTAGGGATGATTGCTAAAAACTTAGGTGAGCAAATCCAAGGTATGTTTGATGAGCATAAAGAGACTATGGTTGCTGATCTTAGAGCTAAAATGGCAGAGATTGCAGATGTTGCTAGTCTTATGAATGCTAAGGAAACTTTAGCAAAATTAACAGATGATGAACTACTTATTTATGCAAGAGACTGGGCAAATGGTGTTAAGTTTGGTGCAGCTGTATTTGAAGGTACAAATCAAGAAGAGTTTGATAAATTATTTGCTTTAGCAAAACTTGATGCTGATGGTAAAACAGAACTTTACGATGGTAAAACTGGTGAGAAAATGCTTGAGCGTGTTAATGTTGGGTATATGTACATGTTGAAACTTCACCACCTTGTTGATGAAAAAGTTCACGCACGTTCTACTGGACCTTACTCTTTAGTAACACAGCAACCAGTTGGTGGTAAAGCACTATTTGGTGGACAGAGATTTGGAGAAATGGAAGTTTGGGCACTTGAGGCATATGGTGCTGCACATATTCTTAAAGAAATGTTAACCATTAAGTCAGATGATGTTGATGGACGTACTAAAGCGTATAGAGCAATTACAAGAGGTGAAAGTGTACCAGAATCTGGTGTACCTGAAACGATGTTTGTACTTACAAAAGAGCTTCAAGCATTGGGTCTTGATGTTGATTTATTTGAAAAAGATAAAGAAGGAGATGTATAATGAGTGATTTTCTAGAAGGTCTACATCCTATTGATTTAAGTAAAGAAGAGCGTCCAAAAGACATTATGGCTATGCAATTAAAAGTTGCTAGCCCAGAGAAAGTAATGTCATGGTCATATGGTGAAGTTAAAAAGCCAGAAACTATTAATTATCGTACTTTAAAACCAGAAAGAGATGGTCTTTTCTGTGCCAAAATTTTTGGACCAGTTAGAGACTACGAGTGTCTTTGTGGTAAATACAAAAAGATGCGTTACAAAGGGGTACTTTGTGAAAAATGTGGTGTTGAAGTAACAACGTCTAAAGTAAGAAGAAACAGAATGGGACATATTGATTTAGTTGCTCCTGTTGCACACATTTGGTATGTGAGTTCATTACCATCAAGAATTGGTACACTTTTGGGTGTTAAAATGAAAGACCTTGAACGTGTACTTTACTATGAAGCTTATATTGTTAAAGATCCTGGTGAAGCATGTTACGATTCTGAAGGTGCAACACCATTAGCAAAATATGATGTACTGAATGAAGAGCAGTATCAGTCAATTTCTAGCCGTTTTGAAGATGCTGGACTTGATGCAAGAATGGGTGGGGAAATTGTACAAGAACTTTTAGCTGATCTTGATCTTGTTGATATGTTTGCTGCACTTAAAGAAGATATTTTAGCTACTAAATCAGAAGCTAAAAAGAAAACAATTGTTAAACGTCTTAAAGTAATTGAGTCATTCCTTAACTCTGGAAACAGACCAGAATGGATGATGCTCACTATCTTACCAGTTATGCCACCAGACCTTAGACCTCTTGTAAGTCTTGATGGTGGTAAGTTTGCTGTTTCAGATGTTAACGACCTTTACAGAAGAGTTATTAACCGAAACCAGAGACTTAAAAGACTTGTAGAACTTGATGCTCCAGAAATTATTGTTAGAAACGAAAAAAGAATGCTTCAAGAGTCTGTTGATGCACTTTTTGATAATGGTAGAAGAGGAAACTCAGTTAAGGGTGCTAATAAGAGACCACTTAAATCACTTTCAGAAGTTATTAAAGGTAAACAAGGGCGTTTTAGACAAAACCTTCTTGGTAAACGTGTCGATTTCTCTGGACGTTCTGTTATTGTTGTTGGACCAAGCCTTAAAATGGATGAGTGTGGATTACCAAAAATTATGGCACTTGAACTTTTCAAACCACATGTTATGGCAAAACTTGAAGAACGTGGATATGCTACGACTTTAAAGCAAGCTAAGAAAATGATTGAAACAAAAGTAAATGAAGTTTGGGAATGTCTTGAGGATGTTGTTGATGGTCACCCAGTATTACTGAACCGTGCGCCAACACTTCACAAACTTTCAATTCAAGCGTTTCACCCGAAACTAATTGATGGAAAAGCGATTCAACTTCACCCTCTAGTATGTGCTGCGTTCAATGCCGATTTTGATGGGGATCAAATGGCTGTTCACATTCCACTTTCAGATGAAGCAATTGCTGAAGCAAAGATTTTAATGCTTGCATCAATGAACATTCTTCTTCCTGCATCTGGTAAAGCGATTGCTGTACCTTCACAGGATATGATTTTAGGTCTTTACTACCTAACACTTGAGAAGATTGACGTTATTGGTGAACATAAACTGTTTGCTAATGTAGATGAAATTGTTATTGCAAATGAGCAAGGTGGTCTTGACTTAAATGCTAAGATTAGAACAGTTATTTCTGGTAAAATTGTTAATACAACAGCTGGTAGAATTATTTTGAAAGCAATTATTCCTGACTATGTACCTGAGTCATACTGGAACAAAGTATTAAAGAAAAAAGACATTGGGGCATTGGTTGATTATATCTATGCACACAGTGGAATTTCTCATACTTCAACATTCCTTGATGATTTAAAAGACATTGGTTTCAAATATGCTACTAAATCAGGTGTTTCAATTTCAATTGATGATATTAAGGTACCAGAGCCTAAGTATGCTACTGTTGATGCTGCTAAAGCAAATGTTATTGAGATTCAAAAGCAATTTGGTAAAGGTCTTTTAACAGAGCAAGAGCGTTACAATAAGATTATTGATATCTGGACAGATACTAACAATTCAGTTGCAGCTGACCTTATGTCTCTTATTAAAATTGATAAAGATGGATTTAACTCGGTTCACATGATGGCCGATTCTGGAGCTAGGGGTTCTGCTGCCCAAATTAGACAACTTTCAGGAATGAGGGGTCTAATGGCGAAATCAGATGGTTCTATTATTGAAACACCAATTACGTCAAACTTCCGTGAAGGTCTAAACGTACTTGAGTACTTTATTTCAACTCACGGTGCAAGAAAAGGTCTTGCCGATACAGCGATGAAAACAGCATCAGCTGGTTACTTGACTAGAAAGCTTATTGATGTTGCGCAAAATGTTAAAGTTATCATGCATGATTGTGGTACTCACGAAGGTGTAGATGTTTCAGATATTTATGTTGGTAATGAGCTTATTGAACCACTTTCAGACAGAGTTTATGGACGTGTAATTTCAGCTGATATTATTGATCCTATTACTTCGGAAGTATTGGTATCTGAAGGTACAATGATTGATGAAACTAGAGCAACTCTTATTTCTGATGCTGGTGTACGTTCAGTAAACATTAGAACATCAGTAACATGTAAAGCAGAGAAGGGTATCTGTGCTAAATGTTACGGTCTAAACATGGCTGAAAACAAAATTGTTAAGCGTGGTGAAGCTGTTGGTGTTGTTGCTGCTCAGTCAATTGGTGAGCCAGGAACACAACTTACACTTCGTACATTCCACACAGGTGGTACTGCGACTGCTGGTAAAGAAGAACGTCAAGTTATTGCAAACAAAGAAGGATTTATTCGTTACTATAACCTAAATGTTAACAAAAACTCAGAAGGTAAACTTCTTGTTTCTAACAGAAGAAATGCTGGTGTTCTTTTAGTTGAGCCTAAAGTTAAATCTTTAACTAGAGGTAAATTAACAATTGTTTCAGCACACGACGAGATTGTTTTAACAGTACAACAAGGGGCTAAAGAGCAGCGTTATACTGTAAGAAAGAATGATCTTGCTAAGACAAATGAGTTAGCTGGTGTTGGTGGAAAAGTTGACGGGAAATTCTTCTTACCTTATGAAAATGGTGATATCATTGATGAAGGTGATTCAATTATTGAAGTTATTAAAGAATCATGGTCAGTTCCTGCTCGTATTCCTTTTGCTTCTGAACTTATTGTTGAAGATGGTGCACCAATTACTCAAGATATTCATGCTGATGCTAAAGGTACAGTTAAATTCTTCTTGTTAAAAGGTGATTACTTAGAAAGAATTGAGTCTGTTGCTTCTGGAAAAGTAATTAATGAAAAAGGTCTTTTTGCTGTTGTTGTTGATGAGAATGAAAGAGAAGCTGCTAGACATTATATTGCTAGAGGTTCTGTTATTTCTATTGATGATAATACTATTATTGGACGTGGTGATTTAATTGCAAATGCTGCAACACAAGAGCAAGTTGTTATTGCAGAATGGGATCCATATTCAGAGCCAATGATTGCTGAAGCTAAAGGTACTTTAAAGTTTGAAGATATTATTCCTGGTGTTACTGTTGTTGAGCAATTTGACGAATTAACAGGTGAGAGTAGATTAACGCTTAATGAGTATATCCCTACAGCTTACAGTCCAGCAATTGTATTAGCAACTGATGATGGTGAGATTATTACTTATGCACTCGACCCTAAAACATCTATCTTTGTTAAAGATGGTGAAGAAGTTGGGATTGCAGATATTTTAGCAAAAACACCTAAAGCTGCTCAAAAATCAAGCGATATTACTTCTGGTCTTCCAAGAGTATCTGAGTTATTTGAAGCACGTCGTCCAAAAGATCCAGCATTAATTGCTAGAATTACTGGTTCAATTGCCTTTGGTAAACCACTAAGAGGTAAAAAACGTATTATTATTACTCCAGAGTATGGTGCACCTGTAGAACAATTTGTTGACAAACAGCGTACCGTTGTTGTAAACGAAGGTGACTTTGTGCATACTGGTGAGAAAATGACTGATGGAACAATTTCAAGTCATGATGTACTTGCTACACTTGGTGAAAAAGCATTGTATGAATACATTGTTGAAGAGGTTCAAAAAGTTTACCGTCGTCAAGGGGTTAATATTTCTGACAAACATATCGAAATTGTTGTTTCTCAGATGATGCGTCAAGTTAGAGTTGTAGATGGTGGTGATTCTAAATTTATTGATGCTGACTTGGTTTCTAAGAAGAAGTTCGATTTAGAAAATACAAAAGTAAATAAATTATTTGGTGAACCAGCTATTGCTGAACCACTGCTAATTGGTATTACAAGAGCAGCTGTTGGAGCAGATTCAATTATTTCTGCTGCATCATTCCAAGATACTACAAAAGTACTTACTTCAGCATCGATTGCTGGTACAGTAGATACACTTGAAGATCTTAAAGAAAATGTTGTTATTGGTCGTCTTATTCCTGTGGGAACAGGTATGCTTAATATGGATGATATTAAGTTCACTACGCCAGAAGATGAAGCGTAAGTTTTAAAGGTTGAGAAGTTTTTTCTCAACCCTTATGCTTTAAATGCCTTCCATTTGGTTGGCATTAAACTGTACTAAATTTTCTCCTATAAATTTAAATGTTAATTCTATAGGTCTACAACAGACTTCACAGTCTTCGACATAATCAGAAGTCTCCTCCTCATTTTCTAAAATCATTGATATCCTTTCCCAGCAATAGGGACAAGTAAAAAAATGTTCCATCTTTTTTCCTCATATACTAAATGCTATTAGTATAGCGAAACTTTACTCTAAATCCATTCTTCGCCATTCTGCATTGTCATAGAATTTAGGGTCAAATTTATACTTATAAGTAATGATAGGAGCTGTTGGAATATAGTCTTCAGCGAAGAAAGCATCTTCTTCCATTATAAGTTCTGTCGTCAATTCAGGGTCTGTAATGATAGGTATATCAATTTGGGTTGGTAGACTCATTGTAATCAACTCTTTTTGGATAGCTGCATCAGCCTCTGGGCTGTGAACAAGACCATAATTATGCCCATAAAGATGTTTGTCTCCACTACTGAGAATAGTATGGCTAGAGCAGGCATTAAACATAAAAAGAGTAGTGATAGAAAGTATAGGTAAGATTTTTTTAGGTAAAAATTTCATAGATAATCCTTATATTAATTTTTTATTAAATTAAATATATAATAATTTTACTTAAAACTAAATTCAAATTAAAGTTTTTTTAAATTTTTGTGAAATTTTTTGATACAATTCAAATATGAATAACACAACCTTCCACAAAAATCTACAAGCTTTGGCAAATGGTGCTAATTATGTTTTCTATAATGAAAAACGTTACCTCCTAAGAAAAGAGACTTTACTCAATGGAAAACTATTAAAAGTCTATGCTGAAGAGCTAGGAGGTAATGATATTGTAAGTGCTAATTATTATCCTAGTATTAAAGAAGGAACTTTAAAACCTTGTGAAATGTCAGATGCTAAGGTTATTGATTTTATTTTAAAAGCTGAAGAGATTATTCAATAAAGTTGTATGATAAGTTTTGCAAAGTAACTACGCATTTCTTCTTAAGCGCATTATTAAACTATTAAAATCATAAAATACAAAGCCTATTTCGGTATAATATGCACGATTTTCTATATTTGAAGACCCCGAAAGCATGGCTAAATGACGTTTTTTCGGGGTTTCCAGCCCAGATTTCAATAAACTATCAGAAAGGAATTGTATTGCCTACAATTAACCAATTAGTTCGTAAAGAACGTAAAAAAGTGATTAAAAAATCAAAATCACCAGCTTTAGTAAACTGTCCTCAAAGAAGAGGTGTTTGTACTAGAGTTTATACAACAACTCCAAAAAAACCTAACTCAGCTTTAAGAAAAGTTGCAAAAGTTAGATTGACAAGTGGATTTGAAGTTATTTCATACATCGGTGGAGAAGGTCATAACCTTCAAGAACACTCAATCGTACTTGTACGTGGAGGTAGAATTAAAGATTTACCTGGTGTTAAATATCATATCGTTCGTGGTGCATTGGATGCATCTGGTGTTAACGGTAGAACTGTTGCTAGATCTAAATACGGTACTAAAAAACCAAAAAAATAATCTTTTAGATTATTAGTTAAAGCAAGTGAGCGTTGAGTCTAGCAATAGACTTTGAACAGGTGTTGTCAAAAATCTTTTAAGGTTTGCCTTAGGGGACAAGACTTGAGTAAATCAATTAGTGAATGATTGAAGATAAATTATAGGAAAATAATAATATGAGAAGAAGAAAAGCTCCCGTTAGACCAGTACTGCCAGATCCAGTACATGGTTCAAAAGTTTTAACAAAGTTTGTAAATGCCGTAATGTTAGATGGTAAAAAAGTAACTGCAGAAAAAATTATGTATGCAGCACTTGATAGAATTGAAGAGAAATCTGGTGAAAAAGGTATTGACGTATTCAATAAGGCAATGGATAACGTTAAGCCTGTTATGGAAGTTAAATCAAGAAGAGTTGGTGGTGCAACTTACCAAGTGCCAATCGAAGTTAGACCAGTAAGACAGCAAACACTTGCTATTAGATGGTTAATTGACTCTGCTAGAAAAAGAAATGAAAGAACAATGGTTGAGCGTCTTTCAAATGAATTTATGGATGCTGCTACAGATAAAGGTTCTGCTTTCAAAAAGAAAGAAGATACTTATAGAATGGCTGAAGCGAACAAAGCGTTTGCTCACTATAGATGGTAAGGAAGTAGATTATGGCAAGAACACATAAACTTGAAGACGTAAGAAACATTGGTATTGCAGCTCACATTGATGCTGGTAAAACAACAACAACTGAAAGAATTCTTTTCTATACAGGTGTTGAGCATAAAATCGGTGAAGTTCACGATGGTGCAGCAACTATGGACTGGATGGAACAAGAGCAAGAAAGAGGTATTACAATTACTTCTGCTGCTACTACTTGTGAGTGGGCTAAAAAACAGATTAACATTATAGATACTCCAGGTCACGTTGACTTTACTATTGAAGTTGAACGTTCTATGAGAGTACTTGATGGTGCTGTTTCAGTATTCTGTGCTGTTGGTGGGGTTCAACCACAATCAGAAACAGTTTGGAGACAAAGAAACCGTTACGGTGTACCTTCAATTGTTTTTGTAAATAAGTATGATAGAACTGGTTCAGACTTTTATGAAGTTGAGAGACAAATCATTGAGAGACTTAAAGGTAACCCTGTTCCTATTCAATTACCAATTGGTGCTGAAGAAAATTTTCAAGGTGTTGTTGACCTTGTTAAAATGAAAGCAATCGTTTGGGATCAAGATGCTGCTATGGGTTCTAACTACCATGTAGAAGAGATTTCAGAAGATATGATGGAATTGGCTGAAGAATACCGTGAAAAGTTAATTGAGAGCATTGCAGAAGTTGATGGTCAAGAAGAACTTATGGAAAAATTCTTAGAAGGTGAAGAGATTTCTGAAGAAGAAATCAAAGCTGGAATTAAAGCAGCAACCATTGGTATGCATATTGTTCCAATGACTGTTGGTACAGCTTTCAAAAATAAAGGTGTTCAAACTCTACTTGACGCTGTTGTTGATTACCTTCCATCTCCAGTTGAATCAGCTGCCATCAAAGGTACGATGATGGAGGATGAAGAAGTTGAAGTTGAAGTTGAATCTAGTGACGAAGGTGCATTTGCATCATTGGCATTTAAGATTATGACGGATCCTTTTGTTGGTCAGTTGACATTTATCCGTGTTTACCGTGGTTCTTTAGAATCAGGTTCTTACGTGCATAACTCAACTAAAGATAAAAAAGAACGTGTTGGTAGAATCATGAAAATGCATGCTATCAAAAGAGAAGAAGTTGCTGAAATTTACGCTGGTGAAATTGGTGCTGTTGTTGGTCTTAAGAACACAACTACTGGTGACACACTATGTGATGGTTCAGACAAAGTTGTATTAGAGAGAATGGATTTCCCGGATCCAGTTATTTCTGTTGCAGTTGAGCCAAAAACAAAAGCTGACCAAGAGAAAATGGGGATTGCACTAGGTAAATTAGCAGCAGAAGATCCTTCTTTCCGTGTTTCTACAGATGAAGAATCTGGTCAAACTATTATTTCAGGAATGGGTGAACTTCACCTTGAGATTCTTGTAGATAGAATGAAAAGAGAATTCTCTGTTGAAGCTGAAGTTGGTGCTCCACAAGTTTCTTACCGTGAAGGTATTAGAAATTCTGTTAAGAAAGAGTACAAATACGCTAAACAATCTGGTGGACGTGGACAATTTGGTCATGTTTACTTACATATTGAGCCACAAGAAGCTGGTTTCGGTTATGAATTTGTTGATGCTGTTAAAGGTGGGGTTATTCCAAAAGAATTTATTCAACCAGTAAACAAAGGTGTTCAAGAATCAATGCTTAGAGGAATCCAAGCTGGTTACCCAATTGAAGACATCAAAGTTACTCTTTATGATGGTTCTTACCATGATGTTGATTCATCTGAAATGGCGTTTAAACTTGCTGGTTCAATGGGATTCAGAGACGGTTGTAGAGAAGCTGATCCATTCATCTTAGAGCCAATGATGAAAGTTGAAGTTGAAACTCCTGAAGATTACATGGGTGATGTAATTGGTGATGTTTCAAAAAGACGTGGAATTGTTCGTGGAATGGGTGATAGAGCTGGTTCTAAGATTGTTGATGCATTCGTACCACTTTCTGAAATGTTCGGTTACTCAACTGACTTACGTTCAATGACTCAAGGTCGTGCAACTTATGCTATGGAATTTGACCATTATGCAGAAGTACCTGGAAATGTTGCAAAAGAAATTATTGCGAAAAGAAGCTAAGCCTTTTTTACCTAATAATAACAAACCTGCCATCTTGGCAGGTTTTAACTAAAGTCCTTTATTTCTCCTCATATACTTCACTATTGTTCATGATTATTATCTTTTATTTTTCCTTGTACTTATATTTTAATATTAATATAGTTATTTAAATTAAAAAACTATATTAAAGTTTATTTAATATAAAATTTAGATTAAATAAAAATATAGTTAGTTATATTAATTATTAAGATAATTAAGTGCTTATAAATGTTAATATATATTATTAAATAACAATATAGAATTATTTTTAGTTTATATTGTTTAACTAAGGAGATAGAAATGAGTGGATATAGAAGTCTTTTAGAAAAAAATAGAATATTGTTTTTACTTTTAATGTTTATTAGTATTACTGCGAATGCTACAAGCTTAACATGTTCTAGTGGTTATACAAAATATGATAAATATAATCTTTGGACTAATGGTCAGAATGAAGATTCTTTATACCATATAGCTCTTGGGATTGATGGAGATAAAGAAGATATTATTATTAATAATGTTTTGACAAGTGATACTAATACACTGGATCAATCTTATGAACAGTTTAAGTTTATGTTTACAACAAAAAACTGTGTTGAGAGAAGTTATAACAACGGTACAGGAACTTGTCATCCAAGTGAAGTTCTTAAAACTACAGCTTATACAAAAGATATAAGTAATACTAGTACTATTAATAATGAATTTACAGATTTTGGTAAAATAGTTTTGCCGAAAGATACTGAGTATATTAAGCTTGTACATAGAACAAGTCCCCGTTTTGGAGACGTAAGTGATGGGTCATTGAACTCTGTTTCTTTTTTAGGTTTTTGTTATAAAAAAGTTCCTAAAGTTGAGACTCCTGAAGCTACATTGACTTGTTCTACAGATTACACAAAATACTTAAAAGACATAACAACTTCTGGACGAAATGATTCTAGTAACTTGGTAACAAATCTTTTTAATTTAGATAATAATATTAATAAAATTGATATAGAAAAAGTTTGGACCTATGATGGTAGTAGTCATGTGCAACCTCATGAACAATTTAAGTTAGCATTTACAAATAATTCAGGTGCTGTACTTGCTCAAACAGGATATACAACAGATGTTGATAATACTGAGGGTGCTATAGGTAATACACAATTTACTAATTTAGGTAGTACCGAACTGCCTGCAGGAAATAAAGAAGTAAAATTAGTTCATAGAGCAGATACTACGTATGCTGATAATTTAAACTATTACAATTCTGTAACATTTAAAGGTATGTGTTATAAATTAACTACAGCCCTAGTTGAAGAAGCATCAGTAGATATAGAAGTAGCGACAAATGGGAGCGATGCAGATAAGGTAACGGGACCAAATATTGGATTTGATGAGACAGTTACATGGACATATGTAGTAAAGAATACAGGAAATATAGACTTAACAAATATAGTAGTAACTGACAATAAATTAAATGCAGTATGTACCGTAGCGAACCTAGTAGTAGGTGCGAGTAAAACTTGTACTAAAATAGGAAAAGCTATAGAGGGACAATATGAAAATATTGGAACAGTAAAAGCAAAGTCACCAGCAAATGTAGAAGTTACTGATACTGACCCTTCACATTATATTGGTGGAGATGCAAAAATTAATCCTCCTGTCGTTGATGATGATGTTAAAATTGGAAAAACAGGAGAAGCTGTAACTCTAGATACATTAGTAAATGATAAAGGTATTGATTCTGAATTAAATCTTAAGTCTGTTGTACTTACACATGTAAATGCAATTGATAATGGAAAGAAGCTAATTGTAAAAGGTGAGGGGATTTGGACAGTTAATTCAAATACTGGAAATATTACATTTACACCAGAGGTTGGTTATACAGATGATCCAACATTTGTAAAGTATACAGTTGAAGATTTAAATGGGAATGTTTCTAATGAAGGTACTGAGCGTATTAATTATCCTCAAACAAGTCCAATTACTAAAGATGACACTAAAATAGGTGAGCGATGTAAAGCTGTTACTGTGGATATTTTAAGTAATGATAGTGATCCTGAAGATGACTTAAATATTAGTAGTGTTAATTTTATATCCCCTGATGATTGGGTGGGTTCAGATACTGATAATGATGGAGACATTGATAATGTAGTAGTTCCAAATGAAGGGACTTGGAGCGTGAATTCTAATGGTCAAGCACTTTTTACTCCAAGTAACGAATGTAGTATTAATCCTACAGCAATTACTTATAGTGTAACAGATAAAACAAAAGAAGTTTCAAACAAGGCTATGGTAACTGTTATTTATCCAGAAGAAGAAAAATCGAGTGTAGGAAATCTTGTATGGTTCGACGCTGATAAGAATGGAGAGCAAAATAGAGGTGAAAGTGGACTTTCAGGAGTAACTGTTGAATTGTATGATGCAAACGATGAGTTGAATGCAACAACAATTACAGATGAAAATGGTGCTTATGCTTTTGTAAATATTGATTCTGGAGAATATGCAATTAAGTTTTTTGAGAAAGAAGGTTATAGTTTTACAATGCAAAATGCTCCTCGTGTAGCTGAAGATTACAATTCTGATGCAGATACAATAACTGGTAAAACAGAAGTATTTAGTTTGAGTGAAGGTGAAAATAATATTTCTATTGATGCTGGAATGTATATTATTGAAAAGCCAAGTATTAAAGTTGTTAAGAGTACGAATGGTGGAGATGTTGTTAATATTTTAGTTGGAGATATAATTACTTGGACTTATGTAGTGACGAATACAGGAAATACATTGCTTTCAGATATTGTAGTTACTGATGATAAAGAGGGCAATATAACAAATTGTGTGGGTGATGGCTCATTAGAAGCACTTAACCCTACAAAAAGTATTACTTGTACTAAAACTGGAATAGCTATTTTAGGTGCATACCAAAATCAAGTTGTGGTAGAAGCAAAAGATACAGAAGGTAAAACAGTTGAGTCTGAAGATATTAGTTCTTATGTTGGAAAAGATATACCTGTTCTTTTAGGAACAGTAGGTGACTATGTATGGTTAGATTCTAATAGAAATGGTATTCAAGATGTGCAAGAGTTACCATTACAAAGTGTTGCTGTTCACTTATTTGATAAAGAGAAAAAACTAATTGCATCTACAAAGAGTGATGCTACTGGAAAATACTTATTTAAAGATGTACTTTCTGGAGAATATTATGTTAAATTTACAGTTCCTAGTGGTTATACAGCAACATTGAAAGAAGTGGCTGGAGACAGTACAAAAGATTCAAATGCCAATTCAAATGGTACAACAGGACTCTTTACACTTGCTGCAGGAGCTAATGACCTAAGTATTGATTTAGGGCTTTATCCTAAGTTAACTAATTTAGGTGATAGAGTATTTTTAGATACTAATGCCAATGGTATTCAAGAAGCAGACGAAAAGAGTGGTGTAGCAAATGTAACGGTAAAACTTTACAGAGAAGATAATACACTTGTGGCTGAAACGCAGACTACAAGTACAGGGCTATACGTATTTAGAAACATATTACCTACTAATTATTATGTTGTATTTGAGGTTCCCAGTAAGCATAAAGTTAGTCCTCAAAATCAAGGGGCTAATGAAAGTACTGATTCAGATACAGACGCTAGTGGTAAAACAGGAGTGTTTACACTTTTAGCTGGTCAAGATAATAAATCAATTGATATGGGACTTTATCAAGAAGCTATTAAATTAGGAGATAGAGTTTTCTATGATACTAATAAAAATGGTATTCAAGAGGCAGGTGAAACTGGTGTTGCTGATGTTGTTGTAAATTTATACAGTAGTAATAACAATGAAGTTGTTGCAACAACTAAAACATCTGCTTCAGGTATTTACCTTTTTGATAATGTGGTAGCTGGTGAGTATTATATAATCTTTACAAAACCAGTTGGCTATACTATTACGAAAGCTGGTCAAGGTTCACACGAAACAGATTCAAATGCTGATGCAAGTGGACGAACAGAGAACTTTATACTTATAACAGGAACACAAGATAGTAGTATAGATATGGGTATTTATCAAGATGTGGTAAGTTATGGAGATAGAGTATTCCTTGACACCAATCATAATGGTCTACAAGATGCTGGTGAGAATGGTGTAAAAGATGTTAATGTAACTATTACATCTGCAAACTCGGACTTTAGAAGATCAATGTTGACAGATGAAAATGGTAATTATTTATTTAGAAATTTACCAGCTGGTGAGTACAGTGCTGAATTTAGAGATATTCCATTTGGTTATTTAATTACTGAACGTGATGTAAATAATAATGCAAATGACTTGACTGATTCTGATGGATTCCTTGAAGATGAAAAAATTGTTACAGAAGTGGCGTTATTAACAGCAGGTAAAAATGACTTGTCATGGGACTTAGGTATTTATAAAACTGTATGTCTTCCTGGTAAATCAGTTATTGGAAACCTAGTATTTGAAGACTTTAACAAAAATGGTATGCAAGATATTGGTGAAAGTGGTGTTGCAGCTGTTAAAGTAGCATTATTTAACAATGATACGGAAGAAGAAGTAGCTTCTACCACAACAGATGAAAATGGACTGTATGAATTTGCACATGTTGATCCAGAATTTAATTACTATATACAATTTACTGTACCAAATGGTTTTACAGTAAGTCCACAAGATCAAGATGATGAAATCATTGACTCAGATGCTGATGAAAATGGTAAAACAGACGTTATTGTACTTGAGGCAGACCAAATTAATTCTACGGTTGACATGGGTATTTATCGCGAAGGTTCAATGATTGGAGATAGAGTTTTCTTCGATGAGTTGAATGGCGTGAGTAATGGTATACAAGAAGCAGGTGAGCAAGGAGTACATGATATTAAAGTTACTCTATTTAAAGAAGATGGAACAGAAGTTAATAGTACTAGAACCAATGTAAGTGGTGAGTATCGTTTTACGAATGTACCTACAGGTAGATATACAGTAGAGTTTAGTGAATTACCTGCTGGATATATCTTTACTTTGGCTAAGCAAGGAAATGATGATGAAAAAGATTCTGATGTAAGTGCTAATGGACGTACAGATATTATTGTTGTTAATGGAAAAGTAAATGTTACTTCTATTGATGCTGGTCTTAAAAAATTACAGACAGGAATCTCTGCTAATGATATTAAAAGTGGTGTTACTGGTAAAAATGTAACCCTTGATGTTTTAGCAAATGATACAGAAGGAACTTTTAATTTTGATGCAAGTACAGTAAAAATCACTTCGGTTCCAGATGATGCAACATTAAGTGAAGATGGAAGAACATTAACTGTACCTAATGAAGGTGTATGGCGAGTTAATCCTGATACAGGAGCAATTACATTTACTCCAGCTGAAGGTTTTGTTGGTGATCCAACAAGCATTGCTTATACAGTACAAGACAGTGAAGGGAATGAAACTGGTGCTGATGTTGAAGTTAACTATCCACCATTAGCTGTTAATGACAATGTAAATGCAGAAGTAGGGACACAAATTATAATTTATGTTCTTGAGAATGATTCTGAGACATCAAGTCCTTTAGACATTACTTCTTTACGATTGATAAATCCAGTTAGTGGAGATGAAGTTGAGACTGTAAACGTAGTTGGTGAAGGGACATGGAATGTTAATATGGATGGCTCAGTAAGCTTTACTCCAGATGCTGGTTTTGTTAATAACCCTAGTCCAATTGAATATGTGGTTAGAGAAGCAGAAGGTGATCTTAGTAATAGAGCAACCATTTCGATTACTTATCCAGATGCTGTAGATGATACCGTAGTAGTACCAAGAGGTACTATTGGTGAGATTGTTGTAAATGTTTCAGAAAACGATAGTAATAACACTGTACCTTCTACCGTAACCATTGGTTGTGAACAAGCAGGTGTTGAGACCTTAGTAGTTCAGAATGAAGGAACATGGAATGTAACTGGGAATGGTAGTATTACATTTACTCCAGAAGCTGATTTTGTAGGTGAGCCTACAGATATTGAGTACACTATTGGTGTAGTCTCTGGTGAGCGTTCAAACTGTGCGACAGTTGATATTAGACATGAATTATTAGCGATGGATGATACTTCAACATTAAATGTAGGACCAGTAACTTTAATTAATATCTTAACAAATGATTTTGGTTCTTTAAATGCTCAGTCAGTAGAATTGGTATTACCTTTAAATCCAGTTGCAGGTTCAACATTAAGTGATGATGGAAGAACACTAACTGTACCAGATGAAGGTGTATGGACTGTTGATGACAGAGGCATTGTTAGCTTTACAGCTGAAGATGGTTTTAGTTCAGTACCAACATCTATTAGATATACAGTAGAAAATAATAATGGACTAATTAGTAATATTGCTATTATCACCTTAACTGAAGGTGGAGTATCTGTCGTTGCCAATGATGACATAGGGTTAGCAGATAATGGAAACCCAATAATAGTAGATGTACTTAACAACGATACAGGTGACCTAAATAACTCTTCTGTAAGAATCATTTCTCCTGATGGAGAAGAAGTTAGAACACTTGTTGTTCCTGGTGAAGGAACATGGACTGTTAATGAAGACGGAAGTATTACCTTTACAGGGGAAAGTGGTTTTGTAGGTACACCTACACCAATTAAATATATTGTCTCTGATAATTCACTTGTTGTGTTAAGTGATACAGCAACAGTAACCATTGATGGAATATGTGATTGTAGACCGTATGAGACAAGCATCCCAGCTATGGGTCAACTAGCAGGATTAGCAATGCTGATACTAACATTATTGATTACGATGTTAGTTTTTAAAGAAGAAGATATTTAGTAATATCGTATTATACTTAGATAAATATACAAAGGAATTTTAAATGAAAAATATGAAATTATCGTTCATTACGTTAATGGCAATTACGGGCATGTTACATGCTGGTGGAGAATTATATGTGGTAACTCCCTATGAGACTGAAGATATACAAATGGCTGAAGAAGCTTATGTTGAACCAATGGTTGAACCAGTTATTGAAGAGGTATTTGCACCAGAACCAGTTGTGGTAGCACCTGTACATGTACCAGTACCAGTAACAGATGTTAACCCTAGTGGTTTTTATGCAGGTATTGGTATCGCAGCAGCACGTTATAATTCAAATTGTAGTACAACGCCTATTGGTTGTGGACCTGGACAAGTTGATAAAACAGCTGGTGTAATGGCAAGAGTAGGTTATGATTTTAACCAATACATTGGTCTTGAAGCTAGAGGTATTAGAACAAATTGGAAATCAGATGGTGGAAAAGTAAAGCATGCTGGTATTTTTGTTAAACCAATGATTCCAGTAGGAGATAAAAGTAATATTTATGGTTTAGTGGGTGTTGCTAAAACTACTACACAAGGTTCAATGCAAAGAACAGATGCTGAAGCACTTGCTTTAGGTCTTGGTGTAGAAGTTGATTTAAGCAAAGATACACCAAAAGAAGGTAGATATGGTAGAGATTTTGATGGTAAAGGTAATCAAGAAAAAGGTTTAGGTGCTTTTGCTGATTATGAAAGAATGGTTGTTAAGTCAGGTTCTCCTGATTTAGATGCTGTTTCTGTCGGTGTTACTTACGACTTCTAAACTTCATTTTCCCTCTTTTTGAGGGAAAAAATATTCTTCTTTTCCCCTTTCAACTTATTTTGCTATAATCATACCTTAACTAATAGACCAGATAACAGACGGTCTAATCTAAGGAATATCTTTGATTGGTATTGTCGACTATAACATGGGAAATTTAGCCTCTGTAATTAATGCATTTGAAAATGTGGGTGCTGAAATAGCTGTAGAGAGTGATCCTTCTAAACTTCAAAATTATGAAAAACTTATTTTACCAGGTGTTGGTGCATTCGCTGATGCGATGGAACATTTAAAAAGTAATGGTATGGATGAAGCTGTAAAAGCTTATGCTGCTACAGGAAAACCTTTACTTGGTATTTGTCTTGGTATGCAACTTTTATTTGAAAGTTCCGAAGAGTTTGGTTCCAGCGAAGGCTTAGGACTGATAGAAGGTAAAGTAGTGGCTTTTGATCAGTCAAAATTTGATCGTAAACTTAAAGTACCACACATGGGTTGGAACGAGATGTTTAAACAGAAGAATATTCCTCTATTTAATGGACTAGATAAAGAGTTTTATCTCTATTTTGTTCACTCATTTCATGCCGTTTGTGATGATAAATATGCCATTGGTAAAACATATTATGGTTATGAGTTTGTATCAGCTGTTAATAAAGAGAATATTTATGGTATTCAACCACACCCAGAAAAAAGCCATGAGAATGGTTTGAAGATTATTGAAAATTTTGTAAAACTGTAGGGGGCGATTAGCATCGCACCAATTTAAGACCAAAAGGAAAATCCAATGGAAGAAAATAACCAAGAACATTTTATAAAAAATATAGAAATTAAAAATTTTAAATGTTTTGAAGATTTTAAAGCAGAAGGATTTGGTCGGGTTAATCTTATTGGTGGGAAGAACAATGTGGGGAAGACGGCTTTTATGGAGGCTACTTATGTGAATACTCGAGTAGAAGATGTTAAAAGTTTTACATCTGCATTAACTGATGTAAAAGATATGCGAGAAAATTTAAATATATTAGCTGAGCTAATTACTAATAAATTTAAGGAAAAAGAACGACATATAAAATCACTAGAACTTTTTAATAAGCTGAATATTATTTCTAATGTAAATAATATATCTTATAATATAGAAGAAATTGATAGTGTAAAAAAATATATATTTGATATAAAAGATAAGACGAAAACTATAAATGTTAATGATTTTTCTTTTATTTATTCTCGTAAGTCTAATGTTAACTTTATTGATAACTTTGGTCTATCTAATATTGAGATTATCCATAGTTATTCATTTATACAAAGAAAAGATGAAGAAAGTTATTTAAATAGTTTATTGAAATTATTAGATTCAAGGATAGAATCATTCAAAATAATTGATGAAATACCTCAGTGTAAGGTTAATAATAAGTATTGTGAGATTACTGAATTTGGTGATGGTGTAAGACATCTAATTTCTATCGTTACTTCATTGTATCAATCAGAGGATGGATATATATATATAGATGAGCTAGATAATGGAATACATTATACTATGCTTGATGAACTTTGGACAGTAGTTTTACTTATATCTCAAAAATTAAATGTTCAAGTCTTCGCCACAACCCATTCAAAAGAATGTATAGAATCATTTAATAGAGTGCAACTTAAAAAATTAGACGAAACTCAAGATACTTATTATTTTGAAATGGCAAGAAATAGCAAAACGGATAGAATATTCATGTCTAAAATTGATAGTGAACAATTAGAATATGAGTTGTCTCATCAAGGGAGATTTAGAGGTGAGTAATTTTTTAATTGTTGAAAGTGATGGAGATAAGTTTTTTATAGAAGCTTTATTGGTACATATGAATTTAGATATTGAAGTCGGTTCTCCTATTTGTGCAATAGATGAATTTGAATGTATTGGTGGAATGAGTAAGTTAAATAATAAATTACAATCACTTAAACGTAGAGTTCAAAAAGAATCTATTGATAAAATTGGAATTATTTTTGATGCTGATGAAGTTGGAATAGAAAAACGAACAATAGATATAAAAAGAGAAGTTACTAATGTCTTTGGAGAAGAACCTACGGTTGAGTTTAAACCTTTTATTATGCATGTTGATGGAAAAGGTGAACTAGAAGACATTTTAAAAATAATAAAGACTGAAGAATCCCTTTATGCAGATTGTTTAGAGAGTTGGAAAATCTGTTTGTCTGAAAATAAAAGAGAAGTATCAGATAAAGTTTTTAATAAATTTTGGATTAATAATTATATTATGTATGATACATGTACTTCAAGTAAGCATAGAGGAAGAAAATCTAAATATTGTATCTTTGAATATGCAATGAAAGAGAAGAAGATTTGGGATTTTGATAATCCAATATTAAAAGAGTTAAAATCTTTTTTAAAAGAAATAGGAGAAAACTAAATGACAATACTACCAGCCATAGACCTAAAAGATGGAAAAGCAGTAAGATTAAGCAAGGGCTTGATGGATTCAGCCAAAATATATTCAGATGAGCCGTGGCAAGTAGCCAAACGATTTGAAGAGTTAGGCTCTGAATGGGTTCACTTAGTTGACCTTAATGGAGCTTTTGCAGGTAAGCCTGAGAACTTAGAGCAGATTAAAAAGATTCGTGAGAATTGTAATCTAAAACTTGAACTTGGTGGGGGAATTCGTGATGAAGAGACCATTAAGATGTATTTGGAACTTGGGATTGACAGATTGATTTTAGGTTCTATTGCTGTGAAAGATGCACAGTTTGTTAAAGATATGGCAGCGAAATATCCTATTGTCGTTGGGATTGATGCTATTGATGGTATGGTAGCTGTTGAAGGTTGGGCTGAAACTTCTGACATGAAAGCGACGGATTTAGCTAGAGAATTTGCAGCTTGTGGTGTTGAAGCAATTATCTGTACTGATGTGGGTCGTGATGGGATGATGACGGGCGTAAATATAGAGTTTACTAAAGAGATTCAAGAAGCTTCAGGATTAGAAACTATTGCCTCAGGAGGGTTAAAAGATATGACAGATATTAATGGATTAATTGAAGCTGGAATTGATGGAACGATTGTTGGTAAAGCTTTTTATGAAGGTACACTTGATTTAGAAGAAGCATTTAAGGTTGCTAATGCAAAGTAAATATTATGAATTAACCATGCACATTAAAGAGGCAGATTTTGTTGAGTTTATTGCTGACTTTGTAGCAAATATCTCAGGTGATGGTTTAGAAATTGGTAGAAACAATATCATTGTTCGTTCAGAAAGTGACTTATCACCTATTGAAGAAGCTGTTAGAACTTTGATTAGTACTTTAGGTGGTGCCATTGCCATTGAGTATAAGATGGAAGAGAAAGAGAACAAAGATTGGATTGCATCGTATCAAAACTCCATAGAGCCTATTGAGGCTGGAAAGTTTTATATTTATCCAAGTTGGTATGAAGCAAAAGAGGGTAAAATCAACATCAAAATTGACCCTGCTTTGGCTTTTGGTTCTGGACATCATGCAACAACATTTTCATGTTTAGATGTTATAGGAACAAGGGTTCATAAAGGTCAAAGAGTTTTAGATGTTGGTTGTGGTTCAGGGATTTTAGGTTTAGCAGCAAGGAAACTAGGTGCTAAAGTTGAACTCTGTGATACCGATCCAATTTCTGTAGACTCATGTGATAAAAACTTTGAATTAAACAGCGCAGAGTATGAAGAGCTTTGGGAAGGTTCAGCGAATCAAGCCCAAGGTGAGTACGATGTGGTCATTGCAAACATTATTGCAGATGTTTTAAAATTCATTGTACATGACTTAACAAGAGCTACACGAAAAGATGGTATTTTAATTCTTTCAGGTATTTTAGACAAAAAAGAAGCGCAAGTAAGCGAAGTTTATGCAGGTTTAGAATTATTAGAACGTAAACAAAAAGATGAGTGGGTAACACTTGTTTATAAAAAATTAGATTAGGAAACATATACAACAATGACAAACCAAAATAATAACGATAATAATCAAAATAACGGAAATAACGGTAACTTCTTCAATGACAATCCTATGTTGGCATTTGGAATTTTTATTTTAGTGATGGTTATTCTTTTTAAATCTTTTATGGGAGATGGCAGTTTGACTGGTGTTATGGGTAATCCAGCCATTACAAAAGTTGAACAAGTAAAATATTCTGACATTAGAAAGCTTGTAAAAAATAAAGAAATTCAATCAGTAAAGATTACTTCGACGACCATTGAAGCAATTAGTAAAGAAGGTACAAAAAAGTTTGTAGCTAAAAATATTCCTGCTTATGACATGGAATTTATTCCTTTACTTGAAGAGAATGGTGTGAGTTATGAAGGACAAGTTGGCGAAGGTGCGTTGGCACGTTACTTTAACATGCTATTACCAATTATTTTTATTGTTGCGATTTGGTTATTTTTTGCTAAGAAAATGTCAAAAGGAATGGGTGGAATTTTAGGTGCTGGTAAAGCAGATAAAATGATAAGTTCTGAACGTCCTGATGTAAAATTTGATGATGTTCAAGGGGTACAGGAAGCGAAAGATGAAGTAGTTGAGATTGTTGACTTCTTAAAATATCCAGAGCGTTATATTGAACTTGGTGCAAAAATTCCTAAAGGTCTCTTGCTTGTGGGACCTCCAGGTACAGGTAAAACACTTTTAGCTAAAGCTGTGGCTGGTGAAGCAGAAGTACCATTCTTCTCGGTGAGTGGTTCAAGCTTTATGGAAATGTTTGTAGGGGTTGGTGCATCACGTGTACGTGATCTTTTTGAACAAGCTAAAAAGAATGCACCTGCAATTATATTTATTGATGAAATTGATGCGATTGGTAAGTCACGTTCTTCTGGAAATCAGATGGGTGGACACTCTGAACAAGAGCAGACACTAAACCAATTACTAGCAGAGATGGATGGTTTTGGTGTAAGTACACCAGTAATTGTTTTGGCAGCTACAAACCGACCTGAAACATTGGATGCAGCATTGTTAAGAGCAGGGCGTTTTGATAGACAAGTATTGGTTGATAAACCAGATTATGCAGGACGTTTGGCTATTTTAAAAGTACACTCAAAAGGTGTTAAGTTAGATGATAGCATAGACATGGAGATTGTGGCAAAACAGACAGCTGGAATGGCTGGGGCTGATTTAGCAAACATCATTAATGAGGCAGCATTACTTTCTGGTAGACGTAACAAAAAGACCATTACGCAAGATGAACTTTTAGAAGCGATTGAGAGAGCATTTGTAGGACTTGAGAGAAAGAACAGAAAAGTATCTGATGTTGAGAAAAACATTGTAGCCTATCACGAAAGTGGACATGCACTTATGGCTGAGCTTACAAAAGGTTCAACAAGAGTAACGAAAGTATCTATTATCCCTAGAGGGTTAGGTGCATTAGGTTATACATTACACTTACCAGATGATGAAGATAGATTCTTAAAACGTAAGTATGAATTAATGGCAGAAGTAGATGTTCTTCTTGGTGGACGTGCAGCCGAAGAAGTATTCTTAGGTGAAATTTCTACAGGTGCAGGAAATGACCTTGATAGAGCTACAGCTATTTTAAAAGATATGATTATGGTTTATGGTATGTCTGATGTTGCTGGGCTTATGGTTCTTTCAAGATCCCAAAGTTCATTCCTTGGTGGTGGACAGGTAAACAATGAATTCTCTGAAGAGATGTCACAAAACATTGATGCTAGCATTAAGGCTACGTTAACAGAGCGTTATGAGTTTGTTAAAAAGACACTAAGAGAGTACGATGGTGCCATTGAAAAGATGTCAGCTGTTCTTTTAGATATTGAGGTAATTGAAGGATCAAAAGTTCAGTCAATTATTAAAGAGTTTGAAGAAGAGAATAATATGGAGTCAAGAATGGCGCATATTAATGTTGAAAAAGAAGAGACAACAAAAGAGGATTAATCCTCTTTGTCGTCTTTAAAAAAATTATAAAATTTTAAAGTTTTCTCTCTAGCCATCTTCAAATCTATTTTTTCAAATCTAACTTTATCTCCCACACTTAACTGTGCAAACCTGAAACAATCAATGGCTAAAACAGTACCAATCTTAGGATAACCTCCAATTGTTTGTCGTTCTTTGAGTAGTAATATGGGTTGCCCATCTTGAGGAATTTGTACGGAACCAAAGCAGATGCCCTCAGAGATGATACCGTTCTCTTTAGGGCTAATAGGTTTACCTTTTAGTTTCGCACCCATTCGGTTACTTTCCAAAGTGATTTCATAATCACTGTTAAAGAATTTTTCTTGTTCTTCTTGTGAGAAATAACGGTCCTGATAAGAAAGTGATAATCTTAATGTTAAAGTTTTGTTGTAGTTAGGGATATAGGCTTTTTTTACATATTTTTTTGGATAATTCATTTGTGTTGTAAAAGTTAAAATATCATTTTTTTGTACTTTGGAACCTATGTTTTCTTTAAGAGTAGTAGCATAGCTTCCATACTCTTTTTTAGTATGGAAACCATCTTTTACAGCTAAGTAAGATCTTTGTCCAGAGACTCTTTTTGGAAAAGACAATACATCACCAACTTGTACTGAATATGTTTGCCAAATTGGTTTGGACATGCCATTAATTTCAAAACCTAAGTCAGCACCACATATGGCAATAATTGTGCTTTCTTGAACTTCAATTTTTAAGCCTACCATGACTTCTAAGGCATTAGCGTTTTTGTTATTTAGTAATTTTTGGCTCCAAAGGTAAGCATACTCATCCATGGCACCAGATTCTGTAATGCCTAAATGTTTGTAGCCATTTCGTCCTTGGTCTTGTAATGTCGTGAATAGCCCAGCTTGGAGTACTTTAAATCCTTTCAAATTGCACCTTGTCACCTACTTCGAAAGAGTGAAAATCATTAAATTCTGTATGTCCTATGATGTTCCAACCTCCAGCTGAGTCTTGTGGATAGATGGCTGTTTGTAGGTCGGCTAAAGCCACAGAACCTTTAGGTACTTTTTTGCGTGGACTTGCTAATCTTGGTGTACTTATTTTTGAGTTTACACTTGCTAGATAAGCAAAACCTACCATAAAACCTATAGTATAAACTCTATAGGTAGTTTTGGTGTGGATATTTATGACTTCTTCAATACTTAAATTGTTGTGACTTGCTACTCTTTCTAAGTCTAGGTTTTTACTGTAGTCAGTTGGAATTTTTATTAGTTTGGTTGGTTTTTTGTTGGCTGAAGCCAACCCTACGAGTTTCTGACTTATTTTTTCTTCTAAGCTTTTATGATCGTGCATGAAAATATCAAATTCGACGAGAATGGAGCAGTAAGAAGGGATTAGGTCAATGATACCTTCTATATCTTTTAGAGCCATATTCATTGCTTGAACTTCATCTAAAACTTCTTCAGAAATGACCTGCTCAAAGTAGAGCATAAGTGAATTTACAGAGACAGGCTTAAAGGTCATTTTTTAACTTGTGCAAAGACTTG
The DNA here is from genome assembly GCA_902727895.1 of uncultured Sulfurovum sp. Taxonomy (GTDB): domain Bacteria; phylum Campylobacterota; class Campylobacteria; order Campylobacterales; family Sulfurovaceae; genus UBA1140. Next base: position 30,657 of record CACVAP010000092.1, read on the forward strand.
ATGAGTTTAAGTGCAGCCTTGTTGTCACCATGTACACAAAGTGTGTCGACCTTGAGCTTTAGTTTTTTTCCTTCTATGGATTTGACTATGCCTTTGTTCATAAGTTGTTTGGTTCTTTTTATGACATCTTCTTTGCTTGTTATGACAGCATTTTTTTCTGACCTTGAAACTAAAGCTCCTTCATTAGTGTAAGCTCTGTCAGCAAAAACTTCATATAGGAGGGTAATGTTATATTTGTTAGCAATCTCTTCATAGCTATCATTTTTAGCAGATGAAAGTACCATGAGTTTGATGTTTATATCAAATTTAGCAATGGCTTTGGCAATGGCTTTAAAAATGTTTTCATCTTTCATCATGCTATTGTACAAGGCACCATGAGGTTTGAGGTATTTTACTTTGAGGTCATAACTTTTACATAAAGCTGTTAATGCACCCAGTTGGTAAAGTACAAAAGCGACAATCTCTTCTGAGCTACAGTTCATCTCACGTCGTCCAAAACCAACAAGGTCAGGGTAAGAAGGATGACAACCAATTTGTATGTCATGTTCTTTACAAAGTTTAATGCTTTTATGCATGGTGACAGGGTCAGAGGCATGAAATCCACAAGCAAGGTTTGCCATGTCTATGTAGGGCATTATTTTTTCATCTAATCCCATAGAATAAGCACCAAAGCCTTCACCCATGTCACAGTTTAGTTTAATATTCATTTTAAATCTTTAAAGTTTAATTGGAATGATTCTATCTGATTTTAATAAAAAAAGAGAAATGGGAAAATCAAAATTAATAAAGCTACAAAGAGAGGTGAGAATGAGGTAACTTTTTGATTTCTATTTTAATCTCTTGGCTTAATATAAATAAACTAAGGAAAAATATACTTTTTTTGATTACAATTTATAAGAAAAATTTATATAAAAGGAATACACAATGACAAAAATAATGAAAGTAACCACAGCGTTATGTCTTTCAGTACTGCTTTCTGCACCTGCATTTGCAGAAGCGAAAAAAGTAAAATGGAAGCTGGCAATGACATGGCCAAGTACACTTACCCCATTTGCCTCACCATCACTTAAAGTAGCCAAATTGGTTGAGGAGATGAGTGGAGGAAACTTTACCATTAAAGTACATGGTAAAGAGAAGCATAAAGCAGCTCTTGCTATTTTAGATATGGTAAAAAACAAACAGTATGAGATGGGACATTCATCAGCATACTATTACAAAGGTAAGAGCATTAGTACTGCTATTCTTACTACCGTACCATTTGGTATGACCAGTACAGAACAATACTCGTGGTATTACTATGGTGGTGGAGAAGCAGTGACTAAAAAAGTTTTTGATAAATTTAAAGTCAATTGTTACCCGGGTGGAAACACAGGGGTACAAATGGGTGGATGGTTCAAAAAAGAAATCAATACCCTTGCTGATCTTAAAGGACTTAAAATGCGTATTCCTGGAATGGCAGGAGAAGTATTTTCTAAACTTGGTGTTAATGTAACCAATATCCCAGCTGGTGAACTCTATACGTCACTTGACCGTGGTACGATTGATGCTTTAGAGTGGGTTGGACCTGGAATGGACATTAAAATGGGCTTCCACAAAGTTGCACCATATTACTACACTGGATGGCATGAACCTGCAACAGAATTGCATTTCTTTGTAAATCAAAAAGCATTTAAAAAGCTTCCAGCAGAGTACCAAACTATCCTTACTGTAGCAATGAAAGCTGTTTCAGCAGACATGATGTATGAGAACTTTGATATGAGTCAAGCAGCATGGGCTAAGATGCAAAAAGACTTTCCAAATATCAAAGTTAAAACTTTTAGTAAAAGTATTTTAGATGCTATGAAAAAAGCTACCGATGAGACAATGGAAAGTTACGCAAAGAAAGATGCTTTGTTTAATGAGGTTTATACTTCTAGAAAAGATTACTTGAAAAAAGCCAGAGATTGGACAGAAATTTCTGAATTTGATTATGTAAAAACTTCGCAAATGGTAGAGTAGTATTGGAAAGTACAAATAAAAGTCTCCTACGACTTAAAAGAGTTGAAGCCTCCTTCAACTCTTTTATTGATAAAATGGGAAGAGTTATAGCATGGGTATTGATACTCATGATATTTAATGTACTTTTTGATGTAGTAATGCGATACTTTTTTAATAACTCTTCCATAGCAATGCAAGAAGTGGAATGGCATCTTTTTTCCATATTGATACTCTTTGGTTTAGGTTATGCACTTAAAGAAGGGTCTCATGTTCGTGTTGACTTCCTCTATGACAACTTCTCGGTTACAACAAAAGCTTACATCAATATTATCGGTACACTTCTTTTCCTTTTTCCTTTTGCACTCTTAATTATTTTTGGCTCTTATGAATATGTTATGGATGCCTATACTATGGATGAGATTAGTGAAGATCCAGGTGGGTTAACGCATAGATGGATTGTTAAAGCCATGATACCTGCTGGATTCATCTTTCTTCTTTTTGCAGGTCTGACCTATATTCTTAAACACATTATTATAATCAAGGAGGCAAAAGTATGATAGGTATATACATGTTTTTTGCAGCACTTATTTTACTTTCTATCGGATATCCCGTTGCATTTAGTTTTGGCGCCATATCTATCTTTTTTGGCTTCTTAGCTGCCTATATGGAAGTCATGCCTGATGGGGGAACCCTTTCTTTAGTTATGGAAGAGTTTTTTTCGATGTTTTCTATGATGCCCTTTAGAATTTATTCTACGATGACCAATAAGTTGCTTATGGCAATACCTCTTTTTATTTTTATGGGTATTGTTCTTGAAAAGTCAGGACTAGCAGCACGATTGTTAGAGTCTATGGGAACACTCTTTGGTAAACTACGAGGTGGACTAGCAATCAGTACGGTTATTGTAGGTTCTTTACTCGCTGCATCAACAGGTGTTGTAGGAGCAAGTGTTGTTGCTATGGGTGTTATTTCTCTACCTGTTATGCTTCGTTATGGTTACTGTAAAAAGCTTGCTGCAGGTACCATTTGTGCTTCTGGTACACTGGGACAGATTATTCCTCCTTCTATTATCTTAATTATTTTAAGTGATGTTTTTGGACAACCTGCTGGAGACATGTTTCGAGCAGCAATTTTGCCCAGTGCTATTTTGGTAGGTTCGTATATTCTTTATATTTTAGTTATTACGAATCTAAAAAAAGATTTAGCACCAGCCATAGACATGGGAGATCAAACGGATGTTGTACGTAAAGCACTTTTTGCGATTATTCCTCCACTTCTATTGGTGGTTATTGTACTTGGTTCCATTTTTTCAGGAATTGCAACACCCACAGAGTCAGCTTCAGTAGGTTCTGTAGGCGCTATATTGTTAGCAATCGCCTATAGATCATTTAGTTTTAAAATGCTTGAAGATGCAGCTTTAGAGACGGCTAAAGTTACAGCCATGGTTATTGCTATTTTATTAGGTGCTACAGCCTTTTCAATGGTCTTTGTTTACACGGGTGCTGATGGAATTGTTGAAGAGTTTATGATGAGTCTTCCAGGTGAAAAATGGGGCTTCTTGATTCTTTCAATGCTCGTTATTATGATACTTGGATTTTTTATTGACTTTTTTGAAATATCGTACATTGTTGTGCCTATCTTAATACCTATTGCTGATGCTATTGGAATAGACCCAATATGGTTCGCAATACTTATTGCCATGAATTTACAAACGTCCTTTCTGACACCACCTTTTGGGTTCTCACTCTTCTATCTCAAAGGAGTCGCTTCGGACTCCATACGAACAGTAGATATTTATAAAGGAGTAATACCTTTCATTATCATACAGATTACTGTATTGGCATCGATTGTGTTATTTCCAGAATTTTATGGCTTTAATATATGATTTTAATAAAAAAGGAGAACATGACAATTTAACCCTTTATTGTTAGTATAAGGAATAACTTTTGTATAATAAATAAAAAATTATATAGGAGTAGAGTTTGGGTGAAAGACAAGAACTTATAGATACTTTATTAAATAACTCTACAACGTATAGAAGCATGGTAGGATGGTTAGCATAAAAAAAGGAAACACAAGAGAGAAAATACTGGATTCAATGTATAAAAATGTATACATCCAAGGGTATGAGAGAACAGGTGTGGCGCTTCTCTTGACTGAGTGTGGTATTGCTAAGGGTGCGTTGTATCACCATTTTAAATCTAAAAAAGAAATTATGCTTTGTACGTTAAAAGAGCGTCTTTCTCCTGCGATGAATCTTCTGTTTGATGATAGTCAGAAGGTTGATTATAATATTATTTTAGAGACCTTAGAGGAAATTTCTAACTCTAAAGAATTAATTTTAAATAATTGTCCTTACAATAAATTTAACATGGAACTCTATATGTTAGATGATGACTTTAAAGAAGAACTTGATAGGATTTTTAAAGTATTGACCGAGCGTTTACAAAGACATTTGGATGCAGGTGTTGAAAATAAAATGATTAAAGAGATTGATACAGCTTCTTTGGCAGAGTTTATTTATGCGAACATTTGGGGAGCATTGAGTCTTTCTCGAACGAAAAAGGCTTTTGATTCTAAGATACAGCATCTTCTTAATTATCTCGAAACAATTAACCTAAAATAATCTATTTTACATTAAAACAGACCAGTCAGTCTGTTTTAAGAATTTTTCTGTAATAATTAACGCAATTAACACCCAAATTATTCACGAAGATAAAGGAAATTAAATGAGACATTTTAAACTAATGTTATTGGCACTTCTATTGGCAACTTTCAGCCTTAATGCACAAAGCTTCTACGTACTAACAGGGGTTGATAGTTATGACCCTATTGTGCTAGCTGATGGTAAAGAGTTTGAAGAATTTAATGAAGATATTAAATCATTGATGGAAGCGAATGCATTGGAATTAGACATTAATACTACAGGACATCCATCACGTGTGTTAGCATTTATTATTACGAAATTTTCTGTAGGTGATACAGTAGGTGTACAGATTGCTTTAGAGCTAGGTGAGTATGTAAAGCGTAAAGGGAGTGATGATGAGGTTTTTGCCTTAACATATTTGGATGAAAAATCTATTGAGCTTACTAAAGATGATTTGGAAGATGACTTAGCTGATGCAGTTGAAGAGATGTTAGAAAAATTTGCGACACAATTTAAAGACGACAATAAAAAGATTTCAGAAACCAAAAAAACCGTAACACATGAAACTTTTGACAAAGACATGGCGTATGAAAATGACTATAAAATAGCATTGGCTAAGGCAAAAAAAGAGGGTAAAAATCTTATGGTATTTATGACAACTTCATATTGTCCTTGGTGTCGTAAATTGGAAAACAGAATTTTGTCCCAAGAACACATTGACAAGCGTATTAAAGCAATGCATGTACCTGTAATGTTGAATTATGATAAAAAGAAATTTCCTAAGAATCTAGGAAAAATTAATGTAACGCCAACCCTTTATGTGGTTGATGCAAAAACAGAAAAGATAACAGAAACTTTTGTTGGATTTTCTGCACGTACAATGTTTCTAAGTTATTTAAATAAGCAAAATGCCAAATAAAAAATATAGTGAGGAGCTTATAGCCAAGGCAGTAGGAAGACTTACTGCTTTGGTTTTTGTGGACGAAGAGGGAGTAGAGTTAACTCCTACCCCAGAGCAAGTAAGTAAAATGCTTGCCCTTTGTAAAAAACGCAATAGACCTTCTTACTATAAACTCCGACATGCTTCTGGTCTTGGAGAAGAATACACCTTTTTAAATGTTAATATGTACAGTGATGATGGAACAAAAATGCGTCGTTTTGAGTCTGGATTAGAGGAAAGTTAAAGGCTCAAAAGTATCATAAGCTGTGGTTTAGTTTTTTTTGGGTTATAATGGCTTTCAACAGAATTAACAAGGAACACTAATGAAAAAAATACTATTACTTTTAACCGTTCTTGCTGCAATGACATTTACAGCATTACAAGCTAAAGAAGAATTAAAAAAAGCAGAAGCAGAAAAAATGACAGCAAAGGCAGTTTATGACCGTATGGTTGAAGTGCTTTCTGATTCATGGTATCTCTCTGAAGAAAAAGCACAAGTAGATACAACAGGTGCCCATAAAAATAAGATGATTGCGCATTTAGTAGGTGATGATGAAGCGATTGGAACAAGGTACAAAGTAATTGGACGTGGTGCAACCCTTGAAGAGGTATTGCTTCCTGATACCATGAAGTCTATGGTGACAATGTACCACTGTAACTCATATACAAACTGTACGCAATTAAAAGCGACACACTACTGTGCAAAACAAAATCAACCCGAATTTATTTTGAATCTTGAAGAGACAACAGCAGATAAAATTGTTTTTGACTGTGACATGAGTACAGAACTTTGTAATTCTGCTGAAGATCATATTCATAAAATGATATTTGAACTTTCAGATGAAGAAGACCATTTAAAAGCGTCTTACCTAGCATGGAAAGATAAGAAGTTAAGAGATAAACATTCAATTTATCATTTTGATAGAATGTAAGAGAAGGATAAGAAATGAGCGAAAGCAGAAGATTACATATTCACATGTCAGTTGACAACATTGAAGAGAGCATTAAATTTTATAATGCACAATTTGGAGCTGAGGCTACCAAAGTAAAAGAAGATTATGCTCAATGGCTAGTAGATGACTTAAGTTTGAACTTTGCCATTTCTACTAGAGGTAATAAAAAAGGTGTAAACCATTTAGGCGTGCAATACGAGAGTGATGAAGCCTTAGACGCAGCACAAAGTACTTTTGAAGAAGCTGGTATAAAAGGTCAAGAGGAAAAAGGAGCTACTTGTTGTTACAAAGAGTCTAATAAGTATTGGGTAAAAGATCCTACGGGTAATATGTGGGAAAACTACCACTCCATGGATGACATAGAAGTATATGGTATGGAAGAGTCTGAATCCTCTGATGCTTGTTGTAGTCCTAAAGTTGGCATGTTTTCAACCACACCTAACTCTGGTTGTTGTTAAGTCCTCAAAGACGATGAAAACTAAAACATACATTTCCCTTCTTAGAGGCATTAATGTAGGAGGTCATAAGAAAATTCTTATGACCGATTTAAAGGCTCTGTATGAGTCTTTAGGTTTAGAGAGGGTTGAAACTTTTATTCAAAGTGGTAATGTGGTTTTTAACACCGACAAAAGTGCTGAAACACTTTCAGAAGAGATACAAAAGACTATTTTTGATAAATATGGTTTTGAAGTACTTGTACAATTACGACAAATATCTGACTTTGAAAATATTATAAAATCTTGTCCCTATACTAAGCTTGATTTGGAAGTTGATAAAGCCACAAAGATTATGATAACTTTTTTAGATGCTTTACCTAGCGAAGAAGATGTAGCTGAACTTATGACCTATGTAAAAGCACCTGAACAGCTTGTTGTTTTAGGACAAGAAACGTACTTGTATTGTCCCAATGGTTATGGAACGACGAAGCTAAATAATAACTTCTTAGAGAATAAATTAAAAGTAAATGCGACCACTAGAAACTGGAAATCTATTATGAGAATTTCCATACTAGCAATGACTAATAAAATATGATACTATGCCGAAATAATTCTAAGGAGTTTTTTCATGTACTGGTACCATAACGAAACAAAACATTCATACTACTCCGTTCGCTCAAATCCGAATCAAATGGATTGGGCTTTACAACCTTCTACTTACAAGGCTTATCCTAACTCTTTTGAGAAGTTTGAGCTAGATATTGAGAACCCTTGGCATGGTATTATTTATTATGCTGCTTCAATCTCTACTAAGAAGTATTATCCGACTGGGACACATCGTTTTTTACGGGTTAATCCTTCAGCTGGTGCTTTGTACCCTAATGAACTTTATTTTCAAGCACGTGGGATTGATGGGTTTGAAGATGGAGTTTATCATTATGAAGTAGAGAGTAATCAAGCAGTGCTGTTATATCGACTGAAAGAGGGTGAGGGAATAGAACCCTATATGGGTTATGAAACGGCTATGAAAGGAATACTCTTTTTAGTATCTGCTGTTTATTATCGGTCATCATGGAAGTACAAAAACAGAGCATTTCGTTATTGTTTACTTGATGCTGGTCATATGTTGGGTAGCCTTGAATCTGCTGCTCTTTTGATGTCTCGTGAGACAAGTATGGTTTATGACATAAAACGTCGACAGCTTAATTCAATGTTTGGTTTTTCTTCACGTGAATATTTTCTCTCAGGGGCAGCAGTTGCCTCTCCTATGGAAGAGAGCGTAAAAGCATTAAACTTTGAGCTCATTTATGTAGATGGATCTGGGACATTTGAGCAAAATGAACATATGGAAATAGCCTATCGGCAAACTTCACATTTTTTAGAGAAGCAAGTGGAAAAAAAGAGTCCTAATTTTGACTATGAAAAGGTACGTTTTAAAGAGAGCATACTTAAACGTAGGTCACAACGTGGATTTGAGGGTTACCCTATTACTAAAGCAGAGTATTTAAAAGTGATGCAAGTTATTACTGAACCTATTTTGTCAGATTGTGATGAGGAAGTAGAACTTTTTGTGGTCTTAAATAAAGTACATCATATGCCTGTAGGACTTTACAAAAATGGGAAGCTACTCAGAAATGAAGACCTTAGTCAAAAGGCTGGCTATCTTTGTTTGGAACAGTACTCTTTGGGAACGCAAGGGGCGATGACTTTCTTTTTACTCTCAAATGCAAAAAACTATCAAGCACTTTATCAAAAGGCTGGAATAATTGGGCAACGGCTTTATGCTGTTACTTCTTACTTAGAAATTGGTTGTTCAGGTATTGGGGCTTATTATGATGATGAGGTTAACGCTTTTGTGGAGCAAGAAGGCATGGTTCTTTATGCTTTGGCAATAGGGCGTTAAGGGGATATATTAGTAGTATTAAATACTTAAATTTAATACTTAAATTAATAATTTTATTTATATTTAACAATAATATATTATTTGTTTAAGTTATAAAAATAACTTAAAATCTAAGCCAATGGACAGAAAAAATTTAATATTATCCGAAAAAAAGGGATAGTTTTGAACGCTATTATATTTGGATCACATGGTGAGAAGAGACTCCAGCAAGAGTTTAATACAACGCAAGATGCTCTAAAGTTTTATAACAAACGGGTACTAGGATATTTGGCACCACTTATGCAAGGTTTTATTCGAAAGCAAGAGATGATGTTTATCTCTACAGCAGATAGTAAAGGAGAGTGTGACTCTTCGGTACGTTTTGGTGAAACTGGTTTTGCTATGGTGGTGGATGACCGTCATATAATCTATCCAGAGTTTAAAGGTAATGGGGTTATGGCAAGTATGGGCAACATTGCTGAGAATCCTCATATTGGATTACTTTTTATAGATTTTTTTGAAACAAAAGTTGGACTACACGTTAATGGGAAAGCTAAAATTATTAGAAAAGAGTCTATGGATGAGGAATTAAGTAAATTTAATGGCTTAGCTGAGAAGTTAAGAAATCATAAGATGAAGTTTAAAAGTGTTTCGTACATTTTAATAGAAGTTGAAGAAGCATATATTCATTGTTCTCTACATATTCCTATTTTGCAAAAGGTGGAAGATGCAGAGAGTTTAGAAACATTCCCAAAAGGAAAAGGTGGGGATGCTTTTAAAGTAGAGTCCTTAATATAAACATAGGATTTAGAAAATATTCTAAATCTTACGACAATCTTCCGTGTAGTTATCTTCTATGTTTTTCACTCTTTCATGACCTGTTGGGTGCATTTTTAAGATAGGAGCATCTAGGTATTGTAAGAGTTCTAAAGCATCAACAGCTGCTTTTCTTGGAACTTTATTGACACGTAAAACCATCATTGCAAATTCATCGGCACTAAACTCTTCATGCTTTTGGAAACGAGACTTTCTCATTTCAGAAGTAACAGAAGCTAGAACACCATTAGACATTCCACCCATAGAGTCGCCACCCATGTTTAACATTTTTTCAAACGAGTACATAGCATGTTCTTTTCGGTAACTTTTTTTGTAGTCTTCATGTAGAAGGTGACCTACTTCATGCGCCATGATAAAAAGTAGTTCATTGTCATCTAGTTTTTCAATAACCCCATGGTTTACACGAATAGAACCATTTGAACGGCTAAAAATGTAAAGGTATGGACTCCAGTAAACTTTTACATCTAACTTTACCCCTTCTGGTAGTTTGATTTTTTTCATTACATTTTGAAGGTCGGTATGGTATTGGTCTTTAACAATGTCATTGTCTTTATCCATTTTAGCAATGTCTTCAGCTGCAATTTTGTTAAGTTCTTCATCTGTGATAGAACTAGATTTTGTCATTTCATCAGCTGCATCACCCATACTTGATTTTGATTTCATGTTGTCAGTTAATTCATCTACCATTGGGATATTGTCCATTGGCATCATGTCAGTCATTTTGTCCATTTCTGGCATGATGTCTGTCATTTTTTCCATTTGCTCCATTGGAGATGAGAACATGTCCCACATAGAAGATTTTTCTGCATGTAAACTCATATTTGTCGCTAATAGCAGTAGTGATACTGTTGAGAGTTTTATTATTTTCATTTTTCGTCCTTTGATTATTAAAAGAATAACAAGTATTATAAAAATTTCACTTTGTTTATAACTTTTATTTATCTATTTTAAATTATATAGACTTTTTTTCGCATTAAAAATTGAATATATTGTTGATATTATTTCAACTTTAGATAATGGGAGTTGTAGTATATAATGTGAACAATAATTATACTGTAAAATGGAGATAAAAAATGAATGAAAATAATTTATGGCTAGAAAGATGGGAAAATAGGGAAATAGGTTTCAATCAAGTGACAGAAAATGCCTTTATGGTCAAATATTTTAATCATTTGAACTTAAGAAATGAGAATAGGGTTCTTGTTCCTTTGTGTGGAAAAACCATTGATGTTTCATGGCTTTTGGCTGAGGGGTATGGGGTAACAGGTATTGAACTTAGTGAAACAGCTGTTATAGAGTTGTTTGATGACTTAGGTGTGGTACCAAATGTTTCAGAAGTTGGAGAGTTAACACTTTACCGTGCCGATAAGCTTCATGTATTTGTTGGGGATATTTTTAAAGTAAGTTCTGAAATGTTAGGAAGTATAGATGCTATTTATGACCGTGCAGCTTTGGTTGCATTAACGATAGGAGTTAGAGTAGAATACACGGCACATTTAAGAGAACTTACGAATAATGCTCCTCAACTTCTGCTTTGTTTTGAGTACGATCAGTCATTAATGAATAGAACACCTTATTCAGTTGAGGAGTCTGAGGTTAAAAAACATTATGAAGAACATTATGAATTGGAGTTATTAACACGGGAAGAGATTACTGGTGGGTTTAAAGGCAAGTTACCTGCTTGTGATGTAGCTTGGTTGTTAAAGTAAAGGAATAAAAATGCCAAATATTAAAAAAGTAACATTGGAAAGTACCCTAGTAAAAGGGCTAGAAGTGAGAACTAAAAATGCAGATGAGATGAATGAATCAACTCAAAAGATAGCACCTTTATGGGGAAAATTTTATAATGAAATTTTACCCACACTTTCTGCTGATGCAAGTGTTTATGGGGTTTATCATAATTATGAATCTGATGCCATGGCTGAGTTTGATGTTTTAGTAGGGGCTGATGTTGTTGAGATGACAGAAGAGATGACGACGATAAAACTAGAAGAGGGTCAATATCTTATGTTTCCTGTAAAAGGTGAGTTGCCACAAGCTATTATAGAAACTTGGGCTAAAGTATGGGCGTATTTTGAAGATGAAAGTATTGATGAACGACGTTCTTATGAAACAGATTTTGAAAAATACATTTCAGAAGATGAGGTTCAAATATACATTGGCGTGAATTATTTATAATTGAGTATCTTTTTAACTGTATCGATTGAGCAGAAAAACATTGCTTCAAAAAGTGGGTTTAAAGTTACATGGTTTTCTTTGGTTGTGTCAAATGCTTTAAAGTCAAAACCTTCACCAACATCTCTAAGTTGTGGTCTTACTGAAAAAGTAATGGGGTCAAGTGTACGGATAAGATTGAATATTCTTTTGTATTGTTTGTCTTCTTTACTTGGTAAAAAACTTTCACCATGTTTTCTAGCTACTCTAATCTCTTTGATAAGTTCAATTTTGTCATTGAAAATAGTTTTACCCCAGCGTACATCACCTAGGTCAAAAAGAAAATCTTGGTGTCTTGATGTCAGTGCATGAGGTGAGATATTCTTAAGCGCTTCAATGAGTTGAAGTAAAAAGTTAACTCCACCATAGTTGTTTGCAGCTGTTGTTAAAATAGTATGAAAATGAAGTTTCTCTTCGTCTGTTAAGTTGTTAAAGTCACACATGGACTTCCTTTGTGTTTATATTAGGGAATTATACTCTATTAAGAGGTTGACTCTTGCTTGTTTCTCATATTTCTCATAAAAGTGGCTAGTTTTATAAATATTTTTTTGCTCTAGAAAATGTTTTAAAACTTTTTTACGTCCACCAAAATAAGTAATATCATCATAGATAACATACTCGTTTCGTACATTTTGAGCGTAGGCTTGATAATTTACTGTATTTGAACCTAAGATACTTAAGTCAGCATCTAAAAACAGAGCATTTTCAGGGTTAGAGGCTTTATGTGTTTTGGTCTCTATTATGAGTTGAGATACTTTTTGGATTAGTTTTATAGGTACAGTTAATTGTTTTAGTCGTTTTTGAGCTAACAGCGCAGATTGCTCTTCGTTTTCATTACTTTTAGCATCATAAACAATGTCATGGTAAAAAGTAGCAAAGGATAAAAGAGGTGTTATCTTTATGCTTTCAAGTTCTTTATAAATATGTTCAAGGTGCTGTAATGTATGGTAGTATCTATCTTCTGTAGAATGTCTTTGAGCTATCTCTTCCCAGAGTGTGTGAATAAGCTTTTTATCTTTACAATAGTTTTGGCATAAAGTTTTAAATTTGTTTTCTAACATAGGTTATAATAATAGAAACTCCTTAAGAACGATAACTATCATTCTTGTCAATCATCTCAGTATTGTTTGTTTTCCATTTAGATTGTCTAGCAAAAACAGATTCAAATGTCTTTTTTTATTAGAATCATAGATAAGGGTTACAAAGGCACCCGAATTATCATTCATGAGTTTGATATTGGTACGATTTTTGTTAAAAATATCTAAATTAGAACGTGAAGCTACGGCGATAGGGACACCTTTTAGCTCAGGATTAATGGAGCGTTCAGCTGATGTAAAAAATGAGTCAATCTCGATGTGTAAATACATATTATTAAGTATACTTAAGGTTTTTTATAAACTTTAAAAATAGGTCAAATTGTCATATTTTAATTTTTTACTAAGAATTATGGGGTAGTTTCAAATTAACAAGTTATAATATGCCTAGATGAAAGATGAGTGTGGAAATATATTTCTTCTCAATTTGGATTCGACTTGATCTGAAGTATTGCATTCTTATGCAATTATTTTAGAGAAGTTATATATTTACAATAAGGTATTACAATGGCAGAATTAGTTAACGGTAGTGTTAAATGGTTTAACGACGAAAAAGGTTATGGATTTATCGAGCAAAATGGTGGAGGTCCGGATGTATTTGTACATTTCAGACAAGTAAACAACCCAAGTGGTGGTAGAGTAACTCTAGCAGACGGTCAAGCTGTAACATTCGAAATCGGTGAAGGTCAAAAAGGCCCTCAAGCTGAAAACGTAACAGCAGTATAATTTTACTGCTTTGTAAAGGTAGATTTTCTACCTTTACTCCTCTCTCTTTTTTAAAATCTTCTAAAACACTTATCTAATTAAAATAAACATTAAACTATATAACATATTTTTGGCTATAATACTGCCAAAAAAACAAGAATATATATGCAAAAATTTGAAGCTTATCTTAAAGCAAATTTACCAACCGTAGAGACTTTTCACCCACACTATAATGATGCTTTAGCTAGCATGCTATTAGCTGGAGGTAAACGGTTTAGACCCATGTTACTATTATCTGTAGTTGAAGCTTATGAACCTTTACTGTATGAAGGGGCGTTAGCACCTGCTTTAGCATTGGAGTTTTTACATACATATTCACTTATTCATGATGACTTACCAGCCATGGATGATGCTCCTCTACGTAGAGGGTTTGAAACGCTACATGTAACTTATGATGATGCAACAGCTATTTTAATTGGGGATGCACTCAATACAGAAGCTTTTTATCATATTTCCAAAGCAGCTTTACGGGATGATGTAAAGGTAAAACTTGTAGAGTTATTGGCGCGTGATGGTGGGACGTACGGTATGGTTTTAGGACAGTCTATTGATATTCATTTTGAGAATACTCCTTTAACTCTAGAACAAGTAAAAATATTACATACAAATAAAACAGCCAAGCTTATTGCTACTTCCTTACTTATGGGTGCAGTAATTGTAGGGCTTGAAAAGTCTAAACAAGAAGCATTATATGCTTTTGGTATTGACTTAGGTTTACTTTTCCAGATTCAAGATGACATTATAGATGAAACACATACAGAAGAAGAAGCTGGTAAAACCACAGGTAATGATGATGAGAAAAACTCTTTTATAAATTTAATTGGTTTAGAAAAAACAATTGAAGAAGCTGAGGAATTAGCAAAACATTTAGAAGAAGAGTTTGCTAAGTTTGATGATGTTTTACAAGATGGCTTAAAGGCCAGTGTAATTAAATATTTATATCGGCATAGATAGGTTCGAATTTATCGAACTTGTTTGTCGTAGGCTTAAACATTTAAATTATTGGATTTGAATGTTTAAACCTACTTTTCTTAAGGAATAAAAATGGAAATGACAGAACAGAATAAAATGCGTAAAAAAATGGCGAATACCATTCGTTTTTTAGCAGCAGATATGGTACAAAAAGCAAACTCAGGACACCCCGGTGCACCAATGGGTTTAGCAGACATTGCTGTGGTTCTTGGTGAACACTTAAAACATAATCCTAAAAATTCTAAATGGCTAAACCGTGACCGTTTGGTATTTTCTGGTGGACATGGGTCTTCATTGATTTATTCTCTTTTACACCTTTGGGGTTATGATGATGTTTCTTTGGAAGACTTAAAACAGTTTAGACAACTTGATTCTAAAACACCAGGTCACCCAGAGTATGGACATACAGATGGTATTGAAATTACAACGGGACCACTTGGACAAGGTATTGCGAATGCTGTTGGTTTTGCTATGGCTGCAAAATACACAGGACATCAAGTAAACTCTGAAACATGCGAACTCATAGATCATAAAGTTTACTGTTTATGTGGAGATGGTGACTTACAAGAGGGAATTTCTTATGAAGCATGTTCTCTTGCTGGACATAATAATCTTGACAATTTAGTACTTATTTATGATTCAAACTGTATTACCATTGAAGGAGATACAAGTATTGCTTGGTCTGAAGATGTAGAAGGTAGATTTATAGCACAAGGTTGGGATGTTAAGAAGATTAATGGTCACTGTTATGATGATATTGAAGAAGTTTTAAATAATGTTAAAACAGCTACTAAGCCTACGATTATTATTGCAAATACTATTATTGGTAGAGGGGCAATGGAGCTTGAAGGAACACATCATACACATGGTGCGCCTCTTGGTGAAAAAATTATTGCTGAGTCAAAAGCTAAAGAGGGTTTTCCTGCTGAGAGTTTTCATATTCCAGAAGATGTTTTAGTACGTTTTAGAACAGCGATTGAACTTGGTGAGCTTTATGAGAAAGAGTGGATTCACAGACATAAAGAAGCACCACTTATTGAACAAAATGGCGCAATGGACAGACTACTTAAGCCTGATTTTTCAGCGATTGAGTTTCCTGACTTTTCAGAAAATAAAGAGATGGCAACCAGAGATTCAAATGGTAAAATTTTAAATGCCATTGCTAAAGCTGTACCAAGCTTTGTAGGTGGTTCAGCAGATTTAGCACCTTCAAATAAAACAGAATTAAAAGAGATGGGTGAATTTCCAAAAGGAAGAAACATGCATTTTGGAATTAGAGAGCATTCTATGGCTGCCATTACTAATGCAATGGCGCTTTATGGAACAGTTATTCCTTTTAATGCTACTTTCTTTGTTTTCTCTGATTACCTCAAACCAGCAGCAAGAATTGCAGCGTTAACAAGTATTCAAAATTTCTTTGTTTGGACACATGATAGTATTGGTGTAGGTGAAGATGGACCAACACATGAGCCTATTGAACACATGAGCCAATTTAGAGCTTTACCAAACTTTTATGTTTGGAGACCAGCTGATGCTACTGAAAATGTGGAAGCTTGGAAAACGGCTTTAACAATGAATGCTCCTCATGGTTTTGTTTTGTCTCGTCAGAAATTACAGACACTTAAACCAGAAAAAGCATTTGGAGAAGTTTCAAAAGGTGCTTACCTTGTAAAAGAACGTGCTGGCGCTGGTGTAACACTTATGGCATCTGGTTCAGAGTTGATGTTATGTCTTAATGCTGCTTGTGATTTAGAAAAAGAAGGAATCAAAGCAAATGTTGTTTCAGTTCCTTGTCTTGATCTTTTTAATGAACAAGATGCAGAATATAAATCACAAGTAATTAAAGCCAATACAAAAGTTTTAGCTGTTGAAGCAGCAACGGCTGTTGAGTATTATAGATATGCTGATGATGTTCTTGGTATGGAAGGCTTTGGTGCTTCTGCTCCAGCTGATTTACTCTTTAAAAAGTTTGGATTTACTGTTGAAAATGTAGTTAAAAGAGCAATGGCATTGGTTTAAAATTTAATTAGACTTAAGATAAATAGAAAAAATAAATATAATGGTTTACTCTTTGTTTACCATTAATATCTATAATACGATAAATAAAATATAAAGGTAATAAATATATGATTAAAAATATCGCATTAGCATCTATGATGCTTTTAACAATTGGACAAGCAAAAGATTACGGAACTGTAAATGGTGAAAAGATTACAGAAACAGATATTTCAGTAACGATTGGTCAATCTGGTATGAAGTATGAGACTTTAGATGATGCTATGAAAAAAAGAGTTTTAGATATGGTAGTAGATAGAAAGCTTATTACTCAAGCTGCTGAGAAATCAGATATTGAAAAATCAAAAGATTATTTATCTCAACTTGAGGAAGTTAAAAGAGAATTATTACTTAATATCTGGATGAAAAATGAGATGAAAGCTTTAGAAGATGGTCTTTCAGAAGATAAAGTTAAAAAACATTATGAAGATAATAAAGCTAAATTCTCAGATCCTAAAAAATTAGAAGCACGTCATATTCTAGTAAAAGAAGAATCTGAGGGTACAGCATTAATTAAAGAATTAGATGCTGCTAAAGATAAGAAAGCTAAATTTATTGAATTGGCTAAATCTAAGTCAACTGGTCCTTCTGGTAAAGACGGTGGCGATCTAGGTTGGTTTGAACTAGATAGAATGGTTCCTGAATTTTCAGCTGCAGCAGATAAGTTGAAAGTAGGTGAATATACCAAGACACCCGTTAAAACACAATTTGGTTTTCACCTTATTATGTTAGATGGTAAAAAAGAAGCCACAGCCAAGCCATTTGAGGTTGTAAAAGATCAAATCACAAATGAATTAGCTGGAGAAGCATTTGCTCAAAGTATGAAAGCAAAGACTGATGCACTTAGAAAATCTGCAAAGATTGAATTGAAGTAAATTCTATATTATTTAAATAAGAGGTGAATTTTCACCTCTTTATCTTATTCTCTTAAAATTCTCTATTTTTAACTCCCCCTTTATTTTTTCTTTTCTTCTTATCCTTTATATAGCTGCCCTTTTAACAAATACATAATCTATAAAAATTTCTAAAGGAAAAAAATCATTCTCTAAGTTTCAAAGGAATATAATTACTAAAGGATAAAGATTATCTTTTATAAAAAACTGAAGGATTTTAAAATGAGACAATATGAGAGCTATAAATGTAATAAATGTGGAAACGAAATAGAAGTACAAGAAGTTGGTGGTGGAGCATTGTCTTGTTGTGGTCAAGAGATGGAGATGGTAACTGAAAACTTAACTGCTGTAAACCTTATGAAGGCATTTGCTGGTGAGAGTCAAGCTAGAAATAAATATGAGTTTTTTGCAGATGTAGCTTACGAAGAGGGTTTACATAGAATCGCAAGACACTTTCAAGAAGCAGCAAATAATGAAAAATACCATGCAATGGCAGAGTATAAAGCTTACAACAAAATGGTAAAAGGTATTGATTTGGATTCGACACAGAAAAACCTTATTTATGCAGCTGATGGTGAGCGTTATGAACATGAAGAGATGTACCCTAACTTTGCAGCCATTGCGAAAGAAGAAGGTTTAGCTGATATTGCACGATTGTTTAGAGCCATTGGTAAAGTAGAAGTTGAGCATGAACGAGAGTACTTAGAACTAAAAGCTGCATTAGAAGCAGAAGGCTTCTTTGATAGTGAAGAGAATGAAGAATATATTTGTGAAGTCTGTGGACATGTACATAGAGGTAAAAAAGCTCCTAAAGCTTGTCCATTATGTAAAGCTGGGCAAGAGTACTTTAAAAAAGCATCGAAAGATGTAACAGTAGCCTAATTAAAAACTAGGTTTTAGGAGAATAACTCTTCTAAAACCAATCAGCTAAGCTTATTACTTCTCTTTTGATATTTTTATCAAGGCATCAATAATATCTTTGGGTTCCATACGAACTTTATAGTTTGTTTGTGCCTGCATTGCTCTAACAACTCCCTGAGTATCAATAACAAAAGTACCAGGGACTGGTAATGCCGTATGGTTTTTACCATTGTATGCTTCTATATCAAGCCCATTTTTCTTGTATACAGCTAGTAGCTCTTTAGATAATTCAAAGTATAATTTATACTCTTTCATAACACTGTTATTGACGTCACTTAGAATTTCAAAGGGATAAGCATCTTTTTTTATTTGTTCTTCTGATTTATCTGCCTTTTGTGGTGTTATGGCAATTAACTGAGCATCATATTTTTTAAATTCACTCAGACTTTGGCTTAGTACACCAAGGTGCATATTACAATAAGGACACCAAGCACCACGATAAAAAACAAGAACAACTGGACCTTTTTTAAGCTCAGCTGTGAGATTAACTTCTTTGCCAAAAGCGTTTGTTAGGCTAAATTCTGGTGCTTTTCCACCAATCTGTATTCCTGGGTTTGGAAATGATTGAGCCAAAGATACACTCTCTTGTTTCATAACTTTCTGTTCTTTTGGAGAGAACTTAGCAGGAGATTCTGACCTCTTTACCATGAACTTATCGAAAGATTCTTGGTAACTGGCTACTTCTGTAGCTTGAAGCATAGTAAATGCAATCAAGCATAAAACTAAGATGATATTACGCATAATTTTTTCCTTTAATTTATTTTGATACTAAATCGTTATGAGATGATTTTTATTTTTAATCAGCTGAGTCAATGGTTTACCCCATGCTATTAGCTCAATGCCTTGAGCTAAAAGAGCTTGTGTTGTTCCTAAGTCTTCAGCACATTTGACACAACTAGAAAACTTTACACCTGCCTTTTGAGCTTCTGCTACTAATTTTTGTATATGTTCATTTTCAGCGACAAGTTTTGAAGTTGCACCCCAAATGATAATGGTGATTTCATCCCACAGTTTAAACTCCATTGTTTTTGTTGCATACAACAGTAACATATGTTCGGCTGTTAAAACGTTATCGTTCGTCCATAAGACATGTAATTTATTGTCCATAATATTTTCCTTTTGTTTTGTTTTATTTTTTAGAAATCATCTTATAATGCCGAATATACTCTTTAATAATGTCTATTTATAGAAACTTTATTAAAAACAAAAAACCTCTGTATTAGAGGAAAATTTCCTCCCATTATTTTTTTCTTTTTCATTTACCTAATGCGATTCTTTCACGATTTTCCTTGGATATGATTAATCAAGACAAATAATAAGTTACTAAAATAACTTATGTCAAATTATAAGTAACTTCAAAAGGATAAGTCATGACACAACGAGGAAATGTAATTATTAAAGCTTTAGAGACAGCTGAGACGATAAGAATGCTAAACAAAGTTTACGCAGATTCGTGGTTGGCTTATCATCAATACTTAATGGAAGCGAAAGTTGTTAAGGGTATTAGAAAGAGTGACGTAAAAGCAAAACTTAGACAACTGGCTAATGATGAACTAAGACATGTACATATGATCTCTGATAGAATTATTGAGTTAGGAAGTACACCGATAGATAGTCCAAGTGATTGGACAGAGCATACAAATACTGGTTATGAAACGTCAAGTTCTTTTGATGAGCTTTCTATTTTAGACCTTGCTATTAAAAGTGCAGAAGGTAGTGTTTATGTTTATTCAGGTTTAGCTGCTATGTTACAAAATAAAGACATAATTACTTATGAGTTGGTAAATGAAATTTTGGCTGATGAAGTTGAAAATGAAGAAGATTTACAAGAACTTTATAATCATATTGAGAAGAGTTAGAGTTAGATTTAACTCTAACTCAAGTTCAAAAAAGCTAAAAAGAGTGTTGAGCTTAACTCAACATCCCTCGTACTTCATCTTCATCAATCATATCTTTGTTAAATTTAACAACAGCTATTTGCTCAGTTTCATTTACATAAGACTCTACAATCGCTTCATGTTCTGTAAGTGCAGCAACTTTTTCTCTGTCAAATAAATCTAGAGGTAAGTAAACATTTCCACGGTTGTTTGGACTTGGCATCGTGTAGACCCATAAGAACCAAGCTACAGAAAGTCCACCTACTACTAAGGCTAAAGTACCTCTGTCATAATTTTGTATCATCCAACCAGCAAAAATACCACCAAAGAAAATACCAGTATAAGCAAAAGTATTGGCAACACCAAGTGCTGCTCCTTTTTGATGAACTTTAGCATATTTTGCTACAAAACTTTGAAGCAGTGGTTCAAACATATTAAATCCAATAAAGAAAAGAACAACACCTACTGTAAATAACCAAGGAGAATTTGAGAAACCCATTGCCATGAAACCAAGGAAAATAATAACAATCGAAATCATAAAGACCTCTTTACCTTTTCCACCTTTCTCACCATAGATAGCAGCTGGTGCCATGGCAAAGAAACCAAAAATCATGGCTGGAAAATAAACTTTCCATAACTCAGAGTGCGCCCAACCAAAACCACCGTCTTCGGTACTTTGAGTAATAACCAAAGGAATAATGAAAAATGCCATGGTCATAATAGACGAGTGAAATAAGAAAGTAACGTACATTCTTACCAGTGCTTTGTCTTTAAATACTTCTGTAAATTTAGACTCTTCCTCTGAATAAGTATGCACAATTTTTGGAGGTTTAGGTACAGAAGTGAAGAGAATACCCATTGCCACTACGGATAAAATAGCCGTAATCCAAAAGAGTTTGTCGTAACCCCAAATAGGTCCAACTGTTGGTGCAATAATCATGGCAGCTGCAAAAGAAAGTGCAATAACCCCACCCATAACAGCCATGGCTTTAGGACGTTCTTCTTCTTTTACAAGATCGGCAATCATCGCCGATACTACGGAACCAATGGCACCAGCACCTTGTAAGAATCGACCGAGTAGAAGCATATAGATATTGTCAGACAGAGCAGCAATAACCGAGCCTACAATAAAGATAATCAGTCCAAAAAAGAGTATGGGTTTCCGACCAAATTTATCAGAAATTATTCCAAAAGGAACTTGAAAAAGCGCTTGCGTAACAGCGTAACCACCTACAGCTAGACCAGCTAGAAAAGGAGTTGCTCCTGGCATCTGTAAAGCGTATACAGAGAGGATAGGTAAAACAATAAAAAGTCCGAAAAATCGCAATCCGACAATGAAAGTTAAAGGCATGATTTGTTTAATCATAGTAATATCTCCAATAGGGTAAAATTATTTTTATTATAGACAAAGAAGGTTAAGTGTTGATGAAAATTGTTCTTGCAACAGGAAACAAAGGTAAACTAAGAGAGTTTAAAAAGATGTGTGAAACTGAGGTAGTGGCTTTTTCAGATATTTTAGGAGAGATTGACATTGTAGAAGATGCTGATACTTTTAAAGGAAATGCACTCATAAAAGCACGCACTATTTATGATAAACTTGAAGATAAAGAAGCCATTGTTGTCTCAGATGACTCTGGAATCTCGGTACCAATACTCGGAGGAATTCCTGGAATATACTCTGCACGTTATGCTGGAGAAGGTTCGACAGACAAAGAGAATTTACATAAATTGGTAAACTCTGTTAAAGAAGCAGGCGTAGAAAAAACACCAGCTTATTATACAGCTGCCATTGCCATTGTAAGTAAATATGGAGAGTATGTTGTTCATGGTTGGATGCATGGAGATGTGTTAAGCACAACACGTGGCGATCAAGGTTTTGGTTATGATCCGATGTTTGTACCAAGTGGTTATGATAAAACATTAGGTGAGTTGGATGATGAACTTAAAAAAAGTATTTCACATCGAGCAAAAGCATTAGAACTTGCAAAGCCTATTATAAAAATGTTACAACGATAAAATAATAATTTAAAAAGGAAGAAAAATGATAATAGATGTAGTTTCAGATGTAGTAAAAGCATTAAATGCTGGCGTATTAGACAATGACAAGGCTTTACATGCAAATGTTTTAGACTTGATGACTGAGAGTTCTTTTGTATGGCGTAAAGATTATACAATTGCAGTAAGTAAAGATGACAAAAAAACAAAAATAGCCAACTTAATGGTTTGTAACAAACTTGATGAAGAAGCACAAACTTTTAAAGTTAAAAGAGAAAAAGATTATTGGAAGAAACTCCAACCACGAGACGACTACGAAGCAGTCGTTGAGTGTTCTCTTTTTTCACATGAGACATCGCTTTGTACTATTGAGACTGTAGGACGTGACATTATGCGTTCACGTAAAGAAGTACCAACGGTAGCAGCTGGTGGTTTTGTGTGGGTAGTGCATATTGGTCCACAGGAAAATCTTGATAGCCTTTTTCAACTCTATTTTAAAGAAGATTACATTACACTTAACCAAGATGAAGCAAAATATTATATTGGTTGGACAGACAATCTTAAAACTTTAGACATGCGTAATTTTATTTGTGATCCAACAGCACCAAAACCTGAAAACGAAATTGTAGACTTCTCTGCTGAAGTTGAGTATGATGCTGGTACAAAAGGATAAGTAGATGAAAGATGGAACCAAAAGAGCAGACATTAAGTCTGGCTCTGAAGTGAATATTGTGTTAAAAGAAGACCAAGACACAGGTTATCTGACTTGGGGAATTGTCCGTGACATTTTAACCAATTCAAAAACCCATCCACATGGCATAAAAGTACGACTTACAACGCGTGAAGTTGGTCGTGTAAAAGAGATCTTGAAGTAAATGTTTCAAACCTCTTTTCTACTAAGAAATCCACATGTTCAAACACTCTTCGCTACTTTTTTTAGAAAAGATAAACTAGAAAAAGTAGAAACAGAAGAGTTCACCCTTCCCGATGGCGACTTTGTTGAATGTGTTTGGCAACATGAAAAACCAAAAGACCATCGTCCCATAGTAGTACTTTTTCATGGTTTGGCTGGTTCGGTCAATTCACCTTATATCATAGGTCTTATGAATGCTTTAGAAAAACAAGGCTTTACTTCGGTACTCATGCACTTTCGAGGTTGTGGAAAAAAAGAAAACCTAAAACCCAGAGCTTACCACAGTGGTGAGACAGGGGATGCTAAAGCTTTTATAGAACATCTTCAAAAAATTTATCCTAATAATCCACTTCATGCTGTAGGTTTTTCCATTGGTGGAAATATGTTACTCAAACTCTTAGCAGAGTGGGGTAGCGATACTCCATTACAATCAGCTGTTTCAGTCTCAGCTCCTTTACGTTTAGACATTTGTTCAGATACCATTGAAAAAGGTTTTTCAAGAGTTTATCAGAACTATTTACTCAAACCCCTCAAAGTGACCTTACTTCAAAAATACAAAAAGTTTGAGATGAAAAAGTTCCTTGGAAAAGATGAAGAAGCTATTAAAAACTTAAAAACCATTCGTGCTTTTGATGACGCTTACATTGCCCCGATATTTGGTTTTAATTCCTCACAAGATTATTATAATAAGTGTTCAGCAAAGCAGTACTTAAAAGACATAAAAACTAAAACACTCATCATCCACGCGAAAGATGATCCTTTTATGACAGAAGAGATTATTCCTACTAAAGAAGAATTGTCGGACTTTGTGACGCTTGAAGTAAGTGAACATGGTGGACATGTTGGGTTTATTTCTGGGACTTTTAGGGAGCCTGTTTATTGGTTGGATGGTAAGATTGTTGGGTTTTTGGGGTAAATAAAGCGACAAAGTCGCGTAGGTCGTAGTGCCTTACTCCGACATTAATTGGTATGAAGTAAAGCTTTTGATTTTAAATATTTATAATATAGTATGTTAATCATGAGGATTTTGTACTTGTTAACTAGTACAAAAAAAGATATAATAATCCTAGTTAAAAAGGATAAAGTATGAAAGAAGTCTTCAAAAAACTCATTATCAACTTCCAAGAGCGAACTTTTGGAAGAATTGTTTCAAGAGATTATGAGATACCAATAACTACCAAAAAGATAGTATCACTCATTGGAGTACGTCGAAGTGGTAAGACTTATATTTTATATTCCCTCATTGAACAATTACGTAAGAGTATTGACCCTAAAAATATTGTCTATATTAACTTTGAAGATGACCGACTTTTTCCTTTAAAACTAGAAAACTTAGATGATTTGATGGAGGGGTATTATGAGCTTTATCCTGAAAAACGAGAAGAGAAAGTTTATCTTTTTTTAGATGAGGTACAAAATGTTCAGGGATGGGAAAAGTATATTCGTCGTATTGATGATACACTTAATTTACAACTTTACATTACGGGTTCATCCTCTAAATTACTTTCGTCGGAGATTGCTACTTCACTGCGTGGACGAACCATTACCTATGAAGTATTTCCTTTTTCATTTAAAGAGTATTTGAGACATAAAGAGATAGAAGTTAATCTGTATTCTTCTAAAAGTGTTAGCTTTGTTAAGAATGCTTTTAATAGCTACTTGGTCGATGGTGGATTTGCTGAAACCTTTGATGAAACACCTGATGTTCAGAAGCGTATTTTAAAAGACTATTTGGATTTGATTATTTATAAGGATGTAGTAGAACGATATACCATAAAGAACCAATCACTCCTTAAGCACTTAATTAAATATATGTTTGTTAATATGGGAACGCTTATAAGTGTGAATAAGCTTTACAATGACTATAAATCACAAGGTTATAAAGTAGGTAAAGATACTTTGTATGATTATATGTCGTATTTGCAAGAGGCTTATGCTCTTTTTACTACGCCTATTTATAGAAATTCGGTGAGAGAAGAACAACGAAACCCTAAAAAACTTTATGCAATTGACAATGGTTTTAAAAAGCTTTTTTCTATCTCTTTGTCAGATGATTATTCTAAACTTTATGAAAACTTAGCATTTTTACATCTACGTCGTGAGAGTTCTGAGGTTTATTATTTTAAGGAGAAACAAGAGGTTGACTTATATGTTCATACGGACAAAGAGTACTTGGTTAATGTCTCTTATGCTATTGAAGATGAAAAGACCTTGACACGAGAGATAAATGCTCTAAGAGAGGGGATGAAGTATTTTAAACTTTCTAAAGCGTATCTTGTAACGGCTGAACGAGATGAAGTTGTAGAGGTAGATGAGGGGAGTATTGAGGTTATTCCTATGTGGAAGTGGTTGTTGGTATAGGTATTGATAAAACATGACAATATGCCATATTCCTAACCAAAATAAACTTTTAATGTTAAAATCATAAAAAAGTGAGTTTAAGATGAAAATACTCCATTGATTAAAGTTACCATTATGGTAACTATGTTAAAGTAATATCATGAGAGTCATAGCTAAAAGTACCCTAAGAGCTTTTTATGATGAGCCAAACTATATTGATAGTAAATCTGCATTGGAATCATGGCATCACGAAGCCATAAAAGCAAATTGGCAAAATCCAAATGAGATAAAAGCACAGTATAAAAGTGCAAGTATCGTAGGTAATAATAAAGTAGTTTTTAACATCTGTGGAAACAAATATCGACTCATTGTTAAAATAAACTATGTTGCAGAAATTATTTTTATAAAGTTCATTGGAACGCATAAACAGTATGACAAAATAAATATAGAGGAGTTATAAAATGATAAAACCCATAAGAACTGAAATAGACTATCAAGAAGCCCTCTCTCGTGTAGAATCACTCATGGATGCAGAACCAAACTCTGAAGCTTTTGATGAACTAGAGGTATTGGCAACTTTGGTTGAAAACTATGAAGAGAAACATTATGCTATAGATGCACCAGACCCAATAGAAGCCATAAAATTTAGAATGGAACAAGAAGGGCTAAGACAAAATGACTTAGTTCCTATGTTTGGTAATAAATCACGTGTATCAGAAGTGTTAAATAGAAAAAGAAAACTTACGCTTGATATGATACGAAACTTGAACACACAACTTAATATACCATTTGAGAATCTTTTAGGGGATTATCGCTTGCTGTAGTAATACAAGGGGATGAGGTTACTTTATAAAGTAACCTTAGCTATCTCTTTAAACTTCTTTGCCCTATCTAAAATAAAGGTTCTTAAATCATCTATAAATGTTTGTTCTTCAGTACTTAATAGTTTTGTATCAACAATTTCTTCTCCTAAAACTTGCATAACTATAAGCATAAAATTAATCCAGACTTGGAGCTTTGGAATGATAAATCTTAATAGGAAACAAATATATGCTATAATTGTTCATCTAAGTAAACAAAAATGGATATAAAATGCTTGAAAAACTCTATAATAACGAGAAAATACTCTTAAATAACCTAGAAATTGATTTCAAACGTTATCTCTATGAAAAGATAGATTTTTCTTCTCAAATGGTAGCCATAGTTGGGGCTAGAGGGGTGGGGAAGACGACTCTTTTACTTCAAAAGCTACAAGAATTACGTCAAAATACTCCTCTACATCATTCGTTGTATTTCTCATTTGATTTGCCTTTTGTTGCTACGCTTGACCTTTTTGAATTCGCTGGAGAGTTTACCAAACAGGGTGGACGCTATCTACTTATTGATGAGATTCATAAATATAAAAACTTTGCTATTCATTTGAAAGCTATTTATGATGTTTATCCTGATTTAAAAGTGCTTTTTACAGGTTCATGTGCCACTTCTATTTTGAATGCACAAGCAGATTTGAGTCGTAGGGTAGTGACTCATCGGCTTTATGGACTTTCTTATAGGGAGTTTTTGGAGCTAACGACTAATCAGAGTTTACCCAAGTATTTCTTGAAGGAGATGTTAGAAAATAAAACAGAAATTGTAGATGACTTGATGGGTAAGTTTCGCCCTTTGGAGCATTGGAATGAATATTTGGAGCATGGATATTATCCATTTTATTTTTCAGAACGAAAGCACTTTTTAGAGTTACTGTACAACACGATAAATTTAACCATTGAAGTAGATTTACTGAATCTAGGTTTGATAAAGATGGAATCCATTGAGAAGTTGAAAAAGTTACTTTTAGTTATCTGTCAAAGTGACCCTTTCAAAATAAATATTAGTAAAATTGCCACACTATCAGAGCTTTCACGAAATAGTATTTATAGTTATTTGAATCATTTAGATAAAGGGGAACTTTTGAATATTGTGATGAACAGTAAAAAAGGGTTAGCTATATTGGCAAAGCCTGACAAGGTCTATTTGAACAATACAAACCAACTCTTCGCCATGTGTACTGAACATAAAATAGGAACAGTTAGAGAGACTTTTTTTGCGAATCAAGTAGGTAATATGCACAGTATAACAAGTTCTGATAGTGGTGATTTTATCGTAGATGGGAAATATACTTTTGAAGTAGGAGGGAAAAATAAAAGCTTTAATCAGATTAAAGATATTCCAAACTCTTACTTGGTGATAGATGATGACTTTAGTATGAATGAAAAGAAAATTCCTCTCTGGTTGTTTGGATTTTTGTATTAAAGTAACGCTGGCTGAGCGTAGTCGAAGTGTTAAACTTAATAATGTATAATCCAAAAAATCAAAAAAAGAAACCATAAAATATGCAAAATCTAATAACCCTACTAACGCAAAAAACAACCCTACAGAAAAATCAAATCACCAGTATTTTAAAACTTTTAGATGAAGGCTCAACCATTCCTTTTATTGCACGTTATCGTAAAGAAATGACAGGTGGTGCTTCTGATGATGAGCTTCGTGATTTTCATGAAGTTTATGTTTCAGCTAGACGTTTACTTGAACGTAAAGAAGAGATTTTAAAGCTTTTAGAAGAGCGTGAGGTTTTGACAGATGCTTTAAAAATTGCCATTGAAGAAGCTTCTACTATGACAGCTTTAGAAGATATTTACCGACCATTTAAAGAAAAGAAAAATACTCGTGCTTCGGTAGCTATTAAAAATGGATTAGAGCCTTTAGCAAACTTATTGCAGTCGGCTAAAATTTCTGAAAAAGAGTTTGAGTCTAAGGCAAGAACATTTGTTCATGGTACTATAAAATCTGTAGATGATGCCATAAAAGGCGCAAAAGACATTGTGGCTGAACGTTTTTCAGATGCTCCTAAAGAGCGTAAAGTAGTCCGTGAGATGACGGAAAAACATGGTGTTTTAGAAACTAAAAAAGGAAAAGAGTTTGATGAGAATGGGGTTTACAAGAACTACAAAGAGCATTCTGAAAAAGTAGCTTTTGTTCCCTCTCATCGTTATCTTGCGATTCGTAGAGCAGAGAAAGAAAAACAACTGTCTGTGAAAATAAGCATTGATTCTGAGCGATATTTAGAAATGCTGAAACGCTATAAACTTCGTGACCATATGGGTTCGTCTAAAAACATTTTATTTGAAGCGTATAAAGATGGCTTTAAACGTTTGTTATATCCATCGATTGAGCGAGAAGTGGCTGGGGTGTTAAAGGAACAAGCAGACTTGGCAGCCATAAGCACTTTTGGAAAGAATTTAACACAGCTTTTTATGATTCCTCCTGTGACAGGTAAAGTACTTTTAGGGGCTGACCCTGCGTACAAAACGGGGTGTAAATTGGTGGTGTTGGATGAAAATGGGAAGTATTTGGATGATGCTCTTATATTTCCTACGCCTCCTAAGTCGGACTTTGAGGGTTCACGTAAAAAAGTTTTGGATTTGGTGAAAAAGTATGGGGTGAATGGGGTGGTCATAGGGAATGGAACAGCTTCTAAAGAGACTCAAGAGTTTTTTGCCAAGTTGAACAAAGAGTTAAATGGTGAGCTCAAATATACGGTGGTTTCAGAGGCTGGTGCATCGGTTTATTCGGCTTCTAAGATTGCATCAGAAGAATATCCTGACTTAGATGTTACGGTTCGTGGGGCGATTTCCATTGCAGGGCGTGTGCGTGATCCCATGGCAACGTTGGTGAAGATCGACCCAAAATCATTGGGAATAGGGCAGTATCAGCATGATGTTGATCAAAAGTTGTTGGAACGAAAGCTTTATGAGGGTGTTGAGTCTTTGGTTAATACGGTTGGAGTAGATGTGAATTCGGCTTCGGCTTCTCTACTTGCATTTGTGGCTGGGGTTGGACCGAAGTTAGCTAAAAATATTGTCATCTATCGTGAATCTAATGGGGCGTTTAAAACCAAAAAAGAGCTACTTAAAGTCAAAGGTTTAGGAGCGAAAGCTTATGAGCAGTTGGCTGGGTTTATCCGTATTCGTGAGGGTAAAAGCATTTTTGATAACACAGGAATTCATCCTGAGAGCTATGCTGTGGCAGAGGCTTTAGAGAAACTTTCCGATACTTCCGATGTGAAAGCTTTGTCGGTGAAGTTAGGGGTTGGGGAAGTGACCATAGGGGACATACTTAAAGAGTTGGCTAAACCTGGGTTTGATCCTCGTGAAGCACTTGAAGCGATTCCTTTTAAAGATGATTTGACCGATATTTCGATGTTAAGAGAAGGAAGTATTGTCTCTGGGGTGGTACGAAACATTACGGATTTTGGTGCGTTTGTGGATATTGGGCTTAAAAATGATGGGATGATTCATATTTCTAAGATGAGTGAGAAACGAATAGCTCATCCTTTGGAAGCTTTATCCGTAAATCAGTATTTGGCACGGGTTCAAGTTGTTTCTGTGGATATGGAAAAACAAAAAGTTGGGTTGAGCTTGAAGTTTTAACATAAAAAAACAGATTAATATCTATTGTAATTTAACTTGAATAGATACTGTTTTTTAGCTTATAAGAGTTGGCTTAAAGGATGAGGTATTTCTTTTTTAGCTTATGACACCTATGTATATTAATGCTTCTTTGAGTATTATTTATCTTAATATAATACTCTATAGAAGGATTCTCTTATGCAAGAAAAATTTATGCAAGACTTACAAAGAATATACGATGAACTTCAAGTTAGACAAGCATCATTAAATGATTATTATCAGCTCTTAACTGGAGAGCATCAAGAAGCTGCTTTGGTAGTGGAAGAGTTCTTAGCACAAATGGAACTTCCTATTACTGCTGAAACGCAGATGGCAGCTTTGACCCGTGTAGTAAATTTGAGAGAAGATGCTTTAGAGCAAGTTTTTCAAAAAGAAGGTTTTTCTGAAGAGAAAATAATAGAGAAAAAAGAGTTGGCTTACTTGTTCGTAAAAGCCATGCATTTGAGTCGTCATGAATATTTGATAGGCTGGATAGAGTATGAAAACCTTTTAACCCCTTTTTACCAGAAACTTTTAGAAGGTGTTCACTTGATTGGTGAAGTCATGAGTAATTGGCAGTCGGCGTGGACAGCTAAGATTATTAATGGGGTAAATCGTGATTTACTAAATGAATACAATGGTGATGAGCAAGCGATTTTTAAAATGTTAAGAGAGAAGAATTTATTAGATGTTGATCCACTTGGAGAAGTTGGTGACCGTTGTTACTCTGTCTTAGAAAAAGATAGTCAGGGAGAATATCGTGCTGTAGCTTATTCTGTAGCATTTCCTTCTGAAGTGGCTGAGTTGGTTTCTACTATTGAAGACTTATTAGAAGAACTTTCAATGTTAGAAGACAAGGTATTTGAGCAGAAAAGTGAATGGGTTAATTATTTCATTGCTCTTAAAAGAGCATTTGCTCAACCTCAGCCAAGAAAACTTATTGGATATTGGGCTGATGTGGACAGGGCTTGGATGCGTATTACGACACCTCTTCAAATTGGACATCCTTTAGAGTATTATGAAGATCACTTTAGAAAAGCTGTGGCATTAGAATGGGATTTACGAATTGTTAATCCTAAGCTACAAAGTTCTTCAAATACAAGAGAAAGTATAAAAGAGTTTTCTTCTAAACTTGCAGAAAATATTGAAGGTGAAGTTGAAGAGACCATTGCTAAAAATATGAATCAAGTAGATGAAACGCAGCTTTATATAGGACAGCCTGTATTGTACTATGGTGCTGAACTGAATGGACTTTTTTCTGCACAAGTTGTTCCCAATGATGAACAGGTATCAGCTGAACTTGGTAAAAAAATCTTTGCTTATGCAGATTTTGTGATGGAAAATAAAAAAGCAAAACCAATCATGCAACTTTCGGTAGATACTTTTGGTTTAGAATTTGTGGAAGAACAACGCGAATTGATTGAAAAAAGACCTGAACTTTGGCAAAATGTTTATGATGTTTCAACCATTGGACATGAGTTTGGACATGTGTTGTGGATAGACTCAGATACAGAAAGCACGATGAATAAAAGTGGTCAATTTAAAAACATAGAAGAGTTTAAAGCAACAGCTGGTGGACTAATGGCATTTTTTGAGAATGAAGATGAAGCACTTAAAAGACATATGGTTGATGATTTAGTTTCTCGCTCAGTAGGCTTAATGGCTTGGAGAGAAGTGGGGGAGGTATTACCTTACTATTGTGAAGGGTTGATTCATTTAAATATTTTATTTGGCTCGGGTATGATTACTTATGAAGATAAAATTGAGATACATTATGAAAAGTATGATGTAATGAAAGAAGCTTATGTTGAAGCTTATACTACTTTAGCACAACATTATATTGATAGAGAAGATGCCTCTGTGTATTTAGAAAAGTATACACAAAAAAGAGAAGGGGTATATTTACCGTCTAATACAAAGATAGTTGATTTTGTTGAAAATTTTTATGCGCAATATAAACTTATAGGTCAGAAAGTTTATACGGCTTAGAATTAGCGAATAACTGCAAGTTTAATAAAGTCACAGAGACATCTAAACTCACGGTTTTTTGTTAGATGTTTCATATATTGGGCATAAGTCATATTCTTTTCATTAAGATGGGTTTCCAAGAAGTTGATTGCCGAATCAATGTCCATTTCATGTTCTATTTTTGAAAGAGTTTTGTAAAGTATTTCAATTTCTTTAATTACTTTATCAGGTGCTTGCTTTCCATAGGAAACATAGGAAATGACTTTGTTATCTCTGTCCTTCTGAGGTTTAATAGTAATAAGTGTCCAGTAATATTTACCCAGATTAGTTTGATTTTTTATGACAGCTTGAATAGGGAGACCTTGTTCAATGATAGTCCAAATAAGCCGAAAGATAGTTTTAGGCATATCTGGGTGACGTACAATACTATGTGGTTGTTGAATAATCTCAGAATTTTTAAAGTCATTAACTTCTAAAAATGTTGGGTTACAGTAAATTATATTTCCTTCAGTATTTGTACGACTAACAATAATTTGTTGTGTGGCACACTTAATTTCATGGTTTACTTTTTTTAATTTACTCATATAGATTACCTTTTAGTATAAAAAATATATATTATTTTAATATTATACTTTGTTAGTAATTATTAGAAGTTTAAATATCTAGGCTTAATTCAATTGGACAATGATCACTCCCTAGCACTTGGTCTAAAATATCAGCAGAGATAATTTTGTCTTTTAAATCATCTGAGACAAAAAAGTAGTCAATTCTCCACCCTACATTTCTAGTTCTAGCTCCTGCACGGTATGACCACCATGAATAACGTTCAGTAGCATCTTCACCATGCATATGTCTAAAAGTGTCAACATAGCCAGCAGCTAACAGTTTGTCCATCCATTCACGTTCCATGGGTAAAAATCCTGATGTTTTCTCATTGGCTTTTGGACGTGCAAGGTCAATGGCTGTATGAGCTGTGTTGACATCTCCACAAACGATGATGGATTTTCCTTCTTGCTTCAATGTGTTAATATGTTCTAAAAAACGGTCATAAAATGCCATTTTATATTCTAAGCGTTCGTCGTTACGTTGTCCATTCGGAAAGTAAACATTGAAGTAAGCAATATTATCAAAATGATATTCATTAATACGTCCTTCACTTAAAATATCTACGCTTGGACAAGTACAAGTAAATGTTCCTTCTTTATTTGTATAGAGTGCCACTCCAGATTGACCTTTTTTAATAGAGGAGTTAATGTGTTCGACATCATACATACGTTCAAAAATAGTTTCAGGAATTTGTTCAGCTTCAGCTTTAATTTCTTGTAAGCCTAAAAAGTCTACTTCTCGTTCATCAATCCATTTAAGTGCGTCTTTTTTGTCTACAGCCCGAATTCCGTTAACATTCCAAGAGATAAAAGTTGTTTTTGCCATGATATAGATCCTTAAAGTTTTTTATGAAATCATAGCAGATATCTATTCAAATATGAGTAGATTTTACTTAACTATATAAATAGATTAACTGTTGTTATATTTTGTATAACAAAAATGTATAGATTGTTTCATTTCGCTATATATTGGGGTTTTCTTGAAAAGAACACATGTTATTCACAAGTCTAGCACTTTGTTTGGCTACCATAAATACAGCTAGTAGGTAACTACAGGGAACGTAAGGAGTTTTTATGCACGGAGTATTAAGGAAAGAGACAAGTATACTAATGATATTAGTAACGACATTTGGCGTAATGTTAATGTTGTTTTTTGCAAAAATGCTTTATGACATGACAGGATATGTTGGGCAGATGGCAAATAGTGTCAATAAGATGTCTTCAGAACTTGTACTTGTAAATAAGAAAATTGATAAAATGAATGAAGGTATGGAAGCCATGAATACTTATATGGGGCAAATGAATATTCATGTTAAAAACATACAAACTGATATGGCTTCAGATATTAGTTCTATGAGTCATTCAGTTGAGGACATGAACTCTAAAATCGGAAATATGGAAACAGATATGAGTACAGGGGTGAGTAA
This sequence comes from uncultured Sulfurovum sp., assembly GCA_902727895.1. Classification (GTDB taxonomy): domain Bacteria; phylum Campylobacterota; class Campylobacteria; order Campylobacterales; family Sulfurovaceae; genus UBA1140. The sequence continues at coordinate 64,856 of CACVAP010000092.1, forward strand.
ACTAACACCTTTAGGAATGATGCGATCCCTACTTCCTTAGGCTTAAGTACTATTAAGTCTTAAGTGCAAAAACCGTATAATTGATTTAAAAATACAAAGCTTCTAATGCAAAAAAATAACAGTCAATTTACATTTAAATCTTATTTAGATTTAGCACAACTTTTAAAACAATATCAAGGTAACCACGAAGACAATCGCGTCTTTGCACTTACTCAAACAACAAAAGGTTCGAAGCTTCTCACCTTGTGGAAAGATAAAAACCTTTTCCGAGTAGTAGATGAGTTGGATTCTTCTAAGTACCTTCATTACCTAACACTATTTACTTCTTTATTTGGTTTTGCATTATTATTGCTGGGCTTATTTACGGGTTTTGCCTTGCTCTCTTATTCTGGAAAAGAGCCTGTTAATGTTATCTATCTACTGTTAGTGATGGTTGGCTTACCTCTTTTGAGTATGTTACTTACTGTACTCTCAATGTTTACGGGGAATTTGGGAGCTAGTTTTTTTAATCATCTTTCTCCTTTATATTATTTAGAAAAAATCATTAACTTTTTCCCTTTCGCGAAAAAAATAGACTTTTCAGCACTACCTTTTTCAGCAACCTTGAGTAAGTGGATATTTTTACAACGCTTACAGCTTTTCTCCTTCTTATTTGCCTTAGGACTTTTTTTCTCTTTGGTATTAACAATTATCTCAAAAGACATTGCTTTTGCATGGAGTTCCACTTTAGACATTGATCCAGTTGCTTTTCAAGGTGTATTAGCAATGTTAGCAACACCTTGGCAGAGTTTTTTCCCTTCGGCTGTTCCTTCTTTAGAGTTGGTTGAGGTATCACATTATTTTAGATTGGGTGAAAAATTAGATGCAAACATGATTCAAAATGCTGATAAGTTAGGAGCATGGTGGAAGTTCTTAGCCATGGCAACGTTAACTTATGCTTTGCTCTTAAGACTTGTATTTTGGTTTATGATGAAATTAGGATTTAAGGCACAACTCAAAAAGGAAGTTTTAGCTGTAGTTGGCGTGAAGAAATTGCTTAAAGAGTTTGAAACCCCTTTTGTTTCGACCCAATCTTTTAAACAAGAAAAGCACCTAGAAGTTAAAGAAGAAGTAACTATTGCAGCTTCTGAGGTACTTGCTGATAATTATGCTTATTTATTGGCATGGAATTATTCAGAAAAAACACTTCTTTTGTTACAAGATCACAATAAAGTGGAAGTGACAAATAGACAAGTAGTGGGAGGTAGAAACTCATTTTCTGAAGATCAACGCATTGTTGATGGGTTAGAAGGAAAGATACTGCTTTATGTAAAAGCATGGGAGCCACCAACGATGGATTTTATGGATTTTTTAACAGATGTATTAGCTCAGAAAGAAGTTACTACTGTAGAAGTTTGTCCTTTAGGTACAGTGACAGAAGGATATAGTAGTAAAAAGTCTGATATAGATGTTTGGTTAAAAAAATTAGAACAAATTAATTCAGAGAAGTTAGAGGTAATAGATGTCTAGTTATCCTAAGTTTGCTGTTGTTGGTCATCCTAATAAAGGTAAAAGTAGTATTGTCGCTTCATTGGCACTAGACAATAGTATTCAGATTGGAAATACCCCTGGTACAACACAGGTTAAAAGAGGTTTTCCCTTAAAAGTAGATGGAAAAGTTGTGTATGAACTTTTTGATACACCTGGGTTTCAGAGAGCCAGACGTGTTTTTTCTTGGCTTGAAGAACATGGTGATGTTTCAGCAGACAAAAGAGCCGATATTGTTAGAGAGTTTGTTTTTAAACACAAAGAAAATAATCAATTTAGAGATGAAGTTGAACTACTTGAACCCATTTTGGCTGGTGCAGGAATCATTTATGTAGTAGATGCTTCAAAGCCTTATGGGGCTGAGTACGAAGTTGAAATGGAAATCTTACGTTGGTGTGGACAGCCTTCTATGGCAATTTTAAATCTTATTGGAGATGAAGACTACAGAGAAGACTGGTCTAGAGCATTGGGTCAGTACTTTCGATTGGTACGAACATATAATCCTATTACGGCTGGACATAGAGAGCATCTTGAATTGCTTGAGAGTATGGCACAGCTTAAAGAAGAGTGGACAAATCCTATTAAAAAAGCCATTGGTGTTTTAGAAAACTTACATGAACAAAAAATAGAAAATAGTATTAGCACAATAGTTGACTATATGGTAAATGTACTCTCTTTTGTACATACCGAGAATATTAAAGATGAAGTTCTTTCCCAAGAGGAAGAAGAAGCAGCTAAAGTAGCTTATCGTGAAAAAATTATTCGTTATGAAGTCAATGAAAGAGCAAGTATTGAACGTATTTGGAATCATAACAATATAGAAAAGAAAGAAGGTGCTTTATCACTAGAAGATGTAGGACTATTTTCTAAAGAGTCTGCCTCTATCTTTGGTTTGAGTCAAAAAGAGTTAATAGTTACAGGTGCATCAGCTGGTGCTTTAACGGGAGTAGGCTTTGACCTTCTGACAGCAGGGCATAGCCTTTTTCTAGGTTCAGTTATTGGTGGTGTCGTTGGTGGAGTAGGGGCTATGTTTGGTTTTGACAACTTATATGAAGTTAAAGTTTTAGGGCAGAGCTTAGGAAAAAGAGAACTAAGTATTGGTCCTATGCAAAACTTGAACTTTCCCTATGTACTCTTGGGTCGTTCTTTATATCATGCCTCTACTATTGCTAAACGTTCTCATGCAGTTAGAAGTGATTTAGATTTAAATAATAACTCATTTACTGAAAAAATTATGGAAGCCTCCATGAGAAAAGAGTTAGAAAAGCTTCATGGAAAACTACGAAAGTCGGATGAAGTTGAAGATGAACTTCTCGTAGCTTATAAAAAAGTGATAAGAGAAAGTTTTAGACAACTACTCGATTAATATCACTGTGTAGTTGGGTTGTTATCTCATAAGAGATAGTACCCAACTGCTTTCCAGCACTGAGTGCATCATCAAAAATACAAATTTCTTCTTTAGTACTCTCTATAGAAATGTAATCCATAGAAACACGTCCTAAAAAAGGTAGCTTATTTGTTGTAACAAATGATGCTAAAGAACTACTGCGCATCCAACCATCTCCATAACCTAAATTATAAGTAGAAATGCTCATGTCTTTAGGTGCTATATAAGTACCACCATAGCCAATTCTCTGACCTTGGTTTACCTTTCTAGTTGAAACTTTGTTTGCCCACAGGGAGAGAACAGGTTTTAAATCTAATGTTTCATAAATATCAGGTAATTCAGAATAGCCATAAGCTCCAATACCTAAGCGAATAAAATCTTCATTGTAGCAAGGTAGACGTAGAGCAGAAGCAGAGTTAAAAGCATGAAAACGAACATTTTTGAAACCAACATCTTTAACGGTTTTTTTAACGTCTTCAAAAACTTTTGTTTGCCAAAACAGCTCAGAACTTAGTTCATCAGCTGAACGGTTATGGGTCATGACCCCTTTAAGTATTAAGTCTTTTTCTTTTATGAGTTGAAGTGCAATTTCGAGTTCTTCAAAAGCAATACCATTTCGGTGCATACCTGTATCTACTTTTAGCTCTACGGTTGAACCTACTTGAGCATTTGTAATGTCTTCTAAGGAGTTTAGGCTGAAAGAGCATTGTTCATCGACAATGGCAGAGTCTCCTAAAACTAAAATTTCTTCAAAATAAGGTTTGATAATCTCTGCTTCATTATAAGTTCGAACAACAGCTTGAGTTAGTCCAAACTCTTGTGATAGTTGTGCCATAAGTTCTAATCCATGACCGTAAGCATTATCTTTTAAGACGATACCGATGCTCTTTTTTGAGCCAGTTTTTTTTACAAATTGAGATAGATTGTGGAAGAAGTTTTCTTTGTTTATTTTAATGAATGCCATGGGGGATTATAGCTAAAAGTCTTTTTAGTAAATTTTTATTTTGTCACGATAAAGTAATAATTTTGTCATAAAATGACTAAAATAACTTTTAAGATCACACTAATATGTTATTATTCATTAATATAAGTCAAAAAGGGAAACTATGTTATTAGAATTTGGAGCAGAAAATTTTTGTTCCTTCAAAGAAGGTTTTGAAATATCTTTTCAAAAATCAAAAAACTCTACCGAAGATATAGCCAATATTATTGCTATAAAAGGTGCCAATGCTTCTGGAAAAACAAATGTTATTAAAGTTTTATCTTTTT
>CACVAP010000093.1:0-106252 GCA_902727895.1 uncultured Sulfurovum sp.
AATAATAATTAACGGGTGTGGCTACTAAACCCATGTCTAATACTTGACATCCTGCTTCGTTTAAGCCAGATGTTAAATAATCTCTTAAAACTGGTGAATGTGAACGTGCATCATATCCTATAGAAACTACTTTACCTTTTCCTATCTTTTTACCTAAGTGATACCCTATAAGTTTTACACTCTGTTCATTTAATTCTTTTTCAAAAATTCCTCTTATGTCATACTCTCTGAAAATTGATTTTTTTATCATATAGTTTCCCCTGTTCTTTATCTAAATGAGTTAGAATATATTATAATTTATTTCTGATCATATATTAATCAATAATTGTATAGTTTATAAACATTACACTAACTCTTCAGCTATTTAAAAACATATATACGGAAAATTTATTTAGACTCCATATATTCAATCGCTTTGTCTATACGAGAAATAGTTTCATTCGTTCCTAAAATAGCCATAATTTCATCCAGTCCAGAACCTGTCATAGATCCTAAAAGAGAAACTCTTAAAGGTTGTCCAATCTTTCCAAATCCAATCTCTTTAAGTTCTACAATTTTTTCAATAACAGCATGATACTCAGCTGGCATAGTAGCCCCACTCCCTTTTAAAAGAACTACAAACTCAGCTAAAATCTTAGCTGTATCACCTTTAAATGCTTTTTTAGCATTTTTTTCATTATACGCAACAGGAGCATTAATTATAATACTAATCTGCTCTGCTAACTCTACTAAAGTTTTTCCACGTTCTTTAGTCGCAGATAAAATCAAATCTTTTTTCTCATGCATTCTGATATCAATACCATGTTCTACTAAAAGTTCTGCCAATTCATCATGAGGCTTATTTTTAATATAGTGAGCATTCAACCAAAGTAGTTTATCAAGATTATAATTTGATGAACTCTTATTAATGTCTTTTGGGTCAAACAACGCTATCATCTCATCAATAGAAAATATCTCTTGATCCCCATGACTCCATCCTAAACGTACTAAAAAATTTAAAAGTGCTTCAGGTAAATATCCTAAAGCTTTATATTCCATTACATCAGTTGCCCCGTCACGTTTTGAAAGCTTTTTACCTTGTTCATTATTAATCATTGCAACATGGTTGAAATTTGGTAGTTCAAAGCCAAGTGCTTCATAAACCACTATTTGTTTTGGTGTATTATAAAGATGGTCATCCCCTCGAATCACTTCAGTTAATCCCATTAAAGCATCATCAATCGCTACAACAAAGTTATAGGTTGGTACACCACCAGCCCTAGCAATAACAAAGTCATCTACTTCCGTAGCTGCAATATTTATTTCGCCTTTCACCCCATCTATAAAGCTAATCATACCCTCTGTTGGTGCTTTAATTCGAATAACAGGTTCAACACCTTCTGGTGGCGCTCCTTTAAAATCACGATAACGACCATCGTAACGTGTACGTTCTCCCTTAGCCATCTGCTCTTCACGTAATATCGACAACTCATCTTTTGACATATAACATTCATAAGCTTTACCTTCTTCAAGTAACTGAGCTACATATTTAGCATAAAGTTCAAAACGTTTTGACTGGAAAATAGCGTCACCATCATAAGACATTCCTACCCAATCAAATGCTTTTAAAATAGCTGTTACTGCTTCTTCCGAATTACGGGCTAAGTCTGTATCCTCAATGCGTAATAAAAATTGACCTTCATTTTTTCTAGCCCAAAGCCATGAGAAAAGAGAGGTTCGAAGCCCTCCAATGTGAAGATATCCTGTTGGTGATGGTGCAAAACGTGTTGTTGTCATAATAAAAGTAAACCTTTAACTCAAATAAAATAATTATTCAAATTATACCTAGTAATAGTAAAAACTTAATGGATTAAACTTACTTCCAAGAAAATATAATTATATTAAACAGAAAATATTTTTTATTATTTTAATTTTTATTATTAAAAAAATAAAATTAGCTTTTTTTTAATATCTCTTATAGTATAATCTACTTCATATGTATTAAGGAATATTAATTTTGGTTGTATTAGGTGATAAATATAGTTTTAGTAAAATAGAATATAATAGAGTAAAAAAACACTTCAGTAATATTGTTAGGATAAGCTATAAGAAGTCATCAACAGATGAGAATATTAAGAAAATATCAGAGGCACTAAAGTCCAATAAAAGTAACTTAATTGTTTTAAATACACAAGCAATACTACCCTCTGAACTAATTACATACCTGACAAAATTAGAAATTAATGGGATTAACTACATCACCATTGAACATTTTTTAGAAACTTATTTACAAAAGTGTCTAATCACAGAAGAAGTATCTACTAATACTTCTTTTCTTGAAGAAATACGTCCTTACACTTTTTTTCAATATGTACAAAAAAGACTTATTGATTATACTGCTGTTATTTTTCTTTTAATACCTACTCTTCTTGCCATGATTTATACAAAATACAAAATTATACAAGAGTCACCCGGAAGTCTCTTTTTTCAACAATATCGAGTAGGCTTAAAAGAAAAAGAATTCTGCTGTATTAAACTTCGTTCAATGCATGAAAATGCTGAAATCACTGGTGCTAAGTTTGCAACAGATAATGACCCGAGAACCTTTCCTTGGGGAAATACAATACGATACAAAAAAATAGATGAACTATTACAACTATGGAATGTTTTTAAAGGTGATATGCATTTTGTTGGTCCAAGACCTGAACGAAAAATATGGACTAGTGAATTTGAAAAATCTATCCCATACTACGGTCAAAGACATTTAGTCTCACCCGGTATTACGGGTCTTGCACAAGTAAAATATCAATATGGTTCAGGACAATTAGATGCCAAAGAAAAACTCATGTATGACTTGTACTATATTAAAAACTGGAGCTTAAAACTAGAGCTGATAGTTATTTGGAAAACCTTTTTGTTTGTATTAACAAAAAAGAGAGAAGACTTGTCAAACTTTTAATTTAAACGGTTTTAAAAGTAGACGAATTAATTTTCTTCCACGAGGTAGAATATAGCCTTTTGCCTTTAATCTATATCGATAAAGTCTATCATTGAAATACCGTTCTTGCTCATCTTTTAACTCTTCTAGCGTCTGTTCTACTTCACAAAACTTTCCTGTTTTTGGAGAGATATAACGTGGAAATAAAATTAAAGTTGAAGCAATCAATTCATCCAATGTTAAATTACGCGTTCGTCTGTCACATTTTCTATAATCGGTAGTCAATCCCCAACCTGCATAAAAAGGCATACCATAGGTAAAAACCATTTTTCCACGTAATAAAGCATCAAAGCCTGCACCTGAAGTTAAAGTATGAATTTCATCACTTATAGCAATACAGGAATCTATGCTAACATCTGTCTGAATCTCATTAGCACAAACATCTGTTATCTCTTTTGAGATATTACCTAACCTATTTCCTGAAAGAACATCGGGATGGGGTTTATAAATAATATAGGCATTTGGATTTTTTTCTTTAACCATTTGAAGTAAGTCACTGTTATTTAAACCAAATGCTCCAAACTTAATGGACATATCATCTTCAACTTGTCCTGTTACTAAAATGACTTTAGAATACTCTTCTCTATCAATCTGAATCTCTTGATGTACTAAGTGATTATATTTTGAAAATTTAGAGGAAATAACTTCATCTCGAACATTCCTAGCTCGCTCTAAAAGTTCATCAGAAAATTCATAATTCTCTAAAAGATACTCTAAATCTGATGGTCTACGAGGGTCAAAATAAATACCTCTAGAATCAATACTTAAAGAATAAGGTTTAGCAAAACCTGAACCCAACGCTACGGAACGAATAAAAGCATCTTCTATTCGATAGATAGTCATATTCTGTTCCCTTGCAAAGCTTTCAACTTCAGAAAATTCTATAATTCCATAAATAAAGATATTTGATTTCTTATCTAAGCCTTTAGTTAAAGCCTCTTCTAGGGTTTTACAAATAATTTTTTGATTATTAGGAGCATAAAAAAATGACTCAATTTGCATCATTCTCCATGGAGAGAAATTAAAGAAATAAAGTTTATTTTGATTTGAGGGGTATTCAATACTATTCATAGATATACTCTTTTCATTTATTTAAATAATAATATATTATTATTTAGTAGGTTTTTCAACCTTAGCCAAACGTTCAATCTTATTATAAAAGTCTTCAGCTGATTGATAACCGTAAAAATTTTCATCTGTTATTTGTTTCCCTTCCTTATCAAAAAAGAAAATAGCAGGGGTTCCTCCAAGAGGAAATTGTTTCTTAAAAGATTGTTTAAATTTAGAATAATTTACACTCACAACTATATAGTTCGTTTTAAGCTCTTTTTGAACACGAGAGTCAGCAAAGGTTATATTTTTCATCTTTTCACAGTAGTAACAACTATTCGTGTGAAAATAAAGTAGCAAAAACTTTTTATTTATCATCGCATCTATTTTAAAAAACTCTAAGCGTGCTAAAGTTTTAACCTCATGAAAGATTGGCTTGATCTCTTTATTTAGTATTGATGCTGTTGTTATTTTCTCTACTTTTTCTAAAGTGCTTGTCTCTTTATTATCACTCTTCCATATATAAAAAGAGGTTGCCCCTAGTATTGCTAATATACCAATGAGTCTAAAAATATTTTTCATTATTAATCCTTATCTAATTTTTCATTATTAACAAGCTGTATAAGCTCACTAAACATCTTTTCTTGACTAAGGCTATCCCAATCTTTTTCATAAGAGATTAAGCCTTTTCTCTGCTCTTGCTCAAATAAAACTTTATCCTCTAAAACAGATAAGTTTCTTAAATCTATTTTTTTCCCAGAAGAAGACTCTACCCTTTCTTGAATAGTTATTTCACTATCATAGAGTACAAAAGTTTTCATACCTTCTGCATCTAGCATAGATGCCATAGCTGAAATATTACTAACTCCTACTTCAAAAGTATAGTCATCTAAATCATAAAGTTTCTCTCTATATTCCAATTTCTCTTGAAACCTTGTATAAACCCAAGAGTAAACCCAATCTGTTTTTTCTGCTATAAAAATGATATTCTTTTCTAAAGCCACTAACCCTTCTATAGTTTTTAACGTTTGTTCTATTAATTTAGAATCTCTAATACCTGTATTGGGATGCAGTTTTATAACTATGTTTTTTATCTCTAATAATGTAGATATTTTTTTGATAAACTCTGAATTTTCATTGTGAAGATGAAGTGTTGAATAGTTTTCTTCTTCCATTGCCCCTTCCCATGTTGAGGCAAAGAGAATGGCTTTATTTTCACTCTTTATTTTATTAGGTAAAACTGAACATAAAGCAGCTTTACCAATTTTTATAAATTTATAAGACTCTTCTTTTCTAAAAATCTTATGTTTATTAAAACGTTCAATAGCTAAATCTCCAGTGACTAAAATATAATCAAAAACCCGTATCATTTTTTTATAGTACGCTATTTTCTCACTATCGCCATGCCCTATCCAAACATGTTTAGAGTACAAATTTTTATTAATTACTGAAAAATTATACATACTATTGTGACTATAAAACCAAATTTTATTTTCAACGCTGGGTATGTCTCTCAAATTAATTATACAATGCCCTACTAGCCCATATTTATCTAAGTCTCTTCTAATATGTTTTACCGATTCAAAATGATGTTTATAGACAATAAGAACTTCATCTTTAGGGAAAAAACCTTTTTGAAAAGGAGGATAAACTTGATCTATAATATTACTTACTTTAGAATTTATAAAGATAAAATATTTATAATTAGAAACATCAACTTCTTGACCTCTACAAAAAATATTTTTTCGTATATCTCTTAAAAATGTTTTTATATTTGCTTTTGTAATCAAATTCTATCCCTACTTTTTACTTTAACCTATCTAATAGCATGTCTCTTTCAATACATGCTTCCTTTACTTTAGAAACAAATAATCTACTACTCTCTTTTTTACTATAATCATAATTTCCTAAAAAGTACTCTTTAATTCTATTTCGTTCACTATACAAAGTGTCATTTTTCAATTCTTCATCAATAATTAAAAGAAGTTTATCTAAATTTCTATCAGATAAAAGCCTAGAAGCGCGAGAAATTATCGGTTCACTTACTCTATCTTTTATATGACTAAACATATCTGTCATTAACATTGGTTTACCTATACAAAGATAATCAATTGCCACTGCCGAGTTGTCAAAGATAGCTAAATCTATAGAATTATAAATAGCATTTATATCTCCTTCTAAAATAACTTTTCCTTGAGTACTATTTGCTATCAGTTTAATAATTTTATTATTTATTTCTTTTATATAAACATCTCGTATACCCATCGTAGGATGTGGTTTATAAACTAAGTAATATTCACTAGAGCTAAGTAGTTTTAAAACTATATTTAAACCATATTGAGCCAGTGAACTAAAATTCATGGATGAATAATTACCTTCCCATGTTGGAGCATAAAGAATAACTTTTTTACTAACTACAGCATTAATATTTAGGTTACTCTTCCCAACAAAGTCTAACTGTGGTCTTCCAATTCTTATAAATTGGTGCATATCTTTTTTTAGCAAGTTTTGCTCGTACTTATCATAAGCAGCATTTCCCACAACAAAAGAGTAGTCATAAGATTTTACTTGATTAGAAATAGTTGATGTTTTATCACTCTCACCATGATTAATATGTATATGCAATGCCCTACTATTGATCAGAGAATGAAAGTTTCTCAAGCCATTATTAACATAAAGTACCACTTTAATATTGTTTTCGCTATAAAATGTTGTGAGACTCTCTAAGTTTTGATAATAAACAATAGTAAAATTGCTTTTATCTTGAAGCCAATGAAGTATTTTTCTATCTTTAACAACAAAAAGTATTTTTTTTTGGGAATTTAAAAAATTAAGAACCTCTAACCATTGCTCTATTTGATATTTTTTTTCTAATTCATCTGCAAAAAATATAGCTACTTCAATATCAGTGATGTCCATGTTGGATGGGTTTACTATTCGGGAAGTATAAAAACCAAAAATAGACTTAATCCTCTCCTTCCTTATAGAAGATAACCTATTCCAAAAAAAAACTTTTTTTAATAATTTCTTTACCATTAAATTCTATTCAAAATCTTTCTTAAGTAATTCAATCACTTCAAAAGCATTAATGATATCCTCTTTGGGAATTGACATGAAATTAGCCAATGATTTTTTTAGTTGTGTTGTTGATATATCTTTAGTTCTCTCCAAATAAACTACCTCACAATGTTTTTTCAAGAAGTCAAACTCTCCTGCCCAATCATCACCAATTGCAAATATATCAATATCATATTTCTCAACATCCGTAAGCTTTTGCTCCCAACTTTCTTCAGGAATAACTTTATCAACACATTTAATATTGGAAACTATCTCTTCCCTTTGCTCATAAGGAATCATCACTTTCTTCCCTTTTCCTATATTAAACTCATCTGTAGAAATAGCAACTATTAATTCATCTGCCATATCTTTTAACCGTTGCAATAATTTTAAATGTCCAATATGAAACATATCAAATGTTCCATAAGTTATAATTGTCTTTGCCATATATTCATTCCTCTAAAGTAATCTAAAACTATATCAATTTTTATTTAATAACCCTCAATTTTTAATAAAACTATTAAAATTACTCAGCCAACCTAGCATCCAAAATTAGAAATAATAAAAGCTCTACTTAAGTCTGCTTCTTTACTATAACTAATATTTTGAATCCCAAATTGAACATTTCGTTAAAGAGTTAATTGACTCCAAGCATTTAAAAGTTTATCATAGTTTATAGGATTATTAAACATCCTATAAACTATGTCTTGATTAAATAATCTTGCTTCTTCATGTAGTAACCCTATTTCATACAACTGTCCCTAAAAATCTAAGCAGCTCGTTCCTGTCCGTACTGTTGTTACAACATAATTAACAAAAAATATTTAACCAGTTTCATTTTTATCCTCTTTGGATATCTAAAGTATAAACAATTGAACCTCTAATTTGAATAATTATTCGTAAGCTCATAGATTCTTTAATCATCATCCAAAAATCTTCTACATTTTCAACTCTATTATCTAGTTTAACATAGTCACCTATAGGATAATAACGCTGTTGCATTTTTGCAAGACCTAAAATAGCTTCTTGTTCTCTACCTTTATATGTTAATCCAAAAATACCATCATGTAGATTATCAGGTATTTTCTCAAGAATAAAAAGTCCATTTTTACATAAAGAAATTTTATTTACAAAAATTTCAAATGCTTCAACATCTTCCATAGATGAACTTGCTATGTAATAAAGAGGAGCCTTTTCATACAGCCCTGTGTCTAAGTTTTGTAAATGAACTAGCTCTTTTTCTTTCTTTAATCTAACTGAAATAGAGGGTCGATGCTTTATCCAAAGCTTTAAATCAACTTGGGGATTAAAAATAACTGTTCTAAATCCATAAGTCAATCCCACTCTTAAAGCAGCATAACCTCCCATACTCCCAAAATAAGAGATAATATTTTCTTTCTTAAATCTCTTCAATGCTACTTCTTCAATAATCTTTTGAATACGTTCCCACTCTGAACCATGATACCAGTTATATTGAGGGTTATTAATAAATAATACATTTGTTTTATTTTTTTGATAGAAAAGCTTTAACTGTGTATACCTACTATAACTTCCTGCACAAGAAAATACAATTAAAAGCTCATCACTCTCTTTATTTTCAAAAAAGAGATACTTCTCTTCGTTTGTATCAATATACTGTTCCATGTCTTGATAAAGGGCTAACCTAGGGTGTTGAAGATACTTATTAACTAAAGGGTTTCCTGTTACTTTTTGAAAATATGCTCTAGATTTAGCAATGTCAGGAGTTATATAGTGATCTTCATTCACTTCTGCTGTACCTGTATAATACAAATAAGCTAAACGTGTATTTAAAACTTTTTCAAATACTACGTTATCTGTATGATTTAATAAAAACTCTAAAAACTCAACCTCTTCATCAAAGTTTCCAGAGATACATCCACGACTTAAAAAACGTTTCCAAGCAAATACTTTACGTAATTGTTCTTCACAATAAAAGCATACACTCTCATTTTGAAAAGTGTACTCATTCTCTTTTAATATAGACCTTATCTCTACAGAAAAGTTTTCTAAAAGAATATCACTTATGTAGTCCAGCTTTTGATTATCAAAACTCATTGTATTACTTTCAGACAACATTAATATGGCTCTACTTAAATCATCTCTAAACACATAAAGTTCTGCTGTATAAAAAAGTAAATAAGCTTTACCTTTTTCTGTTAAAAGTAAATTTTTATAAAGTTCAGTAACATTACCCAACTCCGAATAATCCTCTGAATCTATTGTAGAGTTTAAATATGTAGAAAATAAACTAACAAAGTTAACTATTTCAGTACTCCATACATTTGTTTCCACACTGTTTAATTCATCACACTGCTTTATAATTAAATCTATATTATTAGATAAAGTTTTATTTTTTATTTGACTTTGTATATAAAGCCAAAAATGTTTATTTTGTACATTGCTTTTAGTAAATACTTTCTTGATATTTTTAAAAAAGCTATTAAACCTTATATCTACGCTTCTTACAAGTAAAGTAAAGAGTAAACTATAGCTATTTGGTGCTAAATTTTTACAAGAGAGTGATTTCATATACCAAGTATAACTATTATCAAAGTCTTGATTTAAAGAATAAAGATTAGCTAAAAAATATCTAGAACGATTTGTTACATAATCTGTTTTCGAGTTCTTTTCTGCAAGCAATAAATATTGCCTTGAAAGTTTAAAATAAACTTTCTTTTGTATTCCCTCTTTCTGAGCATTAAAGAAACCATATAATATGCCTCCATAAGTCAAATAAGCATAAGCAGAAATCTCTTCATGATTAAATATCTCTTTCTTAATAATCTTTTCTATCATATATTTAGAAAAAGACATATCTCTAGCTACAACACCTTTTATGCCATTTCTAAATGAAAAATTAATAAACTTTACATAATTATGTAAAGTTGTATTATAAATAGACAATTGAAGTAAAAACTCTTTATATCTACCCTCTAACCAATTTTCTATATAATCTTTATCTTTTGTATTCAAAGATATATAAACTGTTCTAATCTCATTGATAAGTAGTAGTTTCTCTTCAGGAAAAAGTCCTGATGGGACCAATCTAGCCAAAGATTTTTTGAGAAACTCAATTTGATTTTGAAACTGAACAGAAATAAGTGTATTTAAAAAATCATGATAAAAATTTGGCGTGTAGTGTACATATCCCGTACTCCATCGATGATGAATATAGCCTTTTACATCATAATTCATTACATCAATTTCTATAGGTTTTACAATATCTATAAAAAGAGAATCTAATTTTTTCCATCTATCATTAAAATTTTGAATAAAATTTTTATTAAAAAACTCTTCTTTCTCTTCTAGGTTTGTATAAGAATATATACCTCGTGCCTTATTTAAAATGATTTTTGTTTGAGGAAGATATTTTTTCATAAAGCTTAAAAAAGCATTCATGCTCTCTTTTAATTGCTCATCATTAGGAATAAAAACTTCACTAAAAGTTAAAATTTCTTTAAAAAAGTCTGACTTTGAAACTTTCCATTCATTAGCAGTGAGAAAAGAGTCTTTAATTTTTATAGTTTTAAATCTAGCATCTGCAAAAAAATCTACAATAAGAATACTTGGTTCAGCTTCAATTAAATTATTTAAAAAAACTTTATTCAATTCACTTTCTGTTGAAGTTCTATCCCATCCCTCTAAAGGATAAAGCTGTTTAGACTCATATTCAATAGCACTTGACATTAAACTCATGATTGTTGTCTGATTTTGGAAAGCAACAATATTAAAAAAACTTTTATAATTTTCATTAAAATGACTATTAAATATATCTCTTGTAACACATGAACCAAATAGTGCTAAACTACAAGATTTTATTGGACTGGTAACACTTGATTCAATCAACATTATCTATTCTCCTTAAAACTTAAATAATTCAGAAACAACTCTTTTTGTTGCTTCTCCATCATCTTTAGGAAGATATTTTGCTCTAAAATCTATATATCTATTTACATATACTTTATTTGACTCTTCAATATTCTCTATAGTACTATATAAAGCCTCTTCTGTCTTAACAATTGGACCAGGTAACTCTTGATCATAATCTAAGTAAAACCCTCTTAACTCATCCCTATAGGTCTCTAAATCATAAGCATAAAAAATAATAGGCTTATTTAAATTGGCATAATCAAAAAATACAGATGAATAATCAGTAATAAGCATATCACTAACCAAGTAAAGTTCTTGTATATCTGAAAATGAAGAAACATCAATAATTCGACTTTTTTGACTATCTGTTAATGTAATATTTTGTTTTACCAAAACATGAACTCTTAATAACAAGATATACTCATCTGAGACTTCCTTCATAAACTTATCAAAGTCAATAGCAAGTTCCATATTAAATTTATTACCTTTTTTCTCTGCATTATCCCTAAATGTTGGCGCATATAAAATAACTTTTTTATCTTTTGGAATATTTAAATTTCTTTTTATTCTACTAATGTAATCTTTATTATCTGCTTCATTAATAAGGATATCATTTCTAGGGTACCCCTCTTCTAATATTTCACCTTCATACTTAAAAGCTGTTCTAAATTTTTCTGTAGCATAAGAGCTTTGAGATAATAAATAAGACCATTGATTCTTTGCTTGCTCTACTCTCTCAATATAACCATCATCTCTACCATGAATATTTTCTAAGTCAAATAACATCTTTTTAAGAGGTGTTCCATGCCATGTTTGAAGATATACACCTGCTTTTCTTCTTGTAATATAAAAAGGGAAGTTTTGATTGTTAACCCAATATTTTGATGTTGCTAAATAATAATAGTACTTAAATGACAAACGTTCAACAACTTCACAATTGTCTGGTAAGTTATAAATTTTTCCATTTTGAACCCAAATATATTCATTGTCTGGATATTTCTTTAATAATTCTTCAAATATATATCGAGGTCCATCGGCATATTGTAGTCCTAGTCCACTTTCAAATACAACTCTATTTTTATTCATCGGTAAAAACTTCATCAAAGTGTAAAGCTTTTTCATCAAAGGAAAATAATACTTTCCTTTTCTAAACTTTTTAAATACAAGCTGACCACGTTCATTTTTAAGAGCATTATCAAGAGGATGGTACTGAGTTTCAAATCGTTCAATTTCTTCTTTAATTCTTTTATTATTATTCGTATCTTTATATTTTAAAAATTGTCTAGACTTTTCCAAGTTTTCTAAACTCATCTTGCAATCATTCTCAATATACAACGCAAGTCTATCTAGAGCATCATCTTCATTTCTTACAATGTCACCAGGTAAATCTTCATTAATATCTAAATGAGAAGGATACTTTCCTAAAAATCGCTCCGTATCAAATTGATAATAAATCACGGGCTTTTCCAAGAAAGAGAAATCGAATGCAACACTTGAATAATCTGTTATCATTAACATACTTTCTTTTAGTAGAAGTTGTACGTTTACTTCTCCTTGTGAAATAACTCTAATCCCTTCCAAATCAAATGCATCTACAAACTTTTGCATATTAGGATGTAAACAAAAAGCTATTTCTAGATTATTTTCTTCAGCTAAATCATTTAGTATCTTAGATTCCAATAAAGACTTATACCTTTTATAATAATCAGAACTAATAAAAGAATCATAATTCCCAAGCCAATCACGCCATGTAGGAATAATAAGAATTTGTCGTTTAACAGCTACCTCATTAGCAAAAAGTGTATCAAACCTAGAGAGTCCTGTTATTTTAACTTCATCATCCCTATAGCCTAAATCATCTGTTGCAAATCTTTTCTCTTTTTCTGAACTAACAACAAACATATCTACATTAAAATTATCTATTGATTTTCCATAAATATTTGCTATATTTTTTGTTCCAAAGACACCATGCTGTATAAATATTTTCTTCGCATTAATTTCATTTTGAAATTCTGGGTGAGTAAGAGGCATTAAGTAGTATGGATTATGTGAAGCAATTAAATGTGTTGTTTTCGATAAAATTTCAAAATGTTCTTCACTACGATAATTCACTAAATTACCAAGATTTTTAACATTTTGATACTCTACTGAATCAAAATCTATAACATAATAGACCTCTTTCTCAGGAAAGTTTTCTCGCATATATTTAAAGAAATTATAACCTGTATCTTGTGCCTTAAAAGGTTGTTCCCCAACTAACCAAACCGACTCTTTTTTCTTTTTTCTTTTTATTTCTTGATATTTTTCATAAATATTTTTTTGTACTTTTTCCACTGTAAAAGATAAATTCTTACCTTTAAAAGTAAAATATGGATTAATAAATGTAATATCGTCATGTACAATTTGAAATACTTTTGCTTTTTGACGAACAAAATAACCAGGATTTCCAACCCTTCTCTCTACTAACTCCCTAAAACCATCAATTTCAAAACCGAAGAAAAGGTCATAACTATCTTCTTCTAAATCAAAATTAGAAAAGAATATTTCATGCTTAAAAAAATAATTAAAATTTCCATTTTTTCGATGCACTTCTCTTCTTTTTAGAGGAGTTGTAAATACCTTTCTAGTTGTTCTACCTTTTAGTATAACAACAATATTTTTGGCTTTATTAGAATATGATTGAATGGAGCCATCAAGAACAATACTCCCTCTCCTAAATACAAGGTCTTTTAAATTCACTTTTATATTGACCTTAACATCAGAGGAAGTATCTTTAGGAGATTCTTGAATTAACATAGATAAGTTATTTCCCAAAGTTAAATAAGGGTATAACATTATATTATTATAGGTAATTAATTTAAAATTAGAAAACTTTATCTCTTTAAATTTACCTAAATAAATTGTCTTATCGACTGTAGAGATCAAAGAAAATTGTGCTTCTTGATACATATAATCACTTAGACTTAGTTTTTTACTAGATTCAGTCCATTTAGTACTCTGTAGGTTCAACAAGACTCTCTCAGGGTCTTTTATACTATGTTCTCCAAAAATCTTAAAATTAATTTTTTCAGAAAAGTTTTGAATTATCCACGCATAAGACAATTCACAACTATAATTAGTCCCTTTACGTTCAATATCTACGCCTAAACATAAGTCATCATTAATCAGTATAAGTTTCTTAGGTTTAAAGGTAGGGTGAAAGCTAAATATAAATTTTATTCTTGTATCCGTTTGAACTATTTCTACTTTTCTTTTCATTTTAATCCTCAACTATTAATGAGGATATTATACAAGAAAAAACTGACATAGATATTCTTTATGGTACTATTTTAACCTATTAAATAAAACGAGGTATCTAAAGATTATGTTATATAAAATATATTATTTATTAGGACGAGTTCTTGAATCGAAAAAGAAATGGGAACTTGCCCTAAGCTTCTATCTTAAAATTCCCAATAATACTATAGCAAATTATAGAACAGCCTATTGCTATAAACAAAGAAAAGATTATGGAAACGCTGTCTACTTTTTCCAAAAAGCTATTTCTAAAGACGAAAGTAAAGCGCATTGGCATCTTAATTTAGCAGAATCTTTACTCGAACTAAATAAAGAAGATAAAGCCCTATTACCATTAAAAAAAGTACTAAGTCTTAATCCTAAAAAAAATAAAAAAATAACACAACTTTTAAAAAAACTTAAACAAGGAATACCTGAAGAGGATACATTTGTAAACTCTATTATCCTAGTAGACCCCAATAATGTAAAAATGACAATCTCTGGCTATACAGAAGAAAATCCCGATCTTCTTTTTTTAGAGTTTTATACAAGAAAAAATAAAATTGATTTACAAGCATTCTCTCATACCATCGATATAAAAAATATTACTTTAGCTGATAACGGCATATTTGAAGCAGAAGTGATATTACCTTTATCTTTATTAGTAACTGAGGATAGTAATGTTGTCAACCATACATGGGATTTCAATCTAATTATAAATAACAAAAAAGTAAGATTAAAGTATTTCCAAGAGTCTAAAAACTTATTAAAATATAATAATTTTGATATCATTCCATATCAAACTAATAGTAAAACCTTTTCTATATTCTCTATTCGTAAAAATTCAAAAATACAACAAACAGATAAAAAGCATCTTACTCTTATTATTACAAGAATAGATGAAGAAACTTTTTTTATTCAAAACATGATTAAACTTGCAAATATTTTAGCTTCTCTTTCTTACCAAGTAACACTTGTTACTTTAGATTTAAAAGTCAATCAAAATAACTTTGCAATCTCTCCTAAAGTGAATTTTGACTACGTTTCAACCGTGTTTCTATCTGATAGAGAAAAAGATATTGATTTTAATAGTTCAAATGTTATACCTTCAGAGAGCTATGTTAAAGATTTTCAAAATTACTTTTCTCACTTAAATACTGATATATTATATCTCCCTATTTTTGGAGAATTTTTTCTTAATAAAATTCTAGTATTAAAGCAAGATAACATAACTACTATACTTGCTGAATATAATAAAAGAAGATATATATCTTATATTAATTTACTTTCTAATAATAATGAGATTTCTATGGATATGGTTATTAATAAAGTTCAAAGTCAACACTTTTTTGAAAATATCAATGTAGTATCTGCTGTTCATATTATTTATCCTGAAGTAGCATCTCTTTTTAAACAAATTACAGATAAAACAATTATCACAACTGCCTTAAATGAAGATGATATACGAAAAGAATGGGAGCAAAGTCTAGTTCTACTAAATAAAAATAATCAGAATACAGAAGATATATTTTATTAGACAAACTATCTAAAAATACGTAGAAAAAACGCTTCTAAAATATTTTGATTATATATATTTCTCTCTATAGAATTATTATCTAAAAACTTTAGCATACCCTCAAAAACCCCCTGTTCACTATTTTGAATAAAGACACCTGCTCTATTCTTTAAGATATGTCTATGTACTTCTGTATCTGTTACCAAAATTGGTTTTTTCATCAGATAAGCTTCTCTTAGTACTAAACTATCTTCAATACTCTCTGAAGCATCTATGAGACAGTTTGACTTTTCAAGATAAGAGGCAGGATTATAACGCTGACCTAACAAAAAAACTTTACCTACTAAATCTAACTCTTTGATTAGTTTTCTTAATCTAGACTCTAAAGTCCCTGTACCCAAATAGACTAAACGTACATCCATATGTAAATTTGATATGTTTTTAAATGCTCGCATTATCTGTTCTTGATTATTTTTTTCGGAAAGCCTTGCTATATTAATAAAAACTTTTGTTCCAAGAAAAAGATTGTTTGTAGAGAGTCCTATTCGTGATTGTCTAAGTATTTCTATAGGGTTATGTAGTTTACCTATGTAAGTAAAAAGCTCTTTCTCCAATTTAAACTTTTTGGATAACTTCTTAAAGTTGATATTACTTAATTCTTGAGAGGTAGATACCAGATAATTAAACTTGGGATAAAGCAGAAAATTAAACTCTAAAGTAGGATATTTATCTTGCCATATTTTATCCATATCATAGTGCTGAAAAATAGACTTTGTTCCGACCATAGAGTCTGGTGCGCATGCAAATAGTCTTTGCCAAAATAAATTATAACCTTCAAAATGTATAATAGCATCAAAGTAGCTGTCAGTAAAAATTCGACAATACTCTTTTTCATATACTTTATTATATTTCTCTTGCATTGCTTGAGTTTCAAAACACTTTTCTAACTCAAATTTTTGACAAACTTTTTTCTCTTCTTCAGTCAGTGCCATCTTTCCAGAACGAGAGATTATCTTAATCTCACTAGCTATTTTACTAAACTGCTCAAGTCTCTTTTCCTCTTTTAGAATATTATTTTTTTCAACACAAATTGTTATTTCATATTTTTCTTTATCAATACTATTAAGAAAACAATGAAATAATGAAGTAATAGTGTTTTTATTAAAGTTACCAGCATAAAATAAAATAGATTTTTTCATTATCATTCTCTTCCTTCTACATTTCTAGTACCATAACGTAACTCTAAAGCATCAATATACTGATTTTCTGTCATCTCTAATACTTTAGATAAAACCTCATCACTATCTATCATTTTACTTTCTTTTAATCTTTTCAAAAAAATAAAATTACTTAAGGGATCATGCCAAAAGAAGTTAAATTCATCTATACCTAACTTTCCTCTGCTTCGATAGGCATTTGCATAATTATTTTTAAGAAATAAATTGGTATTAAATACTTTTATTTTACCTGTATTGAACCGTATAATATCCATGATAACTCTCTGAATCCCACTGGGAGCTCCTTTAAGCATTGTCGTAGCAAAAGCATGACCTGCCATATAACGTGGTCTAATATTCGTTTCTAATCCTAAAAAGCAAATATCATCTTCTTTATGTGAAGTATCTATTATCACCCAATCTAACTCATTCATATATGAAATTTTTTGAGTATCTAATTGATTTCCTAATAAAATTTCACTAATATAAAAAGAAATATTCGTTCTTTCTCCAAATTCTTCTTTAGCAAAGTTAGTTATACCATTATAATTGAACCTTAAGACAAGATCAAAACTATCAATCTCCTCTCCGACATTCAATCCCGACTCAAGAGGTCCAACAATGGCAATGGATTTGTTTTCAATATATTTAGAAAATTCTCTCTCCTTATCCGTAAAAAAATCTTCATAAAAGTCTCGTTTAACTTCTTTATTTTCAAAATAAAACTCAGACAATCCTAGTAACTGCAAATATTTTTGAATATACTTACTATCATTTTCAAGTAGTTTACTTCTTAATAAACTATAATCTTCTTTTTTATTTGCTTCTATCATTGCATTTACTTTATATCTTAGAAAAGCATTGTTCTCAACTTCTTTTCCTAATAAAATAGAATCTCGTGCATTGGTTCTTGCTATTTGATATTTTGTGTATAAACGAGCAAAAATAAAAAGGTTGGAAAACAAAAACCATATAGGATAAGGTAAAAACTTAGCTTCTAAATTTTTATTAAACTGTATTCCTAATACCTCTATTTTCTGAAGGAAACCCTCACCTTTTAAAGAAGTCCATAGGCTATCATCCGTTAATTTTACATCATCTAAAATACTTAAAAAATTCATCTTTAATAGTTTCCATTGCTTAGAGTTTCTTCTAGACTTAATAATAGCCTGATTTAGTAAGAATTCAACTCCAGCAAAGTTTTCAGCATTAAATATATGATGAAAATAAACCAAACTGTCTTCTAACTTTTTAGTTTTATCTTCACTCAAGAGCATAAGTTCAGATTCACGTTTATAATATAAATAAGGAAAAGATTCTATACTCTCTATATATTCTTCTTCTATCTTTGTAAACTTCTCAAAACTAGATTTCCAGTCTTTTTTATTAAAACTGCTTAAAGCATCATCATATAAAAACTTTAACTCTGATGAAAACTCATCTGATACTTTATTGGTCTTATTACTATCTATTGTTATAAAAAAATTTGATTGTATATATTCATTCAAATCTGTATTTACATCAAAAGTATTTAGAAGAGTTTGTTTCTCTTTTAAAACAAAATATTTCGAGAAACCCCTATTAGATACTAAATATTTACTTCTTGCTAAATACCTCATATATAAGTCACTGTCTTTTATAACAAATATAATATTATGACTATTTATATATTCTTCATTTATTATATTTTTATCTTGAATTACCCATACATGTTCATAGGTGTCAAACTTTACATTTTTTATTAATAATAAAAATATTTCATAAGGAATACCTGATAACACATCCTCATCACTACTTTCATAAAGAATTATATTTTCTTCTACTTCAAAGCGATTAGAATACTCTTCAACATCATTTGTAGCAACTGTGTCTAAGGATTGTACAATCCTTTGCTCTTTAAAGTATGAAGAAGCTTCTTCATACTTTCGTTGTTGTACAAGTACACCTCCCAATGAAAAATAAACATCTGCCTCAAACTCATCATTTCTACGAATATAAGCTTTATATCCATACTCTGCTACATCCCAACAGCCTAATTCCTCAGCTTTGATAGCAAAGCTTTTCCAACTATCTAATCGGGAAAGATTTAATGTTTGAATATATTCATAAAGAAAAATTCTATTCTTTGTAACTATTTTTTTAACTGGATTTTTTATAGACAATAGCCTTTTCTTCATCATTAAAAAAGCACCACAAGCCTCTTTATACTGTTTGATTGTATCAAAAGTATATCCTAGCCGATAATAAGTATCTGAATTTTTCTCATTATCAAAAAAGGTTGCCATATTATATGAAGAAATAGCAGAATTATATTTCTTTAACTGCTCTTGTACTTCTCCTAAATTCTGATAGGTATCAACTTTTTTATCAGAATTTATTATTGCTTCAAGATATAATTTTTCTGCTTTCTCCAAAATATAAAACGCTTCATTCTCATCAGATTTATTTCCAAAATTCATTATTTCTACTTACTATCAATCTCTTTTTTATTTAAATAATATTCCATATAAATAATATATGATTAATCTTTTTATTATGCATTCTATCGAACTCTAATAATGTGATAAGCATAGTTCATACATATCTAAGTAATAATCTAATTACTCACTTCATATCGTGACATATTCACTTTATCTATCCTTCTCAAACTACTGATGTGCTACCCAAATACTCTCTTATCCCAAGCCCCATAAGATTAACCCAAAAAAGCTATAATAACTTAAAGGATTTACACATGAAAACAATAGGCTTAATTCCATTTTGGTTTAACAATGGTAATAGCAGAGATATTAAAAAGTTAGCAGGGAAGCATCTAATAGACTACAGTGTCTCTCTGCTCAACGCTTCCACTTTAATTGAAGAAACTATTATCTACTCTTCCTACCAAGACATTCTAAACTACATAGATCCAGAACTTAAAGTTACACATCTTTCAAGAGATTCTAGCTTAGATAATGAAGACATACTTATTGAAGACATTATAGAAAGTTTCTTTGCAGACTACACAGCAGAGACTCTTGTCTTGCTCCACCCCTATAGTCCATTCTTGACACTAGACACATTAAATGAATGCATAAAAAAAGTACAAACTAACGTTTATGACTCTGCTTTCACAGCCATAGAGACTAAAAAATTTGCTTGGTATAAAGATAATCCTCTAAACTTTGACCGAACAAAAAAGTCCCCAAAACTCAAAGATTTAGATTCTATAATTAGTGAACAAGGATTACTTTATGTCTTAACTAAAGAAAGCTTTTTACAACACAAAAGTAGAGTAGGAAATAATCCTTATATGCACATCATTAATCATTTTGAAGGACATGAGATCAATGAAAAAAAAGATTTCGAAATTGCTGAATTAATTATTAATTCAGGAATGTTTCAAGGAATATAACATGGAAACCATCAATGTAGATTTTACAGAAAACAACTATGATATCCATATAGACAAGGGGATTATTCAACATATTGCTAAACTACTTCTTTCTAAGACAAACAACAAAAAAGTCATTATTGTGGCTGATGATTTTTTTAAAGACTCTATAGTAAAAGATATTATAGCTTTACTACATCAATTTGAAATCCATACGCATTTTATGCCTGCTGGAAAAGCCAATAAAAACATGAATGAAGTCTTAAAAATCTATGCTATTTTAGAAGAAAATGATTTAGCACGTGATTCCACTCTCATTGCTATTGGTGGTGGAGTTATTGGCGACTTGGCAGGTTTTATCGCAAGTACTTGGTATAGAGGTATGAACTTAGTTCACATACCTACTACACTCATGGCAATGGTCGACAGCTCGGTAGGTGGGAAGGTTGCCATTAACTTTAGACAGACTATTAATGCTGTAGGTAATTACTATCACCCTATCTTTACACTAATGGATTTAGATCTTATAGACAGTTTACCAACTAGAGACTATAACTCAGGTATAGCTGAGGTAATCAAATGTGCCATCATTAATGATAAAGATTTTTATAACACTTTATCAACAAACTCTTTAAATATCTTAAATAAAAAAGAAGAAGATGTTAAAGCTTTCATTTCTAAAAGTATTAAAATAAAAATTGCCCATGTACAAGGTGATATACGCGAAGGAAACAAGCGTTTACTCCTAAACTATGGACATACATTGGGACATGCTATTGAAATTTCTACAGCAACAAACTATCAAGAACACTACCGACATGGAGAAGGTGTTTCTCTTGGTATAATGGCTGCTGCTTATATCGCAGAAGAACATTTATCACTCTCGCCTACTATTTATGCGTCTTATGAAAAGCTCTTTCAGTCTTACTCTTTACCAACTTATGTCTCTGCCTCTCAAATTGGCTTTAGTCGAGAAGCATTATTGAAAAAATGTTTACGAAATGTTCTTAAAGATAAAAAAAGAATTGACAACCATCTAAGAGTTGTCTTAGCAAGTGAGATTGGAAAAGCATCTACCTATACAGAGGTTCCAATGAAATTAATTGAATTAGCATTTCATCATATTATAAAGGAGTAAAATGAATTACAGATACATTGGTAAATCTGGGCTCAGAGTTTCAGAGATTGGATTAGGAACAATGACATTTGGGACAAATGCCAATAAAAAAGAATCTTTTAAGATTATGGACAAAGCCTATGAGCGTGGTATAAACCTTATAGACACAGCAGAACTCTACCCCTCGCCTGTATCAAAAGAGTTAGCAGGTCTTAGTGAGGTGTATATAGGTGAATGGTTACAAACAAAACCCCGAGATTCTATCATTTTGGCTTCCAAAGTAGCAGGTGGGGCAAATAGTTGGTTTATTCCTCCCATACGTCATGGCTTAACTGCGCTAGATTCATTTCATATTATAAAAGCTGTAGAAGCATCTTTAAAACGCTTAAACACAGAATACCTAGACTTATATCAAATTCATTGGTCAGATACTACTGTACCCATAGAAGAGACACTAAAAGCCTTAGATATACTCGTAAAAAGTGGGAAGGTTCGTTATATTGGTACATCAAATGATACTGCCTATGGACTAACAAAAGCCAATGAAATAGCAAAGCACAAAAAACTAAGTAGATTCCAATCCATACAAAATAATTTTTCTCTTAACAATCCACGGTTCTTAGATGAATTCTCTACTCTATGTCAAGAAGAACAAATTTCTTTACTTGCCTATTCTCCACTCGCTGGTGGTGTCTTGAGTGGTAAGTACAACGATGGTAATTACCCTTCCAATGCACGGTATTCACACCATATTAGCTCCAAAGCATTAAGAGAAAGAGAAATGGCTAAACGCTTTATAAACCCTAAGACCATAGAAGCTACTAAATCCTATATGAACTTAGCTAAAGACTTAGGGGTATCTTCTGTTACTTTAGCCATAGCTTGGACACTAAACTTTGACTTTGTTGCTTCTACTTTGACATCTGCTAGAGCTGAGGAACAATTGGATGAAGTTTTACAAGCAACAGAGTTTAAAATGACGGATGATATTTTAAAAGAAATTGAGAAAATACAGAAAGATA
The DNA here is from genome assembly GCA_902727895.1 of uncultured Sulfurovum sp. Lineage (GTDB taxonomy): Bacteria > Campylobacterota > Campylobacteria > Campylobacterales > Sulfurovaceae > UBA1140. Next base: position 22,497 of record CACVAP010000093.1, read on the forward strand.
TATTATACCCCATGGGTTAAAACAAAATAAAGGTAAAAAATGAGTATTTCAATAGTACTACCCATTAGAAAAGGTAGCCAACGTGTTAAAAACAAGAACATACGACCTTTTTCCAAAGATGGAAAAAGTTTAACAGAGTTAAAGATTATAGAACTTCTTAAAATTAAAGAAGTAGATGAAATCGTTGTAACCTCTAATTATGATGAGGCCATAGAGCAAATAGAAGCCATAGCTAAAAATGACCCACGTGTCAAAATAGACAGACGTCCTGAACATCTATGTACGCCAACTACAAATGTAAAAGAGCTTATAGAGTATATGCCTACTATTACTACAGGAGAACATATATTATGGTTACATGTCACTAGTCCTTTTGTCAAAGCAGAAGATTATCAACAAGGTATTAAAAAGTACTTTGAAGCTTTAGAAGAAGGACGAGACTCCATTATGTCGGTTACCGAAATAAAACAATTCTTATGGTCAGATAGAGAGAAAAAGATTATTAATGCAAATAGTAGTATTGAAAGTAAATGGGTACAAACGCAAGACCTAGAACCTCTCTATGAAATCAATCATGCTTTTTACATTAACTCTAGAGAAAATTACTTAAATACTTCAGACAGAATTGGAAGTAATCCATACTTATATGTATTAAAAGGTTCAAAAGTTATTGATATTGATTGGGAAGAAGATTTTGAATTGGCTAGTAAGATTTTTAATATTTAGAAAAGAAGTGTAAGTTATAAAAGTTGCTAAGCAAATAAATGCTTAGCAAACAACAAAACTAAAAGTTCTGTTGTTCAAGAAAAGTGATTTCTAGAATACTGAAATCGCTCTATCTCCACCATCAGGTCCAGCCATTGTAGCAACAACTGTAGCTTCAGCAGAAATTGAGAATACTACAGACCATGCATTTTTAAGACCAGCAGCATCAGCACCATCTTTTAAAGCACCTTGTGTTGAGAAGTAGAATCCTGTTGCACCAGCTGCAATAGTACCTAAATCAATTGAAGGAGAAACTGTACCATCTTGATCTGTAACGATAGCCGAAATTGTAGCTTCAGAATCAGAAAGACTTGTAACTTTAACCATTGATTTGTAAGATGAGTTCATGTAAGGAACTGTAAACTGTGTTTCACCACCAGTTGCAAATGTAGCTAAGCTAGCACCTTTAGCTTCTCTATCAGAGCTAAGTACCTTACCGTTACTTGCTGTAAATACAAGTCCACCAGTTACATCACCTTCAGTAATTACTGAAGTACCTGTTGGAGTATAAGTAATTGTAATATTATGCTCACCACCAGCGTTACTTACATTGATATCATTAATTGTAATAGCAGAACCCATTACACCTGTATCATTACTGTCACTGTGTGTACCATCTGCTGCTAAAGTAATTGCAACATCTGAGTTAGCACTATTAGCAAATACTGGAGTAACAGTAAGCGCAGTTAAGTTGAACTCGTCAGACATATTTTTAACAGTAATTGTAGTTGTACAAGGACCTGTTGCAGTTTCCTCACAACCTGGACAATACTCACTAGCTCTAGAATCAGTAGCTGCAGCTACCATCGGATTATTAATTCCTGTAGCAAGTACAGCATCTGAGAATACTTTATTCTCTTCATTAGTATCAATTGTACAAACTGGAACATCACAAGCTACAGTTACTAATCTCTTAGTTTGAGCAACTTGAATTGCAGGAGCAGTATAATCCGTAAATGCTTGAGATGAATCATCAATTGCCTGAGGAATCTCTACAGAAATTGCAGTACATGCATCTGCAGATGAAATAATTGATAATGGAGTACCAGTAGCACAAGCACTACCTGCCATAAAAGTAACATTGCTATCTCTAACTAAAGAAGCAGCAAGAAGATTATCATCAATTCTAAAACTCATGTTGTTCATAGTAGTTGACCCATCTGTATCTCCAACAGAAACCATTGTTCCAACTTTACCTAAACCTGCATCAAGAATTGCTGCATTAGTACAGATAATAGCTTCTTGAGCTAATGCAAAAGTTGCATTATTCGCTCTTAATGTAAATTTTGAACCTGACGTTAAGTTAACAAATGAACTCCATACCAATTCAATTTCTTTTGGCACACCTGTAGCGAAATCTACAGAAACATTATGCTCATAAGAATTTAGGTTTTCCCCACCTAGTGCAGCTGTCCCACTATAGTCAACATAATCTGGGTTAATATAAAGCTTACTTAATCTGTCAGCTGTTGGAACATCTTCACCTACAACAGCTGTTGCTGCAGAAAGAGAGATACTTGAAATTATTGTACCAATTAGTACACTTGAAAGAATTTTGTTCATATTTGAACTCCTTTTAAAAGTTTTAATTCATGAAGAATTACCCTCACTTGCTGTTATTTTAGCACATATAATCTTAAATAAGTATAGTTTATTTTTAAAAACATTTTATGAAGGAAACATATCCCTCCTTGCTAAACATAAAAAAATATATTTAAACATGTAAAAATTTTTTTACTTAAAGTTAATTAATTCCAATAATGCCTCTGTTACAACCTTTGCATCACTATTGTTTCTAATAATCGTTGGTTTAATTAAAATCACTAATTCACTCTTTTCTACTGTGTCTCCTGCATTAGAAAAAAGCTTACCTAGTATTGGGACATCTCCTAAAAATGGGACTTTAACGTCATTTTTTGTTTTGTCTTCTGAGATTAGTCCCCCCAACACAACTGTCTCACCACTTTTTAAAACAACATCTGTCTGTAAAGCTCTGTTAAAGATTACTGGTGATGAAATAGATGAAATGGTGTTTTGTTTAGCAGAACTAACATTTTGTGTAATATTTAAAGTTAAGTACCCATCTGAATTAATTATTGGTTTTACAGATAATGAAATCCCCGTTTCTTGATATGAAATACTTTGTATAATCCCAGCAACCTCAGATGATGTTGCCTGTGATGTTAAGATGGGTACTCTATTTCCTACATTAATACTTGCACTGTGATTATTTAAAACTAGCAATTTTGGATTAGAAAGAATGTTCACATAATCTTTCGTTTCTGCAGCTGAGAAGACAGCACTTAAGCCTTTAGAAACAGAGAACATATTTGCCAATAAGCCAGCAGCACCCGTTGAACCTTGTCCATCTAAACCAGTTACGTTGTAACCACTTTTTTCTAAAAACCATTGAAATCCAAACTTTAAAGACTCGGTTAAAGAAATGTCAGCAATGGTTACTTCTATTAAAACTTGTTTTGGAAGCGTATCTAGATTCTCTAGCATTTTTTTCAAATCAAGATAATGCTTTTTAGTAGCATGAATAATAATATTATTACGCTCTTTATCTAAAACAACTGTTGTTTTTTCCTCTAACTTTTCAGCATTCCCACCCATTCTAGTACTTGATATTACTGATTCTTTTATTTGCTCTGGATTTTCTACATTGTTACTTCTTGTCCCCACACTATTATTGTTAGTATTCGAACTTGAACTACTGGCTGAACCATTAACCCCATAAAGATGTGAAAAACTCTTTATAACAGTGACCAGTTCTTCTGCTTTTCTATTTAATGGTTTGTAAACGAAAAATTCCAAATCTTCAGAAGTATTTTTTTCTACAATATCTAGTTTTGATTTCCAAAGAAGAACAGTTTCTATCCAAGAGGTTTTGTCTGACAGCAGTAAAAAAGAATTAATTTGTTTGATAGGTACCAATTGTACCCCTGCCGACTTGGGTGAACTGGCTACTAAAATCCCATAATTGTCTAAAATTGGTTTCAATTGAGTAAGAAATTCCTCAACATCCATGTTTTGCATACGAACTAATTTCATCTGTTTATTTCTCATGCTTGGCTGATCAATAAAGTCATAAAACTCTAATGCCTTTTTAATATTTTTAACTTTATCTCTAAGTTTAATAACATTTTCATAATCATCAATTCTTAAATCAGAATTTTTACTTAAGAAGTACTCTTTAATAAATAAATTATGTTTAGTTATTTGTTTATTATAATAAAAAGGTCTCATCATATAAATGATATCATCATCATTTAACCCTTTTGGAAGCGTCGTTCCAAAATAAACTTTATGTACTGACTCAGACAATTGTTTAGATGATTTCTTTATATAAAATATATCTCCTTCAACATCCATAACAATTTTGAATTCCTGTAATATATTTGAGACTATTGAGAAAAGTTTTTTCTTAGAGATTTTTTCTTTAATATTAATAGATACAGGCTCTACACTTTTCTGTACATTTTTATCTAAAACATAATCAACTTTTAATACCTTTGAAAAAACCAAATGCAAAAATTTGTTTAACGGCATTTCCTCTATGGAAAGTTTTACTTTTTTAGTATCAAAGTGTTTTTTAACAACCATAAGATCACTATTGAAAACTTTTTGTCCTGTTTTTAATGACTTAATATTTGTTATTTCTTGCACATTATCTTTTGTACTGGGTATCACATAACTTGATAAGTCTTCAACCATGTCTTCCGTTAAAGAGTCCTCTACATAAGAGACTTCTTTATTCTCAAAACTTAACTTATCATCAATGTCATTAAGAACATATTGTTTAGTATTTGGTCTGTTATTTGAATCAATTATAGAACAACCTGTTATTCCTACACATATAAATACACATATAAATATACTACTTATCTTATTCATTTTTTCCCTTTATACTCTTTTTAGGTCGATATTGTTCTATATCTACTTCAAAAAGTTTTAAATTAATCTCTTTATTTTTCTCTAAATTCATTAGACGCATACCCTCTTCTTTAATCTCAATAATTCGAACATTCTCCAATAGCATGTCATTTACATGAAAATTTTCTAGTTTTGCTTTTTTATCTTTTGTATTTTTTGACAAAAGTGTTACCACGACATCATTATTAATAGTTACAATACCTAAAAATTCCCAGCATACTTTTTCTAAACATATAACTCGATTTTTAAGGTTTAGATTTCTTTCTTTATCTTTATCTGATTTACTCTTATTTGCGTCATTTAAAAGTAACTGTTTGGCTTCTCTACTTTCTAAAATTGAACTTTTTTTCATATCCCAAAGCGTAAAGTTTCCATCATACATTGACTCGTTATTTTCTAATAACTTTTCATTCATATCAATGACTGTTATGTTTAAATCTGATAAAAATGCTTTTTTATCTTTACGTAATGATTCATAGTCATAATAACTCCATAAAAGAAAAACCAACACTAAAAAAAATCCTAAAATAAATTTATATTTTTTCATATTAGTTGGTATCCTATTATTGTAATATTTAAACGTAGCATATTCTTTTTCATATCTTTAGAAATATGTATAGAGTCAATAAACAAATATTTATTGTTTGCACGAATTTTTTCAAAAAAATCATCTAAATCTTCTGGAACAACTTCCACATTTAAAGAGATAGGGTACTTCTTATAAAATTCTTTTTCAACTACTATCCCACTATTTAAACGTGTGACTTTTCCTCCAATTTTCTTCATAAGTTTCTGGATTTGTTCTTGTAATTCAGAAAATATTATGGTCTCTTTTTTATTTTTAGCAAAAAATAATTTTCTATTTTTAACAAAAACCTTTTCTTGATTAGAAATCAATAGTTTTACTTCTTTCTTATTTGCCTCATATAATGCTTGTTTCTGTAGCTTATATTTTAATAATTCTTGTTGTTTAATTGTTTTTCTAATTTCAACATCAAAATAGTTAACTCCATTTAAAAAAATAAAAAATGCTAAAAGCAAATAAAGATAATATTTCGACATTCTATTTCTCTCTCAATACAGCTATCATTGTAATCTGTGCTTGTTTATCTTGACGCTTAAAAGAAGATATATTTTTAACATCTAAAAAGTACTGCGATGCAAAAAGTTTTTTAATGTACACAGGAATTAGTTCTTGATTATCTGTTCTAAGAACAAAATCTACTTTATTCGCATATACTTTAATATAATGCATACTCATATTCATCTCTTGTGTAACCCTAATAATATTAGAAATTGCTAATGTTTTTTCATGATATTTTAATTCATCTGCAAGTAAATTATATTGCATGTTTTCATTTTCACTATTATCAATACTTGTTTTAATATCATTACTTAAGACTCTACTCTTTTTATATAACCCATGCAGATCAGTCTTATTGTCATCTAAATAATATAAGTACGCACCTAATGCTAAAACCAGCGTAACACTGGTTACCAATAAAGGTAATGCTAGCCAAGTTACAAGTTTTGTCCAAGTTTGTTTAAAGTCTATTTGAATTTTTAAAATATCAAATACATCACTAAACTTTAAATTTTTGTAAGAACTTTCTAAAAGCTCTTCATATTCTTTATGTTCCAATATGAGTACATCAGCTATTCTATATTCTTCTTTAATAAGATGAATATCAACTTTACTAATATTTTTTTTCGAAAAAGAAGAAACAAGAACTTTATCTTTTATCAAAACTGTTTTATCTACATCACCTCTAATGATACAAAATACTGAATTATATTTAAGTTCTAAAGATCTATAAAGAAGTAATGCTTCAGGTAAAGCACGTTCCTCTCCTCTAGTAAACCACAAGTATAAATTTTTATCTACTAGGATTGAACTAATACTACTTTCACTCATAGTATATGGGGATTCTTTAAGATAATTTATTTGTATAATCTCTGAGCTTAATCTAACTTTCTTTTCTAAGCGTTTGTATAAAAAGAATGACTCTTCAATTTTAGAAAATTTAACTATATTTTTTTTCAATAAATAATTAATTAAACTTTCTGTCAAACCATTCATGTACTATTCCCTTTAAATATTATACTCTAATACTTCACTCACAAAAAACTCATTGAATCGAAAACTAATTAAAAATGAAACTCTTTCACGAATGTCACCATCTCCATATACAATAGTAATTTTCATGATTCGGGAAGTATTCACACCAGTTGATTCATTACTTAACTCTTCTGGTCTAAATTGATAAAAAAGCTTTACAAAAAGATCAAAACTTTCTTGTTTAGCTTTTTTTAACTGTGCTAGTTCTATTTTAGAAAAAAGATATATCTGACCCAAAGTATCTAGATCCATTATTAAGATATTCCGTAAAGGATAGCTCGATAATACTAACTTAGATTTCAACTTTTTTTTATCTACATTACTATCTACTACACCTCTTAACAAAAAAAGTTCATCTATAGATGAAAAATAATTTTCATTACGGGGAGAATATCCTAAATTGCTATTAGCATAAAATTCTTCTTCTGCACCATTGAATGATTTTATACCATTTGAATCTAACCAATCATTCATGCTCTTAGTAATTATAACCTTTTTATCCTTTGAGGTGTTTTCATCAGCAACTAGATAATTTGACACTGCCACAGTGTCCCCCGTACCAATTAAACCAGCTACATCTTGTATGGTAATAGTTTGATTACCCCATCTTATTTCTCTACCATCAGTACTTAGACGAGTGGGGAAACTTGCTCTTACTTTCTTTAAATTATTATTACTTATATTGGTTGATTCTATTTTACCTGTCATTCCATAGAACTTAACAAGTTCAACTGTCGATTCAACTTCTAAAATAGCTTGTAGTTTTTTTTCTAAAGCAATCGTCTTATGCACTGTCTTTTTACCATAGCTCAAATACAATGCAGTTACCAAGCTCATAATAGCAACAATCCAAAGTGTTAAAGCCAGTGCAAATCCCTTTTTCATTACTGTCCACCCAAACTGCTTCTACTTAAATCATAATCTCTAATTAAACTCTCTAGCTGTGTTATATTTCTTGACTTGACTGAGAATATGTAATTATATTCTTTAACCTTACCTTTAAAATTAATCTCTACTCCCCTAGGTATCTCTTTAAAAATCTCAGACTTTATACCCTTATGAGTCTTATATTTAAAATTAAGCATTTCTAGATTTTTTAAAATTGTAATTCTTTCTGTCAACTGAATGTTCTCTAAGTCTTGATAATTAATATTTTTCTGAAAAATCCTACCTTCTTCATAAATTAGTTTAGCATCTTTCAATGAAAGCTGAACCACTACTAATTCATCAAAAAATAAAGAGCTGTTGGAAACAAAGCGACAAGAGTCTTTAGTGCCATTAAAATAATAAAAATAACGTTCTCTACCTTCTAGTTTTTTATTATCTGTATCAATATAATAAAAAGTTGAAGAAAAAACATCTTTTAGTAAATTAAAATTCATAGCATCTTGAGGGTTTGTATTATTAATATTACGCATATTAATAGAAATAAAACGAAATGAGTATAATGCTGTTGCTAATAATAAAGAAAAAAGTACAATCGTCACTAATAGTTCAACTAATGTAAAGCCTAATCTATTTTTTTTCATCGAATTCTCTTTTGTTTTGTCAGCAAGAACTTATAAGATTTTTCTCTAGAATCTTTTATAAGAATCATTTCTAGCTCATATAGGGTTATTAAAAAGTCACCATTATTTCTACCAATTCCATCAGCACCTATCTCATAATTTTTTTGCCTCGTTAGCTCTAAAATATTAATGGTATATTCTATGCCATTTAAATTTCCACTATACTTCAAAGCATTAAACTGAGTAAGAAAATTCATTTTTTCTTTTAAACTTAATGCTGTTATATACAAATCTTGATAGCGTACTGACTGTCTTTGATAGTTATTAAAAGCTTTAATAGCAATATTAGAAAAAGCAATTGCAGTAAACAATATAAGCATCGCAATCAAAATCTCAATAATTGTAAATGCTTTATGTCTTTTATTCACTTTTATTTTCCTCTTTAAAGTCTTCATCTTTTAAAAAAGCTTTAAACCTTTGGTCATGTATTTGACCTGTCTCCTCTATTTTAGCCATTCTTTTTGAAAATTTTTCATACATTTTTTTACCTGATGGACCAACAAGAGAAATCAATAAGCTCACCAAAGCTAATACAACTAACAGTTCAATGAGTGTAAATGCTTTTTTCACAATCTTTACATTTCGGTTAAGTCAGTTAAACTCACAACAGCTAACATAATTGAAACTACAATTACAGCAATAACCATACCTACAAATATAATAATTAGTGGTTCTAAAAGAGATAAAATTTTCTTTACATGAACATTGAATTCTTTACCTAATTTGTCTCCAACGGAAAGAAATATTTTTTCTAAATTAGCAGAGTTTTCACCAACAGATATTAAAGAAGCAATATTAGGCGCAATCACATCACTGTCAAAAAAGATATTACTTAACTTCTCCCCTTTACGTATTTCATCACGGGCTATTGTAAAAAGATTTTTTAATTCATAATGATTAATAAGAGGAATGACACGAGCAAGTGCTTTATCAATTTTCAATCCTCCTTCAAGCATTACACCCAAAGACCTAAAAATATAAGAAAGCTCGATTTTCAGCATTAACTGGTTAAAGAAGTCTATCCTAGAAACAAGTCCAAACCAAAAATGTTTATTTTTCTTTATTGAAAACCATACTAATCCAACAAGTGAAAGAAAGCCTAACAAAACAAATCCCATGTTCCCATCTAAACTTTTTCCCACGCTTAAAATAGCGTAAGACAAAGAAGGTAAACGTTCAAACTCTTCAGGTGTAAACATTGCTGAAAACTTGGGGACAACAAACCAAAACACAAAAAATACCATAGTCACACTCATGCCCAATAAAAAAATTGGATATCGAATAGCTTGAGAAATTTGAGAAGTGATTTCTTCTTGATATTTCATATGTTCCAAAGCTCTTTCGATACTTTGATCTAATTCTCCAATCTCTTCTCCAATAGCAATTAGAGATTTCACTAAAGAGTCAGCCTTGTAATTCACTTCTGAAAATGCTTTTTCTAAAGATAAAGAAAAAGAAGTTCCATCTTTAATTCCAGCTAGAATACGATCAATAAAGAACTTCGTTTCTACTTTTGATGATACTTTATGAAGATTTTTCAAAGATTGATCTATTGGCATTCCTGATTTACTCAAATACAAAAACTCTTCCAAAAAATCTCTAAAATCTTTATGCTTAAACTTTCCCTTTTCGATTTTTACAGTTTCTTCTTTAATAGAATAAATATAAAGATTATTCTGTTCAATATAACGTTGAAATTCTTCATTCTCTCCAATAAACACTCTTTGAACCATATTACCCATAGCATCAGAAGATTGATAAGTAATCCTTTTCATTAAAGGGTACTCAGTTCTTGTAAGGAAGTTAATCCAGATAAATACTTAAGCGTAGCATCTTCTTGTAATGAGCGATACCCTAACTTACCAATATCTGTAAAGTTTTCATTTTTCTCAAATTCAACTTTTAGTTTATTATCAAAAGGAATTATCTCAGCGACAGGTAACCTTCCTTTATAACCCGTAAAATTACACTCTTCACAACCTTTAGCTTCAAATGGACTAATCTTCTCCATAGGATAACGCTCTAAAAGCTGATCAATTTTTAACCCTTCACGTGCTTCAGCTGAAAGTTCTGACTTCACTTTACAGGCTGGACAAAGCTTTCGAACTAAACGCTGTGCCATCACAGCATTGATAGAAGAGTTTAGTAAAAACATTTCCATCCCAATATCTAATAGTCGTGAAACTGCTCCCAGTGCTGAGTTCGTATGTAATGTAGAAAGTACTAAGTGCCCTGTTAGTGCTGATTGAATAGCAATTCTTGCAGTTTCTTCATCTCTGATTTCTCCAATCATAATGACATCTGGATCTTGTCGTAAAATAGAACGTAATGCATTTGCGAAGGTAAAGTCAATTTCACTTTTAACCTGAATTTGACTAATTCCATCTAATTCATACTCCACTGGATCTTCTACCGTAATAACTTTTGTGTCTTCATTGTTAAGTTCATTTAAAATAGAATAAAGTGTAGTCGTTTTACCTGACCCTGTTGGTCCTGTTGTTAAAAAAATACCATGAGGTGTTTTAACAATTTTTCTAAGTAATTCAATATGATCATCAAAGAAGTCTAAGTACCCTAACGAATAAGTAACAGCTTGTTTTCCTAACAAACGTAAAACAAAACTTTCCCCATCTCCGGTAGGAATAGAAGATGCCCTAATATCAATACTTTTCCCTGCAACTTTAATAGAAATTCTACCATCTTGTGGTAGCCTATTTTCAGCAATATTCATGGAAGAGAGAAGTTTTAGACGTGCAATGATTGATGCTTTTTGTAATGCTGATATACGTTCAATAAGTTGTAATTTTCCATCTACTCTAAAACGTATATGCATTCCATTTTTAAATGATTCATAATGAATATCTGATACACGCATATTTACTGCTTTAGTAAAAATAGCGTTTACTTTTTGAATAATTGGTGCTTCTGAAGCCAGTTCTTTTAACTTATCTATCTCATCATCATATTCAAGACCTAAAGCATCATCAATTACTTCATATAAAACTTGAAACTCATCTAATGTAGAGCTTTCTGCCAAAAAAAGTTCTATCTCAAGACCTAATTCTTGCTCAAGAAATGAAAATACCTTAGTATTATAGGGACTATCACTAATTACATATAGGATATTATTATCTTTTTTAATAGGGAAAAGATGATGTTTTATCCAAAACTCATTGGTTATTGTTGTTAAAACTTTTTCACCAACGCTATACTTTTTTTTGTCAAATAATAGAATCTCAAAATATTCACTATAAACATTTAGAAGCTGCTCTTCTGTAATAATACCCCAATTAAGAAGCATACTCCCCGTACGCCCTAAATACTCTTGTTGTACAACAGCTACTTTTTCTAAATCTTCTTTTGTACAATAACCTTTCGTAAGAAATAATTCTTCCAATCAATTTTCCCAAAGTGATATATCAGCATCTTTAGCGTCTCCACCTTCTTTCCCATCTTTACCATAAGAAAGAATATCGAAAGCATGATGATCTGATGTTTGTTTATAAACATAAGCATTTCCCCAAGCATCAGCATCAACAGCTTTAGGAAGATAAGGACCATCATAACCTTTGATATCTTTATTTCTTATCCATAAAACACTTAAGCCTTCACTCTCAGTAGGGTAGCGTCCTGTATCTAAATTAAAGCTATCTAATGCAGTTGAGAACATCTCAAGTTGAGCCTTAGTTGTTTTAATCTTAGCACTTTCAAGTTTACCCATAAACTTAGGAGCAACTAAAGATGCTAGAATTCCAATAATTGTTATAACAACCATTAATTCAATAATAGTAAATGCTTTTTTAAAATTATTTTTTTTCATCTAATAAAACCTTTTTTAATCCTTGAGACCAACTTTTTTGGGCAAAACTAACAGGGCTAATCCCTTTATTGTCAGCGATTGCCTTATCAGCCCCACTAAGCACTAAAAACTTTACAATCTTAATATAATTTTTCATTGCTGCTATATTTAATGCTGTACTTCCATCTTTATCTTTTAAATCAAGATTTACACCTTTTTTCACTAAACGTTCAACAGCTTTAAAACTGTTAGCAATAACAGCATAATGTAAAGGGCTATAACCATCAACTGTTTGATAATTTAAATCAAGTTTTTGAGTTAAGAGAAAATCTAAAATTTTAATATTTTTATGTTGAATTGCAAGATGAAGAGGTGTTACTTTAAATTTATTAGAAGTATTTAACTTTGCACCTTTTTCAACAAGTTTCTGTACAATACTATCTTTAGCATTCTCAATAGCATAAATTAAAGGGGTAAGCCCATTATTGTCTTCTGCTTCTATATTTGCATTATTTTTTAACAAAATATCAACAATTTGACCTTTTCCCTGTGCAACAGCTGCATGTAAAGGAGTCTGTCCTAAAATATTTTGATGCTCAATATTTGCACCATGCTCAATAAAAGGCTGTATCGTGGCTATTTGATTCGCTTGAATTGCAAAGTAAAGTGGTGTTGAATTAGACCTTGTATCTAACTGATTTATTGTCTGATTATGATCCAGATAACGCTGAATAAGTTCAGGTTTACCATAATACGCAACCTCAATCATTGTTTTAATTTCAATTTGCTTTTCACTACTCTGTTTAGTCATAATAACCTCATCCTTTTTGTCTTTATTTGTTTCTTCTGAACATGATAAAAATAGAAGGGGTATCAACAGTAACCCCATACTTAAATGAATTTTCATAATACTAAATTTTCCTTATCGATTTTACAAGTATTATAACATAAGTAACTGTTAAAATGCTCTGAGTACAACAGCTGCACCTACAGCAACTTGATATAAAACTTTCGTAATACTTGACGCAATTAAAATATTTTTACTGTCTGTTTTTCCTAAAACTAAAATAGAATCTCCAGCCTCAACCTTTAAGGAGCTACTACTACCAAAAAAACTCTCAGATTGATATTGGAAGACCTCCCCATTAGTTTTAATTAATAATATTTTGTCCTTATTTGCTCTTTCACCATAGCCACCACATACATTAATATAATCTTCAATTTCATATGCTTTTCTATAAGCTAAAGCATTAGGTATATTTACTTCACCTTGAACAATGACAATATTTGAACGTTTAGGAATAACAACATGATCCCCTTCTTCAAGATAAATTTCATCTAAATCATCTTCATTATTGATTACAACTTGACCTAAAGGGTGTACTTTACGAACTCTCTCAACAAATTTTAAAATCATTTCAGATTCTTTATTACGAATGTCTGCCTCTTCAACTGTTGAAGAATCTGATGTAAAAGCTCTTGCTTCTAAATCTTTTAACATTACTTCAATCAATTGCTTTTGTGTATTAGCCACACTCTTCCTATAAAGCTGTGCATTTTTAATATCGGAAAGAGGTGTAAATTTAGTCTGTGCTAATACATCATAAAGGGTTGTTCCTTTTTTTAATATTATTTTCTTAACACCCTGATGTTCTCCCTCAACTTTTACTTCAATATTATTAACATAGTACTCTGAAAAGAATTTTAATTTCATACCATTTTTAACAAAGATATTAGCTGATTCACTAAATGAATGGCTACTTGTCACTTCTCTATTTTCATTCCACTTTGTTAACATAAATTGATTAGCTGTTGGCTTAGGCATAATAAAATACATTACCTCTTTAACACTAACTTCACTTCCTAAAAATTCAAAAATATACGGACGATTAACATCTCCATCTACTTCAATAAAATTTTCAATAGGATTAACTAAAACAACATCTCCATTTCTAAATTGAAAAGTATCAATTTTACCATCTATCAAGAACTGATATAAATCAATGTGTTTAATAGGATTCTTATCTCGTAATATTGTAATATTCCGATAACTACCTTGTCCCCTAACTATACCCCCAGCCTTATCAATAAACTGTAAAATAGAATCAGTAGAAAGCCCATTATATAATCCAACTTTATTAACTGATCCAGAAATAAAAACTGAAATGGGTTGATATTGTTTCAAGTCAGCATAGACATAAACATCGTTATTAAAAACTCTTTTTAATGAACTCCTAATCTTATCTTTTAATTTATTATTAGATAATCCTAAAAGATGTACATCTCCTACTTTAGGAACAAATATATTTCCTTGTTTATCTACTGTAAGTTCTGAAGTAAACTCATATGCACCCCATAGTTTCAAGGAGATTACATCCCCCACATTAATTAAATAGTTTGGATTATAACGAAGCTGTTGATTATCTTTAAAATTACCTTGAAATATTTGCTCACCAAAATACATTTTTGTTGTATTCTCTAATTTACTTTGTTCGTGATCCATTTTCTTCAAATCTACATCTACAGCGAAAAGTATTTGATTTAACAATAATATTAGTAATAACAATTGTCCTTTATTCACAATTAATCCTTATGGTCTTTTATTATGACAATAATAAGTGAAAGTATCCCATATATAAATGATAATACAATTAATACAGATACACTATCTTTTATCTTGTTTGGATAAATATAACTATCAGCAATACGTGGATGACTAACAACTATAAGATTTTTTCTATTTTGGTTAACTAAAACTTTGGTTTCTTCTAATTTGATTAATGTCTGCATGTAAACTTCTTTATCAAATTCAAGTTTACTCTTTAAAAGAGAAAAATCAGATAAGCTAACATTTAACTTAGCCTTTCCATCCCCTCCTGCTATCTTACGTCTTATCTCTTTAATACTTTTTTGAATATACGAAATATTTCTTTCTAAAAGTTTCATCTCTGCCGTTGATTTATTCAAATACTGAGACTTACTATTATATTCAACATTCTTTTGAATAAGTTCACTTTCCAATCCACCAAGTATTGTACTTTTAGACTTTATATCAATCGTAGGGTCAATCGTATTGTGTTTATTTTGATAAACCAATAATGTTTCTAAAGAACTTATAAATAAAGCATGTTTTTTTCGCTCTAATTTTTCTAGGAAAGATAAAGCAACTTCCGTATTTTCTTTTTCAAATTGATTTAATATTTCAGCACTATATTCTGTTATCTTCTCAACAATATTTTTAGAGATTTGAGCATTAGCATGCGCAAAGCTAATTTTAATTGTATTGGAAGGCTCGTTATATACTACCGATAAATCATTAGTATATTTAAGCAGTAAGTTTTCATAAGTTTCTGAATAAAAAGGTAGTGCTATTGAATCTGATAATCTACTAAAAATATCTATATCATCTCCAGAATAATATTCAGTGAAATTAAATTCTTTATCTAATATTTCAAACATATCAGATGACTTTACATAAACTTCTAAAAGCATCGCATCTGTCATCGATTCAGAGCTTGTGCCAGCCATTAGTAGTGAACCCAATGCTGAAGAACTTTGCTCTTCTGATAAATCTTTTATCATTACAATACTCTGAGATTCATATTTCTCAGTTTCAATAAAAAAAATATAATAGATACTCAGAACAAATAATCCAAGAAATAATAGTTTAATAACATACTTTAAAATATTCATCTAATATCCTACTCTTCTCTTTGACATCGATATTGTTGTTCCAAAAGTTGTAAACTTTTAGGTTTTGCTTTTTCATTACAGGAAAACTTTTCACTATTTTTAATACTATTTCCCCCTGTAGATAAACTACAACCACTATAAAATATTACAAAACTCAATATAAATAATTTAAAAAAAAACTTCATACGACCTCTCATTTATTTATTATTCCATACTTAATAATAGCATCATCAATATTATCAAAATATTCTATTTTCCCATTATTAACTACAATTCCTGCATCACATATTTCTTTTAAAGTATTTAAATCATGACTAACTAAAAGAACATTACATGTCTCAATTTTTTTTAATAATGCTTCTTTAGATTTCTTTCTAAATTTTGCATCTCCAACAGACAATGTTTCATCAATCAACATATAATCAAAATCAAAAGATAAACTTAAGCCAAAACTTAATCGAGACTTCATCCCAGATGAATAAGTTTTAATAGGCATATCAAAGTAATCTTTTAATTCTGAAAATTCTTTTACAAAGTCAATAATAGACTCTATTTCAATAGATGACTTTCCATAAAGTCTACTAACAAATTTGACATTAGCTCTACCAGACATATTTCCTACAAAGCCACCACCAAGTCCTAAAGGCCAAGAGAAACTTTGATTTGAGGTAATTGTCCCTGAATTTGGAAAATCAATTTGTCCTAACATTCTCATGATAGTTGATTTTCCTGTACCATTTCTCCCTAAAATACCAATATTAGTATGGGGAGGTATTTCTATTGACATGTCTTTTAATATATATTTTCTTCCACTCTTTGTCTTAAAGTATTTAGAAACATTTTTAAGCTTAATCATACAGTAAGGATTCTCTTTTCAAGTTTAACATAAAGCCACAATCCAATGAAAAGTAAAGATAAAGTCCAAAAGAATATATACCCATATGATACTAACGAATCATCTAATCCATAAAAATAAGAGCCATGTATCATCTCCATAAAGTGAGTTACAGGATTATATAATAATATTGATTGTATTTCTAAAGGTAAAAAAGCCAGATTATAAAATACTGCTGATGCAAACATCAAAGCTGTTAACAAAAACCCCACAAGTTTACCAATACTCTCTATAAAAGTATTTAGTACTGCAAGAAGAAGAGCAAAAGAAAAAGAAAAAATTATAAAGTAAATAAATCCAAAAGTAACCATCGTTAAATCTTTCACCTCCATATCGTATTCAAAATAAAACCCTAAAAAAAGAAAAATTACAATTATAATCGCTGTAATAAATACTTCAACTAATGTTCGGGCTATTATTGTATCAATAGGTTTCACTTGCTTATAAATAAAAAGTGCTTTATTCGCTTTAAAAGCTTTAACACTTTTCATAACTATATGCTTAAACATATTAAATGCTGTAAAGTTTAAAGCTAAAAAAACTGCAAAATCAAAGTTATTCTCACCTGTACTAAAAAAAAGGATTTTAATAACAACAAAAACCATAATCTGAAAAAAAGGTTCAAAAAAAGTCCAAAAAAGTCCCATTCTTCCAGATGAAAAACGCATAGCTAATTCTCGTAAAAAAAGTGCATTTTGAACAGCTAAAAATATTTTAAAAGCACTTCTTTTTTTCATTTAATTCTCTCTTATTTTTAAAATAATTATACCAATTTGATTACAATATAGTCAAATAAAATATCAATCATAACTCCAACAAACTCCATAGCCTGTAATTAGACCTTTTTTCTTCAAGTTTTTTAACTTTTTTATTGCTAAATCTTCATTTGAAGAAAGAAAAAATTTAACTTTATAATTAAATTCATCTTTTAAGATATAAGCTTTTGGGAAATGCTTATTTAACTTCTTAAGATATTTTTTTGCTTCTGTTTTCTTATGAAATATACCTATTTCAAATAAAGCCTTATTGCTATTTTCAGTAATAGTTGCATAACTTGTCGCACTATGTCCAACATTATATACAGGCTTTAACGGTTGCTTCCTTTTTAGAGGCATATTAAAGCCTGTAATAGTTGGCACAGATAAAACTTCAATTATGACTTTTGCTACACCCTTTTGCTTAGTATCCAAATATTCTGCTGCACCCATAGATAAATCTAAGCCTCTATCATTCCAAAATGGTCCTCTGTCATTAATTTTCACTTTTAACGACTTATTATTAACAGGATTAGTCACTAAAAGTGTTGTTCCTAGAGGGTATGTTTTATGTGCTGCAGTATATGCATACATATTATATATATCTCCCATCGCTGTTTTTCTGCCATGAAAATACTCACCATACCAAGAAGCTAACACCTCTTTTTTTTCTCCAACATCTACTTTATGGGGGTAGTAAGTAATACCTTTAATAGTATAAGGATACAAAGAAGCACGAATAATCTTATCAGTTTTTGAAAGAGGGAAAAGAAAAGTACTTAAAATTATAAACATCATAACTATTTTACTTATCAAGATAATAGTCCTATATTTTTACTATTTAACATAGAATAAATAATACTCCACTTCTCTAAATTAATTATCAATTTTTTATTTTATTATACCATAAAACTGATTGTACCACTTAACAAACTCCCTTATTCCATCAACCAATTGAGTATCAGGCTTATAGCCAAAGTCATCAATCAATCCAGAAACATCAGCATAAGTAGAAACTACATCACCATCTTGCATGGGCATATAGTTTTTTTCTGCCTTTTTTCCAAGAGCATTTTCTAATGTCTCTATAAACTCCATTAAACTTAGTGGAGCATTGTTTCCAATATTATAAACATTATAATTTGAAGGGTTATCAATCACTTTCACAATACCATCTACAATATCATCAATATAAGTAAAGTCTCTGCTCATTTTTCCATGGTTAAATACATTAATAGCTCTATCACTGGTAATCGCATCAGCAAACAACATTGGAGCCATGTCTGGTCTTCCCCATGGTCCATAGACTGTAAAAAACCTTAGTCCTGTTGTCTGAATATTATATAAGTGACTATAAGTATGCGCCATCAGTTCATTCGACTTTTTAGTAGCAGCATAAAGGCTTACGGGTGTATCTGTTTTGTCTGTTGTTTTAAACGGTTGAGATTTATTTAAGCCATATACTGAAGAACTTGATGCATAAGAAAGATTCTTAACATCGTAGTTTCTACATGCTTCCAGTACATTCATAAAACCTACAACATTTGACTGTATATAAGCATGAGGGTTTTCAATGGAGTATCTAACTCCAGCTTGTGCTGCCAGATTGCAAACTGCATCAAACTTTTCAGCTTCAAACAACTTATTCATTGTCTCAGCATCTTCAAGATTCGCTTTTATAAACTTATGTTTCGGGTAAATACTTGAGCTAACTATTTTGTTTTCTTCAAGTTCATCTCTATCTATACCTAATTCATTTAAACGTGCATATTTTAAATTAACATCATAATAATCATTAATATTATCTAGTCCAAGAACTTCATCACCATGTTCAAGTAATTTCTTTGCTAAATGATAACCTATAAATCCTGCTGTACCTGTTACTAATATCTTCATATTTATTTCCTAACTATCACTGTTAAATATATCTCTGGTATATACTTTTTCTTTTACGTCTTCTAAAATTTCTTCAAACCTATTGGCAATGATTACATCACTCTTGTTTTTAAATTCCACTAAATCTTTAATAACTTTTGATTTAAAGAATTCTTCTTCATCCATAGCAGGTTCATAAATAATAACTTCAATCCCCTTAGCCTTGATTCTTTTCATAATTCCCTGAATAGCAGAAGCTCTAAAGTTATCAGATCCACTTTTCATAACCAAACGATAAATACCAACAATAGAAGGATTTTTAGCAATCACACTGTCAGCAATAAAATCTTTTCGTGTTGAGTTAGAATCTACAATAGCCCCAATAATATTAGAAGGAACATCTTGATAGTTTGCTCTCAATTGCTTAGTATCTTTTGGTAGACAGTACCCACCATAACCAAAAGATGGATTATTATAATGATTTCCAATTCTTGGATCCAATCCAACACCTTCAATAATTTGTTTTGAATCCAAGCCATGTGACTGAGCATAAGAGTCTAACTCATTAAAGTAAGCCACTCTCATTGCCAAATAAGTATTTGAAAAAAGCTTTACAGCTTCTGCTTCTGTAGAGTTTGTAAGTAAAATATCTATATTTTCTTTTAATGCACCTTCAGCTAAAAGATCTGCAAACTTTTGTGCTCGTTCACTTTTTTCTCCAACAATAATTCTACTTGGATGTAAATTATCATATAAGGCAGAGCCTTCTCTTAAGAACTCTGGTGAAAAAATAATATTTGTTGTCTTAAACATCTCATTTACAGATTTTGTATATCCTACAGGAACTGTTGATTTAATAATCATGGTTGCTTCTGGATTAATTTCTAAAACATCTTTTATGACTATTTCAACTAATCTCGTATTAAAATAATTCGTCTCAGGGTCATAATCTGTAGGGGTAGAAATAATAATATACTCAGCATCCTTATATGCTTCTTCTTTATCTAATGTTGCTTTAAAATTTAAATCTTTATTTTGTAAATATTCATTTATTTCTTTATCTTCAATAGGTGAAACTTTATTATTAATCATTTCAACTTTTTCAGGAATAATATCTAAGGCAACCACTTCATTATTTTGTGCAAGAAGAACTCCATTTGAAAGCCCAACATACCCTGTTCCTGCTATTGCTATTTTCATCTTAACTTAACTCCTAACTATAATTTATTATTAAAACTAATATTAATATAAGAGTTTATCTAAATCCTGATGGATTATTACTTTGCCATTGCCAACCATCTGCACACATCTCTTCAATACCAAGCTTAGCTTCCCAATCTAAAACCTCTTTTGCATAAGAAGGATCTGCAAAACATGTAGCTATGTCCCCTGCTCTTCTTGAAGCAATTCGGTATGGTACTTCTTTTCCTGATGCTTTTTCAAATGCTGTTACCATCTCTAACACAGAATAACCATTCCCAGTTCCAAGATTAATGGTCATTACTTCAGAAAAATTTTTAATACGATCTAACGCATTAACATGTCCTCTGGCTAAGTCAACAACATGAATATAGTCTCTAACACCTGTTCCATCTTTAGTATCATAATCATCACCAAAAACAGATAGATACTCTCTCTTACCTACAGCTGTTTGAGCAATAAATGGCATCAAATTATTGGGGATACCATTTGGATCCTCTCCAATAGTTCCAGAAGCATGTGCCCCTACAGGATTAAAATAACGTAATAAGACTATCTTCCACTCATTATCTGAAACATAAACATCTCGTAAAATCTCTTCTACCATCAGTTTAGAACGTCCATAGGGATTGGTAGCAGAAAGAGGGAAGTTTTCTAAAATAGGGGTAGTATGAGGATCCCCATAAACTGTTGCAGATGAAGAAAATATAATAGATTTACAATTATATTCTGCCATTACTTCACAAAGAACAGCTGAACCATTAACATTATTATCATAATATTTCAAAGGTAGTTCAACTGATTCACCCACAGCTTTAAGTCCAGCAAAATGAATCACAGCTTCTATTGTGTGTTGCTCAAAAACAGACCTTAAGTCATCTCTATTTCGGATATCACCTTCTACAACTTCTATCTCTTGATTAACAATTTTTTCTACCCGTCGAATACTCTCTATTGATGCATTACAAAAATTATCAAAAACAACTACTTCATACCCTGCCTCAATTAATAAGACAACCGTATGACTTCCAATATATCCAGCACCACCTGTTACTAAAACTTTACGACTCGGCATTTAGTGCCTCCCTGTATTGAATTTTAATTCTTACCATCTAAACTCCTATGTCATAAATTTGTACAATACCAACTAAAACTTCTTCTTCTGTAACCAATAAAGAATTCACTTTCACTTCAGTCATTAGCTTTTGTGCCATGGTTAGCTTAGTTTGACTTTCAATAGTCCGTGGACTCCTTGTCATCAAATCATGAGCTTTTAACTGAAAAAAATCATCTTGCGAAGTTTCCATCGCACGACGAATATCTCCATCGGTCACAATACCTTCAATTTCATTATTATTCATAACAACAACTAAACCCAATCTTCCCGAAGATATTTCTTGAATTATAGTTTGAATACTTGAATCTAACTCTACCAAAGGCAAATTTTCTTTTTTCATTACATCTGAAACTCTTGTTAGTAGTCGTCTACCTAAAGAACCTCCGGGATGGAACTGTGCGAAGTCTGTGTCTTTAAAGTTTCTTTCTTCCATCAAAGTAACTGCCAAGGCATCACCCATTACCAATGTTGCTGTCGTTGAAGAAGTGGGTGCTAATTGTAAAGGGCAAGCCTCTTTTTCAACAGAAACATTCAAATGATAATCTGTATTTTTAGCCAATGTCGAAGAAGGATTACCACTCATCGCAACACTCTTGTTTCCTCTTTCTTTTAGAAAAGGAATCAAACGTAATACTTCATCCGTCTCACCAGAATTTGAAATAAGAAGTACCATATCATCAGGTTCTATCATCCCTAAGTCACCATGGTACGCTTCTCCAGGATGTAGAAAAAAAGATGGTGTCCCAGTACTTGCCATGGTAGCAGCGATTTTTTTACCTATAATTCCTGACTTCCCCATACCTGAGATTATCAACTTTCCCTTACAACACAAAATTTCTTGAACTGCTTTTTCAAAAGTAGTATCTAAATTTACAGCTAAACTAGTAATTGCCTCAGCTTCTATTTTAAAAACCTCTTTTGCACGCTTTAAAATATTCATTTACTTTCCTATTACTATATTATGTTTAAATTCGGGAACAATTAACTTAAGCATTTCTAGCTCATTTCCATACTTTAATGCATCAATTTGTTTAGAAAGTATATCATAGTCAACTACCTTATCTTGTGAAACTAAAATAGAATCATATTCTGTTTTTAAATCAGCCTGATTAATCAATAATTCTTCATAAAGTTTCTCACCAGCTCTTAATCCTGTAAACTCTATTTCTATATCATCTCGCCCTGAAAGTTCTATCATCTTTTTTGCTAAATCAACAATTTTAATGGGTTCACCCATATCTAAAATAAAAAGTTCCCCACCCTTAGCAATCGACCCTGCTTGTAAAACTAACTGACAGGCCTCAGGAATAAGCATAAAGTATCGAGTAATATCAGGATGCGTGACGGTAATGGCTTCACCTTTTTCAATTTGTGATTGAAATTTAGGAATAACTGAACCCGAAGATCCAAGTACATTACCAAAACGTACAGCCACAATCTCAGTGTTCTGTGAAGGAACTGCCGAAGCATAAAGTTCACAAACTCGTTTGGTTGTACCCATCACATTAGTAGGACGTACTGCTTTATCAGTAGAGATTAAAACCAGTTTTCTCACCCCATACTCAATAGACAAGTCAATCACATTTTTTGTACCAAAAATATTGTTTTGAATCGCTTCATAAATATTTGATTCACAAAGAGGCACATGTTTATAAGCTGCTGCATGAATAACAATCTCAGGTCGATACTGCTTGAATATCGCTTCTAAACTCTCTCTATGCCGTACACTCTGCATCACAGGTATCACATGAATGTCATTCAATTCTTCAAGAATCTGATAGAGGTTAAATTCAGAATGGTCGACTAGTATCATCTGTTTGGCTCCAAACAGTTTCACTTGTCGACAAAGTTCACTCCCAATACTTCCCCCTGCTCCTGTTATCATCACTACTTTACCTACTATAAAATTAGCAATGCTAACAAGATCCAAATCTTTGGGTTTACGTGCCAGAAGATCTTCTATAGAGAGGTCAGCCAACGCTGGTTTATCGTCTTGAAAAAATTGTACAATCTTTATTTCATCAATACCAAGTTCATTTAGTTTGGTAAAAAGGGTATCAAGCTCTTTTTGTTCTAACTTTTCAGCAATGACTACTGTATCAATTGCAAGCTTTTCTATAACACTATCAATAGATAATTGATCATAAACTTTAACATTTGAGAAATAGGTACCAACAGTATTCTTATCATCAGATATTAAAGCCATAGGATGATATGGGATTTCACCCCTTAAGGCACTCTTTATAATATATGTTGCACTCTCATTTGTACCTAAAATAAGCATCTTCCCTTGATAAATTGGTTTTGAATTTTCAACATAGAGTCTTTTTGAAATTCTTAAAAAACTGATAAAGAAAATAGATAAAAAAAGGTCAATAATAATCACAGAACGAGGAAAAGGACTAAAGTAATCAGACCATAGAAAAAATATAAGTGTAAAGGTCATATAAGCAATAAAATGTGCCATCATAATACGTTGATATTCAGACAGTCCAAAAAAACGCCATGCAATAAAATAAATTTTAAAGAAGAAAAAAACAATAATTTTTAAAGGAATAAATAGCAACATCATCTTAAACATACTCTCTAAAAAATCTATAGGTATATCAAAATTAAATCGTAGAAGATAGGCTAATAGTATGGTTACAATGGAGATTAAAATATCAAACAGTATAAAAAAGAAAACTCTTTTAAGTTGAGTAGGTTGAAATAATTGATTTACTGACATACTTCTTTAATCACCTCAACTACACGCATTAGCTCTTGGTTACTACTACTCGTAGGAGAAGGTAAACATATCCCCTGATTAAAAAGTGATTCACTTCTACCATCAATAAAAGCCTCACAGTCTTTAAAAAGAGGTTGCATATGCATTGGCTTCCATAAAGGTCTACTTTCAGCATTTATATTTTCAAGTGCTTTAATTACTTTTAAAGGATTAGTCTTTTTAAAAACTAACGTTGTAAGCCAACGATTTCCATAAGTATTTTCAACTTCAGACATAAAAGAAATTTCTTCTATATTTCCTAGTTCTTGTTTATAAAACTCAAAAATCTCTCGTTTTCGCTGAACCCTTTCATCTAATACTTCCATCTGTGCCACACCAATAGCTGCCAAAACATTGGACATACGATAATTATAACCATACTCTTTATGTTCATAATGCAAGAAGTTCTCTTTAGCCTGAGTTGATAAAAACTTAGCTTTCTCTATCCACTCCTCATTCTCACTCACCAACATTCCCCCACCAGAAGTAGTTAAAATTTTATTGCCATTAAAAGAGTAAACCCCCATATCTCCAAATGTTCCACTTTGTTTTCCCTTATAGGAAGCACCCAAAGACTCAGCAGCATCTTCAATAAGATAAATCCCCTCTTCTTTACAAATAGCCACAATTTCATCCAATTTAGACACTTGCCCATAAAGATGGGTAAGAATTAATGCTTTAGGTTTTTGGGGTAATTCTGCTATCGCTTTCTTTAACAATGATGGACTAAGATTCCAACTCTCATCAGAATCAATGAAAACGGGTGTAGCATTTTGATATAAAATAGCAGAAACAGAACCAATAAAAGTAAAAGTAGAAGCCAAAACAATATCATTTTTCCCAATACCCAAAATGCGTAATGCTAAATGTAAACCAGCAGTAGCAGAAGATAGCGCCAATGCGTTTGAACTACCCGTATAACTTTTAATAGAGTCCTCAAACTTATTTACAAATGCCCCAAGAGGTGCGATGTAATTACTCGTAAATACTTCAGCAATATATTTTTGTTCTTTTCCACTCATGTGAGGAGGAGAGAGAAATAATCTATTCATCTAAACTCTTTATTACTTTAGCAGGAACTCCATAAGCCACTACATTATCTGGAATGTTTTCTATTACTAAACTATGCGCTCCCACAATAGAATTTTCTCCAATTATTACATTAGGTAAAATAGTAGAATGACTTCCTATTCTAGAATTTTTTTTCAAATATATTTCACCTTGTTTATTATCGATAGTTGAGACAGAATAAATCGAGCAATGAGAACCTATTTGAACATACTCTTCTATAATCACGCCATATTGTGCATTGATATAACTAAATGCCCCTATATCTGTTCTATAACCTAACGTTAAGTTTTCTTTATACTGAACAACCCAATTGTATTTTGTAGGTACTCCATTCTCTATATTTGGCATCTTCCAATTATCAAATCGTCTATTATTTGTCATTTTTACTACCTTTAAACTTTTCCATAGTCACAAATGTAGCAGATGAAACTCCACTTCTTTTTAATACCTTAAAAAAAGTCATCCATAATATTTTCATATCTAATAAAAAGGATTGATTCTCAACATACCAAACATCATAATTGAATTTCTCTTCCCAAGAAATAGCATTACGTCCATTAACTTGAGCCCAACCTGAAATACCAGGTTTTGTATGATGTCTTGTCTTTTGCTTTTCATTATAAAGAACTAAATATTCAACTAAAAGTGGTCGAGGACCTATAAAGCTCATTTCTCCCTTAAGTACATTAAATAGTTGAGGCAATTCATCTAAACTAGTTTTTCTAATAAATTTACCTATACCTTTTAATCGTTTATCATCACTTAATAAAATTCCATTCTTATCCATCTCATTACTCATAGTTCTAAACTTATAAATAATAAATAACTTTTCTTTTAGCCCTGGTCTTAGTTGTTTAAAAAAAATGGGTTTTCCTATTTTAATATAAACTAATAAAGCTGTTATTAATATAAGTGGAAAAAATAAAATAATTAAAATTAGTGCTAGTACTTTATCAAGTAATGGTTTCATTATATAAATGTACATCAATAAATCTATTTAACTTTATATATTTTACTATATGCCGATGAAACAACCAATTCAAATAAGTTTTTATCATAATTCCCCAACATAAACATTTGAACATAAGTAGAATTATACGTTTTTTTATCCATAATAATAATTTTATTATAACTTTCTAAATTGACAATACACAACTGTCCATCTAAATGCATTAATGATGTTTTCACTTTAGGGTCAGCATTCTTTCCTAACTTAACTTGATCAAAACGATAAACCTTTTGTACTTCTTTACCCAATTTAATAGTTCCTTTTGAAGAGTCAAAAACAATACCATTTTGAAAGACAACTTGAGCACCATCTTGCTTTACAGCAACCGTAGGATAAAAAATGATATTTCTTTCTTTTTTTCCAGTTTTCAAATTGAGATTACCAAAAACTCCAACAGTTGGAAAAATATTTAACATACGAAAAGGCAGATATAAATAAACATCTCGTGTCTTTTTAGGTAATTTATATTCTGCTTTCTTTAAAGAACTTAATAAAGTCTTTGGATTTCTATCTTTAAAGATTGTATCAGCTACCATAGCGTAGTTTGAATCAACATAAGTTTCAATTGCTAACTTACTTAAGTTCGCTACTTGTTGAGGAGAAGTTGAAAAAAGTAATTTAGATATAATATAATTATCATGTGTATGTTTACCTCCATCAATAAGTGTTGATGTATTAGAATAATAAGTTATAGGATATCCGTAATCCCACCATCCAAGTGTATAATCTTTTCTTTTAGAGACTTTACTTAGCTGTACCAAGTCAGCAACTTCAACTTTATTTAGTACAGTAGGTACTTTATAGCTCACAACATGCATAATGTTAGGGTAAAGCATTGTGATTGTTGCTATTACTACAAATGTATAATTTAATATTTTATTTTCTTTAAATAGTAACTTTCCAATAAAAAAAGAGAGATAAACAAAAGAAAGTGCCGCCACAGGTACAGCATAAACAGTAAATCTAAGACCTCCAACTAAAGAAAATAGACCTATTCCAATCAATGGTAATGCAACAATAAACTGCTTATGTCTAAATACTAATAATATATATCCCATAAGACTTAGAATAACTCCCCATTGAGAACCAGAGATTCGATTTGCCATTGTTTCAAAAGGAATAGTCCCTGCCTCTCTTACAGTTTGTATAACTTGGTAAAATTGCAAAGATCCTGCATCTAATCCTCTATCAGAGTAGGAAAATACTTTAGCAATAATCACAGAAAAAATATTTCCAAAAAACAAGAAAGCTATAAATACTAATATAGATATAAGCATCAGTTGATTTTCTTTTAGTTCTAATTTAATTAACAAAATAGAAGCTATTATAATTAATATAACCCTCCATTCCAATGGAATGATTGTCATGAGTGAAATACTTAATAAAATAATAGAAATATAGAGAGATATCGAATTCTCTTTAAAGCTAACTGTTTCAATCGTTTTAATCCAACCCATATATTCAAATAACATATACAAAGCGAATAACACAAACAATGCATAAATAATCAAAAAACCTTGGGAATAGAAGAAAGGATAGATAAGAACAAGAAATGTTGAAAACAAAATACTTGTAATATTTTTACGATAAATAATATTCATAAAACTGTAAAAAATAGTAAACATCAAAAATACAGAAAACATATCAGTATCATAATAACCAACCATCGTTCGATTATAGTAACTCCATGCAATAGAGCCAAGTAGTGCTGCTAAAAACCCAAGTGAAGTATTACCCAAGAGACGACCAGTTAAAATTATAGGAATAACAATTAAAGAAGAAATAATAGCTGATAAATACAAAATAATTGTCTCTAAAGAAAATGCTGTAATCTTAGTAATATATGCAGTAACGATAGATAAACCAATATTTAGTGTATTAGCTCTCTGAATATCTTGAGGTGCTACTCCATTGATTATATCTCTTGCTCCATAAGCAAAACGATACCCATCATTAGTATTAATCATTAATTGCCCATTATGGTACATTGACAAAGTATCTGAAAAGTGTATTGGCCAATACATTCGTACACTCATACTAAATATATATGCTACAACTATAAACAGTAATAACAATCCTAAGTTTCGCTCTAAAATACTATTTTCTTTCATTATTTTCTCTTTTCTTTCAATTCTATATATAACTCAACATACTGTTTTACAACTTCATTAACATCAAACTCTTTAGTCACCAATATTCTACCATTTTCACCCATAACTTTTCGTTTATCTGTTTCGTTTATTAAAATTTCTATTTTATTTGATAAAGCTTGACTATTTTTAATCGAAACTAAAAAACCATTATATCCATCGATAACTACTTCTCTACATCCAACGGTATTAGTAGTAACAATTGGTTTTGCCATAGAAGCAGCTTCTAATAGAGTACGAGGAACACCTTCTCTATAACTTGGTAAAACATAAATATCCGACATACCCGTAAGTTCTAAGATATCATCTCTATGCCCTAACCAAAGGACATACCCCCTCTTTAAAAATACTTTATCTACCGAGCTTGGATTTCCATCATCTGTATCACCAACTAAAACAAATTGTACCTTTTCATATTTTGACAATAATCTAGCAGCTTCATAAAATTCACCAACCCCCTTATGCCAAATAGCACGGGCTACCATTAGAACTACTATCTTATTCTCTATATCTAATTCTTTTTTTAGAGTATCTATTTTCTCTTCCGAGACGTTATCAGGACTAAACTCATCGCTATCAATCCCAACACTTTTTATTATTTTAATTTTAAGGGAAGAGATAATTCCTTTACTCTCCAAATATTTAGGATCATCAGAATTAACAAATATAACCCTATCTGAAAGTATAAAAACTAACTTATATAGCTTTTCAATCAATATACGTACAACTATATTTTTAAATGTATTTTCAATATAAAAAGAACCTAGTCCTTCAACCAAATTAATAATTGTTGGAACTTTAGCCATTTTCCCAGCAAATGTTCCATAAATATTTGGTTTAGCCGTAAAAGTATGTAATATATCTAACTTTAAAGTTTTAATAGCTCTGTAAATATTATAAATCGTTTTCAACTCTTTTAAAGGATTTAAACTTGAACGCTGAATCTTATACTCTATAGCTTCTATTCCATAGAACGCAAATAAATCAAACTTATCCCCTCGTGGACAAATCACATAAACAGTATGTCCCTCTTCTAGCATTTTTTTCATAATAGGAAGACGAAATAAATAGAGGTTTAAATCAAGATGTGAAAGGAATGCTATTCTCATATTTTCTCCAATAAAAGCTTGTTAATTAATAAAACTATATTTTTCTAATTAAAGTTTATATGTATGTTACATAACCTAGCTTTGCCATTCCTGTTAAATATTTAGAATGTCTTTTAGGCGTTAAACTAAATGATTTAAGAATCCTTGATACTTCATCTTTCATATATATTGGGAATTTTATCTCCATAATATATTCATTATATATGACTTCATTATAATGCTTAATTGGAAAGTTTAATGATATATTACGAAAATTAATTTTTTTATCTATAGTCACTCTAAGTCTATCAGTCTTATGTTCATTAGATATAAATATATCACTTTCATAATATTCACGCCTATAATTAACAAATAATATTGGTATATAATATTCATTTAACAAATTATTAAATTGGTAATTTTTATGAAAATAATTAAATACTTTTTTATTAATTTCATCAATATTATATTCTAAAATTTTTCTCTTAGATAAATTTTTTATACTATATTTATCTTTGCTACCTAGTCGTCCTACTCTTTTCTTTATTTCTAAAAAAACATTATTATCTATGTCATCATACCATCGTAATCTTACTTTATGCCTATCCGATATTCCTGAAAGATTATCTTTTACACATTGAAAGTCAATTGTATCAAAGTATAAACTATTAACATCTCTATCAGGATATGGTTTAAATGCATTAATAGATTTTAAAAATCGAAATGATTCAAGTAATTCATATTCACTTAATACAAACTTTATTTCATATCTATACTCTTCATTCATTTTTTCATAATCCCACTTTGATACATTTTTTTAACATCTAACTTTTTTTCTTTTGGTTTATATCCATTAATTCTCATATGTGTATTTTCTTGCCTAAAATATCTATTCTCTTCTTTATCAATTGTAACCTCTTCAAGTTCTAATTTTGGTAAATCATAAAATGGTTTTTTAATATATGTCATAAATGCGTTCATCATATAATTTGAAATATATATATTCTTACCCACTGTTATACTACCATCCTTTGAAGCTACAGCAATACCAATATTATTGATAAATAAATTTACTAAAGTTAAACTACTTGCTTCCCCTGAAGAGATAGCTTTATCTTTGATATCAGTAAAAGTAGAGTTTTCAATCCTCACTCTACTTCCTGAAAAGTCAACAGCATCACCAGTAATATTTGAAAAAAAGGAATTATTAATACTACCCTTAGAGAAATCACTATCAAATCCATCTGATATACTTTTTATAATACTAATATTCTCTAAAACGAAATCTGAATGTACTATATTTAACGAATCTTCAGCAATAGAGTTTCTAAATTCACTATTTTTTATTTCAAGACTTGACTTATAAAATGTCACAGCACCTGTAAGATTTAATAACCCATCCGTTAACGCTTTAGTATCTTGTATAAGTACATTATTAAAAATTGACTTTCGAGTAGCATTTAATATATATATTCCTTTCCACCTATTAGTAAGTCCTTTAAAAATAATATTAGATTCCTTAGAACCCTCTGCTTGAATAGCTCCCTTAACAATTAAATAACTATTTTCATGAAAGTTTAAAACTGTTCCTTCTTCAACCTCTAAATCTCCATCAATAATTAAAGGTTTACTTATTGTCCAATTCCCTTTTTTTATTTTCCAACCATTATTAACCTTTAAAATATATTCAATTTCATCCAATACACTATTATGTTGAAGAGGGTTATAAAGTTTTTTTGTTAAATGAGTATAATCCACTTTAAATATCCGTTGATATCCATATACATTTGTTGTTACTGTAATGTTATTATCATAAATACCTTTTAAGTCTGTTTGTATGACTAAAGGATTATAACTCTTTTTATTTTTAAAACCTCTAATTGTTTTAGAACTAAAAGATTGGATTTGATTTTTACCAAGAGAAATACTAGTCAAATTAACATCAATCGGTAATAAATTATATATATGAATATTTCCATCATCAAAATGTCGTGCATAAATATGACTTGGTAGGTGTATAGCATGTTTCTTTGTAAAGTTTTCGTTACTTATATCACTTTCATTCTCACTAAGATATATAGAAAAATTATTTTTTAATTTTTCTATATTATTATCTAATACAGTTGTATTAATTTTTTCATCTAAGGGAAAATATTCTTGCCATTGATCCATTATTTTTTGAGATTTCTCTAAAGAACGAGAAATAGTATTTATATTTTTATCAAAATTTACATTAAAATCTTTATTTCTAAGAACTTGTTCATAAATATTAGGTAAATGCATAGCTTTATCTATTTTTGAAAATGCTGCTTGATCAGTTGTTATGGGATAAAGACTTAATGTATAAGGATTAAAATAATACCTTGAGTTTGAAGGATATAAAACATGTGTAGTATTCCAAGCTAAAGCAAGTAACATTGACTTTGTAAAACTATCTATATCATATAGGTTGTTATTTGTTTTTAAGTGTTCCTTCCCTATATAACTAAACCACCTTCTATATAAATTATTAGATAAATATTTATTTGCTCCATATATTTTTATATTTAACTTAGCATCAGATAAACGATAACGACTATATTTATTTTCCACCGTATAATTATAAAACCAAGCATCTTCATTTGAAAATTTAACAATAAGTGATTCTTTAAAGCCCTGCTTTTCTAATAACTCTTTTGACATATGTTCTTCAACATTCATGATACCCCAATCTTCACCATTAACAAAAAGGTGTACTAGGTTATGCGTCGATGATAAATTATTCATCTCTTGTTGAAGTTCTTGAAAAGTTTGATCAAAAGGATACTGTCTAGCTTCTAATTTATGTAAGGAAAAAGTCTTAAATCCAAATATAGTTTTATTACCTTTTAGTTTTATCCTAAAACTCATTTTCTTTAAACTTCTCCAGTGAGGATATAAATCTCCTTTTAAACGTATTTTTGCGTTTATTCGTTCTCCATTAAAGTGTACTTTACATTTAACCTCTGTAAAATTCTTACCAATATCATTTTTAACTGCTAAATTTCTATCCTCAATAATCTTACGATATTCTTTGAACTTTATATTTAAGTGAATTCTTTTTATAGAAGCACTATTTTCTACTCCATAGAACATATTCGAAATAATATTTGGTATCTTTTTAATAACTTTAATACTACTATTAATATCCTTTACATTTCCTCCAAGCAAATTATCTAATGATGAAAATCCAGTATCATATGTCAAGATTTTATCATATACTCCAAAAGCCAAATATTTATAATACTTATAATTCCATGGTATAACCATAATTAAAAAGAAAATTACAAGAATAAATAGATAAGATTTACGCTTCTTACTATAAATAATCATCTATTATGATGTCTACCAGTTTGTTTTTGCTTCAAAAAATGTTACATTTAAATCTTCATCTTTTGATTGTAGCTTTACTAATAGATCATCTAATTTCGTATCAAATATAAGGTTTATTACTAGTACTGCTGTATTCATATTTTTATTACTATCTAAGCGTATTAGTTTTATAGAGTCAGTATATTCACTAACAATTGTAATCAATGATTCAAACCTTACGTCACTATTTTTCCAATCAATGACAAGATTATATTCATTTGTTTTAACACTCTTTTTATTAAAAGATAAAGTTAAATAAATTATTGCTAATATACTAGATACAATAACTGTAGTTTCAAGTACATATCCTGCTCCATAACCAAGACCTATAGCAATTATTAAGAAAAGGTATACTAACTCTTCTGGTTCTTTTATCGGTGTACGAAACCTCACAATTGAAAGTGCTCCAACTAATCCCAAGGAAAGAGCCAAAGATGACTTAACAATAACAATAACTAAAAATATGACACCAGCTAAAATAGGCATAATAGATGCTATATGTATCTTACCAGTAAGTGAATACGAGTATCTTACATAAAAAATTTTAATAATAAATGCCATAATCATGCACATAGCAAAATTAAACATTATTTCAATGATACTTAACTGAGCAAAACCACTACTTGTTAACTCTTGTAACTTTAATATTTCTTCCACTACTTGACTCCACCCAATTATTAATTAATAGGGAAAATTATAACTAAACTTAACTAAACTTATCTAATCTCTCTTCGCATTTTTTTAATAACTTCCAAAAAACTTATAGGTACTAAGTATGCTGGATAAATACATACAAAAAACCAATCATTATGTTCTTTCATTAACTTAATTACAGCAGTAATAGAACTATAATTTCCACTCAGAACAAATCCACCATAAACTGTTATAAAAATATTAGAATAAATAAACTTTTGTATACTTTTATAGTTTTTTTCTTTTTTTAATTCTTCTTTATTTTTATAAAACCATTTTAAAGGGCAAGGAATACTTCCCTTATCATCTATAGTTGAACTACGGTTAGAAGCATTTAATCGATAAGTAGATAAAGCCTTAGCAGAAAATGCCAATGAACCTTTTACTCCTAATTCAAGCCAAACACAAAGGTCTTCCCCTTTGTCTTCATTTTTAGGAAATACAACTTCTGATGACTTTCGAATACAAACACTAGAAGAGTTAAGTAATCCATAATTTTTTCTAAATATTTCTACAAAATTTTCGAGAATACCTCTTTTATTTTCAACAAAAGAGAGTTTTGCTTTTAAATAGTTTCCTTCTTCATTTATATATTTATGTGCTGTAGAATAAAATATAGCTTTAGGATAAAGTTCTATGAGTTGTGCTATCTCTTCTAAAAATTCTTTCTCCCATATATCATCACCATCGAGCAAACAAATATATTCATTTTTTGCCTCTGATATTCCTCGATTTCTAGCACTGGATACGCCTAAATTTTCTTGTGAAACAACATAAGTATTATCTTGAAACTTTTCTTTAATCAATTTAATTGCATTATCTGTTGAGCCATCATCCACAACAATAATCTCATCAGCTTTATAGTCTTGATTCATGACAGAAGTGATCGTGTCGATAATATCTTTTTCTTTGTTATATAAAGGTATTACTACTGAAAACTTTATCATTTTTTAATTATGCTCCATAGTCCATAAATAAAATATTGAGAAAATAGTCCGTGAACCTCTTTTCTGTAATAAAGGTTCCATAACCATTTTTTGCCCAAAACTTTTTTTAACGTAATTTCATTATAAATTTTATTCTTTTTATTAGCATTACTTAATTTTGAAAAATATTTTTTTAAATCACTAAAAGATATATCGTTATCCCGTATACGACTATTAACAGACAAATTAAAATGTAATATGTTTTCCTCTTCATTATTATTTATACTAAGCTTTATAAGTTCTTTTTTTACTATTGGCCTTATAGTCTTATACCTATTCTCAACATCTCTGTCTGCTTCTCTTGTAATGCTATTTTGCAATATTCTATATTTTAACAAAGGTTTCTTTATATTAGCAAATTTTGTATATTCTGCCATTCTTACCCATAATTCAAAGTCTTCAGCATATTTAAATCCTTCATCATAATATAAATTATATGTATCAATTAAATTTTTTCGTATTACTACTGTTGGATGAGCAAATATTGATGAAAAAAGTAACTCAGCTTTTAACTGCTCATTGCTTGTAGTATAAAAGTTGACAGATGAATCAATGTCTAAACCAAATCCAATAATACCTGTACCACACACACCTACATCACTATTTTCCTCCATAAATTTAATTTGCTCTTCAAATCTAGTAGATAAAGATATATCATCTGCATCCATCCTTGCGATATATTTACCCTTAGCTCTTTCAATTCCCTCATTTAAACTAGAAATCAAACCTCTATTTTCTCTACTTATTAAAACTATTCGTTCATCTTGATTTTTATACTTTTTTATGATCTCTAAGCTTTTATCATTTGAACCATCATTTATGATAATAAATTCAAAATTTCTATATGTCTGATTTATGATACTTTCTATTGCTTCATCAAGATATTTTTCAGCATTGTATACAGACATTACTACTGAAATCATTGACAGTTCAATCATCTCTTTATAAACCTATATAAACTTCTTGTCGCTTCATATAGCTTGATTTTTTTTAATATTTCGACAAAATAAAACCTTATTTTTATTTTCATATAATATATCTTTTGTTTCTGTTGACTTATAATTTGATGTAATGTACTATTTTCTACTAAGGCTTCCATCATCTTACAATCATTAATATCTTTCTCCTCAGCTCTATTTGTTTTCATCTTATAAAGTTGACTAAAAGATATAAATTTTAATTCATTAAAATAAAAATAATTTTTTGGATTATAAATCAATTCTTGTTTTGACTCATGATAAAATCTCAACGCTTCATCATGAAGATTAATATCATCGAAATCAACTTTAATTTTCTCATTATCACTACAAAAAAAGTCTGTATCTTTTGCTTCTCTTAATCCATAGCAAGATGAAATAAAACTAGAATCTATCAATAGGTCATTACTATCTAAATCATTTTTGACTACAAACTTTTTAAACTCATCTATTTTGGTATGAGTTGAAAGATATTTATTTGGCTTTGCATAGTTTAAAAAGTGGATACTATTCTCATTAAAAACTACTCTTACAGTTCTTATGGCTTCTTCTTTTGTATCCGTTATATGTATAGAGTGTTTTCCTACATTAAATAATTCTCTTACTCTATCTTTTATTTTAAGCACTTCATCTAAATTATTTGCTTGAAAAGCTATCACTCTTACAGGATTAAAATTTTTAAAACATTCTACAAGTTTACCTTCTGCACCTTTAAAATTATTTTCAACTCTCCCTAACCACTCTTCGCCATAATATATTTGTGATAGTAAATTATGAGCACCATTCGGTGTAAGCTTTATCTCTTTTCTATACACAATATTTGGAATAATATTTTCTATCTCTCTATCATGCCCTTGAGCTGTTGACCATATAAAAGCCACATGAATATTTTCAGCATATTCTACAAATTTTGTAGCTACTACATCTAACATATCACTAGGTACATTTCGACCATAAAAGAACTTATAGTCATAAATATGGTCTGATGTATCTAATTGAATATAATCTACTTCTTTATCAAAATATATGGAACTTGCAACTCGATGAGCTCCATTTGCTATTGAAGCATTTTTAGATAAGGGTATTAAAGTTTTACTACTATCAAATCCATTTATTTTAATATTCTCAAAAGTTTTATCAAAGTCAGATATAAATTTATCTATATTATCCTTATTTTCATTCCCTGGTTCAGTAAATTTCCCAAGACTAAAAGCTCTTATATGTTCCCTATATATATTTTTTGAAAATTCTACATCCTTATCTTTCATTTCAAGATACAAAAGTTTAAATGCCAAATCAAATCTGCTATAAGTCAAAAGTTTATTTGCTTTTATAGTTTTTATTTCATAGTTATCTGATTTTAAATCTTTTTTAAAGTGTGGTTCAATCAAGGTCATTAATTCGTTTTTATTTATCATCAATCAACTCTAACGCTTTCATAAACTCAATTATTCTATTTTTAAAGGTATGTTCATTTCTTGCTTTTTGGACACCTGCTCTTTTTATATTTTCTCTCTCTTTTTCATGAGATAAATAATATTTTATTAAAAGTTCAGCTTCATCTATATCTCTATAGCAAGTTATCTCATTACCTATCTCAAAATAGTCTTCTAAGCTTGGTACATACTCTGTAAGCTCAAAACCTCCTTGAACAGGTATCTCAAATATTCTAGCTTTTGTTTGACTCTTATTTTTAGCACTTCGTAATGTATTTAAAATATTTCTAGGATTTGATAATAAATATCGTATATCATATTGAGTACTATTAGAAATATTTAGATTTATTTTTGATGTTGCAAAAATCTCTTCCATCTCTTCATAACTTACTCTACCATTTTTCCAACCACTACCAAAACAGTCAACCTTTATTCCTCTTTTCCCAAGCTCTTTTACAAACCATTTTCTAAATCGATTTGCTCCACCTATAAAACTAACATCGTATCTATATATAATATTTTTATATTCTACACTTGATTCTAAAGATGCCCATTGACTTCTAATAATATTCTTTTGTCCAATTTCTTTATATTTCTCTATACTAAATTTATCTGTAGTGATACAAGCATCAAAATAATTTGCAAAATGTTTACTAAAGTCATCAAATCGCCATTGGTCATCACCAAACCAATTTACCAAAAAACACCCATTATCTCTAAGATTTTGAAGCGTATTCTTTTCAATTTGTTTAGATTGTAAAATAAAAAATATAATGTCTGGATTTAACTCTTTTGCTTTATCTATAATCTCTTGTTGTAAATTTTCAGAATGATCATCATACCAAATAGAAAATATTTCATAATCTAAATCTACTAAGTTATTATAAAATGCTTTTTTATTAAGTGACTCTCCATTTTCTTTTTTACTGTATTCATATTGAGAACCTATATATAATATTTTTTTAATCATTTATAATTTTCCTTAATTCAAAAATACCACAACCATAAAAACATTTACAATTATTAGTTATTAATTCATTGCTAAGATTAATATTATTATGCAAATCTCCTTTATCATCAACATATGAAAAAGAGATAATTTTAAATTTATTCTCAAACATATCCAATAAGTATTTAATTGCAAAGACTCTATGTGCATTAAACTCTATTCTTTGTTCTCCAATAGGTACTGAAAAGTAAAAAATTCCATTTTTCTTTAAAATATTATACATATTCTCAAAACCTTTTAAATGACCATTATAATCAACAGGATCTCCATATCTCCCTAAACCAAAATGTTCTAAAGCATGAAGACTAGATAAGGAATCACACATTTGAAAAAGTTCTTTTTTCATATCTATCATATTTGCTTGTAAAAATTCAATATTATTAGTTTCACTTTTTATCTTCCGAATATCTATAATTTCAACTTTCCTAAATGTTGCCAAATGGGCTATAAAACCATCAACTCTGCTACCTATGTCAATATGCCTAACTGGATTAGCTTGATATATTTTTTGTGCAACTAATAAATCTTGATGAAAATAATGCCCTTTTGCAGTTCCTCCTTGCTTAAACTTATCATCTAAAATAGGATAAAACTTTATTGGAAATTTTTCATCACTTATGTTATTTTTTAAAGTCCTATAGTCTTTTATAAAATAAGGTATTCCTCTTAATGTATTTATAAATTTAATAAAATCTATTCCAAACCAAGTTAACCATTTATAGGGTATTTTTAATATTTTTTTAATCATTTTTTTTCCTAATAATTGATTTTATTTTATTTTTAAATTTTCTATATATAATTATTTCAAAGACATAATAATATATCGTTGATATCAGTACAATAATACTAAAAAAATATATAAATAAGAGAAACTCACTCTCAATACCTGTAACAAAAATACGGAACTTCAAAATAAGTAGATGGATTAAATAAAATGAAAAACTAATACTCCCAAGAAATATCATAATTTTATTTGTAAATATTTTACTAAAAGATGAATTATCATCTACAAAAACAATTAATAAAAAGGTTAAGAGAGAAAAAAACAATTGATTTATTGTTGTTTTATTAGGTATAAAAGTAGCAAACATAAAAATAAAAAATAGTAACGTAACAATGATTATTGTTATATTCGAAAAATTATTTATTTTTGCCTTATTATATTTTTGATGAATATGCTCTCTTAAGTGATAAGCTAACCCACCTAATAGAAACATGTATCCATACTTAAATGGCATCCAGCTTATAAATAACGCATTAGTCATAAGCTTTCCAATAAAAACCAAACCTATAGAAAGTATAAAAGACAGAACTAAATAAAACATTACTGACTTAATAGAAGATAACTTTTTAAGTACATATATCATATATCCTAGTAAAAAATAATAGAAAACTTCAATTGCTAATGTCCATTCTACACCAATAATAGTATTTGCATATTTAAGATCTATATATGATATATAAAAAATATGAGTAAAAAAATTTACTATGTCGATACTCCCATCACAAAACTTTATTGCCCAATAGTTATAGTCTCTTCCTCCTAAAAAGCTATATAAAGACAAAACTATAATAATGGGATAATATGGGATAGAAACTCTTAGTAGTCTAAGAATTAGAAAATTTCTTAGACTATAATTTTTATTATAGAATTGATAAAAAATTGTAAAGCCACTTATTACAAAGAATATATCAACTCCATATTTCCCCATATTCTCAAACCTTTCTCCAAAACTAAACATCTCTCGTAACCCACCCCCACCAGCATGAATCATAAACACCATAAGTACTGCAATAGCCCTTAACCCTGTAATAAAATTTGTAGAATGATAGTTTCTAGATAACATTTAAAAAAACCTCTGCATTTGATTTTGCACTAAATTTGTATCCTTTTTCACTATTTAAAAAAGTCTCTATATTTTCTAAGTACTCCATATAACTTTTTTCATTCATATTTTTTATATAAGTATATATATCTTCATTACTTGAAAAATTTCTTCTATCTATAAAACTATTTTGAGGAATGTGTTCTGTAATATTATTAGCTCCTAAGTATATTGGAATACATCCAGCAAACATTGCATCTAGTATTTTTTCAGTTATGTATCCAGAAATATTTTTTATATTTTCGTAACAAATTGCAAACTTATAGTCTTGCATTGTTTCAAATTTATTTTTAATTTTTCCTCTATATGATGGATAATATTCACCAAAATATTTAAACATAATTTTGTTAGCAATTGGTATTCTATTAAATGCTCGTATTGGCTTAATACCTTTAAATCTATATTCATTCCATCCCACCCCGTAAAGAGCAAAATTCTTTGGATAGTTTATTTCAAACCATCTTATAAGTTTTTTTCTTTCACTATATAGTTCATTTGAATGATTTGAGTCTTTATTTCCTACTATTAGACAACAAAGATTTTGCTTGTGAAATTTTTTTGGAATTTCTTTTGGAATAATAAAAGAATAATTAAATTTAAAATACTTTTTATTATCTACCAAATCATCATTCCAAGTAAAAATTTTATTAAAATACTTATGTTTTGATTTATCAAAATTATCTGGTCGAACCAATGGGCTTTCATTCATTATCAAATATGATTTACTTATATTATTTTGTTTTGGCATTTTTTTGGGTAAATCATTATAAATAACTATATCCGAATCATCTATAGTATTGATATCACATGTTGCTATTTCATATCCATTTTTTCTAAAAACATTATACATAATATGATACTTTGCAAAAGCATTATCTCTTGCAAATATTTTAGTTTGATTTTTATCAAATAGAATATTTTGTTGATACAGTTTTTCAACTACAAATGATACTTTTTTCATTTAACCTAATGACTCCAAAAAATCTTTATTAACATAAATATCATCTAAGCCAATTGTTCTACCCCATAATTTGAAATTATTCTCAAACATTATCTCTCGAATACGTTCATCCCCATATATATAGCAAGAAGCAGGATTATTCTCAATAGTTAATATATTAATTCTAACCTTATTAAAATCAATGCCCTTTAGTACATTTAACTCATGACCTTCTACATCTAAAGATAAGTAATCTATCTGTTTTATATTTTCACGTTCAACTATGTCTTTAAAAACTTTTGTTTCTACTTCAATTTCTTCTGTCTCATAGTCATAATCCACATCTCTAGTTTCTTTTATAAAAGAGAGCATATCTTCCCAGCCTGTAGAATCTTTTACTATAGTGAATGTCACTTTACCTTCACTATCAGAAAGTGCAAATGGAAATAATTTTGCTTTTCTATGATTCGCCCATAATTCACTCATATATGGCAAAGGCTCAAATACAATCCCATTCCAACCCAATTCTTCAAAATATATAGTATTATTAATTGTCAATGGATGATTACCACCTATATCACAAAAGAACCCATTTTTTTTACCTTTAAAAAAATTTTCATATACTATATAATCTTGATTATCTTGTGAATATAGTTTTCTAGCATCTTTATGAACTGGTTCAAATATTTTTGTATTCGGATAATCCTTTTTAAATTGTTTTAATATCTTATTGCTCTTTATTTCGGCTAATCTAGCATACATATTTGGCATTAATTTTCTGATGACTTTTTTAATTTTTGTTTTCACGTATTTCCTTTTATAATTATTTACTTGGTATATAACATATAAGTTTCAAATAATAAAACTTATGTAAATCCTTATCTAAAATATCATAAATATAATAGATAATAAACAGCGTTATAAGTGTACTTATCGCTGCACCCTGTATTCCATATATTGATATAAAATAAAAATTCAAACCAATATTTACAACTACACCTAAAAGACTTCTATACAAGTACTTTCTTTCATAATGTTCGGCATAAAGTACTTTTGTCGTGACAGTTCCTATTGCATTAAAAATAATAGCAAAAGCCAAAATAGAGAGTATAGATGAAGCCTGTACATATTGACTTCCATAAAGTATAGAAACTATCAAATCACTAAATATAAAAAGAGATATTGATATAGGTATTACACTCCAGACAAGTATCTTATATAACTTTTCAAGTAACGCAAAATACTCTTTCTCTGATTTTGATTTCATCTCTATAATCTTTGGAAAAATAGATTGAGTAATTAGTAATGGTATAAAATAAAATAGTTCACTTATTTTTACAGCAGCTGCATAGTTACCTACTGCTTCATTATCAATTAAATGTTTTATCATTACTTGGTCTGTTCGTGTATATACAAATGCAGCCAGTGCTACAAGCATCAATGGCCATCCATTTTTAAGAAAATATAAAGCTATTTCTTTATCAAAACTCCATTTTAAAAGAGACTGTTTTTGCTTAATATAGACATATATATATCCAATAGCTATAAAAATACTATCTAAAAGTAACACATAAGCAAAATAAATTAGATCTGCCTCTAAATAAATAAGTATAATTTTCATTAATGATGAAAACATAAATGCTATAGTATTTGCTAAAACGCTATGCTTTGATATTACGTTTGCTTGAAAAAAGGTATCAATTGTATTGATACTTTGAAAAAGCAAAATAAATGCAATAATATTTGTAAGTAATACAGCTTCTTTATCAGTCATAAACATATTTAAAATAAATATTATAAATATTGCTATTATAGAAATAAATACCTTGGAAAAAAATGCTGTTCCTATGAGTTTATTACTATTTCCCTTATTTTTTGTAAGCTCTCTAACTAAAATTACATCTATACCCAAAGTAGCGAATGCTACAAAAATACCAACATAACTTTGTGCATAAGATAACAGTCCAAACTTCTCAGGACCTAAATATCTTGTAAGTGTAATAATAACAAAAAAACCGATTATCATTTTAAATATTTGTCCAAAAAGCAACCATGACGTATTTTTAAAGTACTTCATAAATCCTTGATGATTTTTAAGTGATTTAAACTTACTTATCATTTAAATGTTTATACCATGCATAAAGTATCCTAATACCCTCATCCAACTCAACATTATGCTGCCACCCCAAACTATGAAGCTTAGAACAATCAGTCATTTTAATCATAGTACCATCAGGTTTAGTATTATTAAAATACAGTTCACCATTATAGCCAACAATCTTTTTAATCGTCTCAGCTAATTCACGAATAGAGATGTCAATACCCGTACCAATGTTTATGTGTGTGTTTCGCACTTCTTTAGCATCTTTTTCATAAGTATCTGCAAAGTCTCGACTCTCCAGTAAAAAAACACAAGCATCGGCCATGTCTTCTGAGTAAAGAAATTCTCTTCGTGGTTTTCCAGATCCCCAAATCTCTACACAAGGTGTATTATTTACTTTTGCTTCATGCATCTTTCTAAGTAATGCTGGTAAAACATGGGATGTTTCTAAATCAAAATTATCATTAGGACCATAAAGATTAGTAGGCATAACAGATATGAAGTTTGTACCATACTGTAAATTATAAGATTCACACATCTTAATACCAGCTATTTTAGCAATGGCATAAGGTTCATTAGTATATTCCAAAGGAGAAGTTAAAAATGAATCCTCAAGCATGGGCTGAGGAGCATTTTTAGGGTAAATACACGTACTTCCTAAAAAGAGTAACTTTTCCACGTTATTCACATAAGATTGATGAATAACATTGTTTTGAATTTGAAGGTTTTCATAAATAAAATCTGCTCGATAAGTATTGTTTGCGACAATACCACCTACTTTGGCAGCAGCCAAAATAACGTATTCTGGTTTTTCTGCTTCAAAAAAATTAGCCACAACTTCTTGGTTCATTAAGTCCAACTCCGCATGCGTTCGGTAAAGAAGATTTGTATAGCCTTTTGCTTCTAAGTTTTTAACAATCGCCGAACCAACCAAACCTCGATGTCCAGCGATGTATATTTTACTGTTTTTTTGCATCTTAGCTTCTACTCAAAGTAATTCATAATGGTGTAACCACCATCTTTAAGATACTGATCTTTGGTCATAAGCTTTAAGTCACTTTGCATCATGTCGTTCACGAGTTCTTCCAACTTATACTCTCGACTCCAACCCAGTTTTGTTTCTGCTTTTGTTGGATCACCTAACAGTAAATCCACTTCGGTTGGTCTGAAGTATTGAGAGTCAACAGCAACAACTTCTCTTCCGATTTCCAATTGATATTCAGGATTACTACAAGCAACTACGTAACCTTTTTCATCGACACCTTCACCTTTAAACTCCAACTCAATTCCAGCATAAGCAAAAGACATGCTCACAAAATCTCTTACGCTTGTTGTTTGACCTGTTGCAATAACCCAATCTTCTGGCTCATCTGCTTGTAAAATCATCCACATCATACGTACGTAATCTTTAGCATGACCCCAGTCTCTATTAGCATCTAGATTTCCAAGGTAAAGTTTATCTTGAAGTCCAAGGGCTATCTTCGACGCTGCTCTTGTAATTTTTCTGGTAACAAATGTTTCACCACGAACGGGTGACTCATGGTTAAATAGAATTCCATTACAAGCAAACATACCATAAGCTTCTCTATAATTCACCGTAATCCAATAAGCGTACATCTTTGCTACAGCATAAGGGCTTCTTGGAT
This sequence comes from uncultured Sulfurovum sp., assembly GCA_902727895.1. GTDB lineage: Bacteria > Campylobacterota > Campylobacteria > Campylobacterales > Sulfurovaceae > UBA1140. The sequence continues at coordinate 67,368 of CACVAP010000093.1, forward strand.
AAAAAGGCGTTGTTTCGCTCTGTGGTGTCTCTTGTACTTTCCCATAAAGTTCAGAAGTAGATGCTTGATATATTTTTGTTTTTTCACTCAGTCCCAGTAATTTTACGGCTTCTAAAATTCTTAATGTTCCAGTACCATCAGCATTGGCAACATACTCTGGTGTTTCAAACGATACGGCTACATGCGACATAGCAGCTAAATTATAAATTTCATCGGGTTGAGTCTCTTGAATGATTTTAGTTAAATTCATCGAGTCAGTCATATCACCATAGTGTAAAATTAAATTTCTATTTTCCACATGAGGATCTTGGTATAAATGGTCAATTCTATCGGTATTAAACATTGAAGATCTTCTCTTTATACCATGAACGATGTATCCCTTTTTTAGTAAGAACTCTGCTAAATAGCTCCCATCTTGCCCTGTTATCCCTGTTATTAATGCTACTTTATTATCATTCACTTTTAATTATCTCCTCTTTTATAATCATCTTCAATTCTTACAATATCATCCTCATGCGTATATTCACCAACTTGCGCCTCTATCAAAACTACGGGGATTTTCCCTTCATTTTCCAAGCGGTGAATTTCACCCATCTTAATATAAGTTGATTCATTAGGTCGTATAAGTTTTATATCATCTCCTACTCTTACAGTTGCTGTACCTGAAACAACAATCCAATGCTCATTACGATGATAATGTTTTTGTAAAGAAAGCCGTTTATTCGGTTGGACAACTATTCTTTTGATTTTATATTTATCTGTCGAGAGTAACACTTCATACGTACCCCATGGACGATGTGTTAGAGTATGATTTTTAGTTAACGCAGAACCTTCTTCATTAAGTTTCTTAACCACTTGTTTTACCTTAGAAGATGAACCTTTTTTTGAAATTAATAATGCATCAGGAGTATCAACAACAATTAAATTATCTATATCTATAAGTGCCACTTGTTTATTACTAAGTACTAAGTTATTAGAAGAATCAATATCTATAATATTTGAGCTTGATTCTATTTCCGTATCTAAGCTTTCAAAACTACCCAAATCTGACCAATCAATGGTTGAAGGTATAACTTTGACCCTATTAGATTTTTCCATTACTGCATAATCTATACTATCTTCAGGAATCTCTTGCATTAATTCATGAGATATACGAATAGGGTTCTCTCTCTTTGATAACCTAAGTGCAGTAGAACATTTTTCATAAATATGAGGAGAATATTCTTCTAACTCTTCCAAAAAGACTCCTGCTTTAAAACAAAACATACCTGAGTTCCAATAAAAATTTTCTGCCTTAAAATATTTTTTGGCTATTTCTAAATTTGGTTTCTCATGAAAAGCTGTAACTTCATCTCCCTTAGACTCTATATATCCAAAACCAGTTTCTGGAGAAGTTGGCGTAATTCCAAAAGTTACCAAATAATCTTCCTTCGCTAATTGTTTAGCTTTTTCAATAACATTTTTATATTCAATTTGATTTTTTATTAAATGATCTGAAGGAGTAACTAATACTAACTCTTCTTTATCTAGTAGCATACATGCTAACGCAATTGCAGGAGCCGTATTTCTGCCAATAGGCTCAAGTAAATACTTGACTGAATTACTTATGCCTAACTCTTCTAATTGATCCAATGCTAAAAAATACTGTTCTGTATTCGAAACAATTATTATATCGCTAGTAACTTCTTTATTTCTGTTAACCGTTAATTGAAATAAAGACTCTTTATTAAACAACTTAACAAATTGTTTTGGCATTAATTGTCGAGAAAGAGGCCATAATCTTGTCCCACTTCCTCCACATAATATTATGTTTGTCATTTTATTTTCAGTTACACTTTATTTAAGATTTTAAAAGATTATATCTAAAAAAAATTAAGCCAAAAGCCCTAAAGTATGGAGCTTATTAAAACATATTTTTTACTATTTAAATTAATGTTTTAAACAACTGAAGCTCATCTAACTTTTCCCATGGATAATCACTCTGTCCAACCTGTCCACGAGCAGCAACATCAGCATATAAAAATGTTTCTTTCGATGGTTTATCTAAAGAAAACTTCTTAGTAATCCAATTTGGCGTTAATGGAAAATTATCCATTACAAATGTTGATAGTTTATCATCATCTAATCCTTCAACAACTGTTCCGTAAGTATCAACAGCTATAGAAGTTGGTCGTGCAACACCAATTGCATAAGAAATTTGGACAACACATTTCTTAGCTAACCCAGCAGCTACTATATGTTTAGCAATATACCGAGCAGCATAAAGACCTGAACGATCTACTTTTGTATAATCTTTTGAAGACTGCGCTCCCCCACCAATAGGTGAATAACCACCAAAACTATCCACAATCAATTTACGTCCAGTTAACCCAGAATCATGTAATGGAGAATGAGAAACATACTTACCTGTTGGATTAATATGAATAATACATTCCTCTTTATTATATAATTCTGATGGTAATCCAGTCTCATCAATAAGAGTCTGAATTAGCTCTCTTACAGTCTCAATATTCATACTAGCAACACAAGGAGCAGAGACAACAATCGTATGTATGCTTTGTGGCTGACATGATTCAAAGTTATCTTTAACACCATAATCCATTGTTACCTGTGTTTTAATATCAACACCCAATTCATGGGGATTTTCTTTAGCATAGTCATAAACTTTCTCCATTAACATTCGTGCATAAGTAATTGCAGAGGGCATATAGTTTTCTGTTTCAACATCAGCATAACCAAACATAATTCCCTGATCTCCAGCACCAGTCTCACCATCTTCTTGGTCAACACCTTGGTTAATATCAGGAGACTGTTCGTTTAAAAGTACTTGAACCTCAACATCTTCAGGATAAAGACACTCTTTATGTGTAAAGTTTTCATTTCCATCGTAACCAATCTTAATTAAAGCATCTTTAACCAGTTGAGTGTATTCTTCTCTACTCATTTTTACATTTGAGCTTACTTCACCACCAATCACTACATGTTTACCAGCGACAAATACTTCTGATGCTACTCTTGACCTTGCATCTCCTATAATTAACCTGTCTACGATTGTGTCTGCAATAATATCTGCACACTTATCTGGATGTCCAGGAGCTACTACTTCACTTGTAAATAAATACATTTTTTTCCTTATAATTTAATTTTTATTATTCTAAAGTCCAGGAGCCATCCACATACTATCAACCAAACCCCTATCAACCAATGCCAATTGCTCCACATACACTTCTTGCCATTTCTCTGCTATATTTTCATACGTCTTAAAATTTTCCATATTAGGCACATACTCTCTATCCCAAGTAACTAACTTTTCAGATGCCTCCACCAAAGAGTCATAAACCCCAACACCAACACCAGCAGCCATGGCAGCTCCTAATGCAGTAGCTTCTGTTACCTCTGGAACTTTCACTTTACATCCTGTTACATCGGCTAAAATCTGACACCAAAGTTCACCTTTACTAGCCCCACCAGCAAAAACAATCTCATCTATTTCTATGCCTGTAAAATCTTGAATATTTTTTAAATTAATCGCTGAAACTATACAAGCATTTTCTTGTAAAGACCTAAACATAGACGCTCTATTACAAACATTAGGGTCAATTGATAGATTTAGAAAAGAAGGACTGGCATGATACCATTTACCATATTTCATCGTATCTGAAAAAATCGGTAGTATTCCATGAGAACCCACAGGTACTTTCTTTGCCTTCTCTTCTAACACAGCATACGTATCAATCCCTCTTTTTTTAGCTTCTAACTTTTCCATGTCGCAAAATGCATCCCTAAACCAACGCATGACCAAACCAGAGAAAAAGGTAATGCCCTCGGCTTGTGACAAGCCAGCCACAACATGTGGATTAACCCGTATGCCCATGTCTTTAGGAGGAGTAACCTCTGACTTTATGTTCACTACCTGTTGCCAAAATGACCCACCTAATATGGCTACTTGCCCTTCTTTAGTGACGCCTAAACCAGCAGCACCCAACTGAACATCACCTCCACCCATCACTACTTTAGTGTGTGGTGAGAGTCCAGATGTTTCATTGTTCACATTTCCCATTACCGTTCCAACTTCTAAAACAGCAGGAAAAATATCATCTTTAATACCAACTTTCGTCGCCATGTCAGCGACCCAATTACGCTCTTCTAAAGAAAAGATACCCGTTGTTCCACCATTAGAAGGATCCGTTGCAATTACCCCTGAAAGCTTCGCTAAAATCCAGTCCCCTATCATGGAAATAGAAGCCACTTGTTCATAAACCTCTGGCATATTATTTTTAAGCCATAAAATTCGAGGTAAGGCTCCCAAAGCAAAGGTTTGACCAGAAAGTTTATAAAACTCCTCTTCTATACCGTCAAAGTTCTCTTTTAAATATTTAACTTCATTCGCTGCTCGTGCATCCACATTGGCAACAGCCCAAAGCTCTTTTCCCTCTGCATCATAAAGCACAATTCCCTCACGCATGGACGTAGCTGAAACAGCCACAATCTCTTCTTCGCGTATGCCCGAAAGTTTTATGGATTCTTTAATACATCTTACAGCTATGTCCCAGTTTTTAGCCGTATCAAACGTCATAGAGTTTGGAACCCCTTCCACTTCTAAATGTATCCACTCTTCTTGTGCCACAGAAATTTGATTTCCATCCGTATCAAAAATAACAGCCCGAACTGAGCCTGTTCCTGCGTCTATTGCCATTAAATATTTCATAATTTATTCCCATTTTTTATTATGTTGGCTAAAGCCAACCCTACACATTTTAAACGTCCATAAAAATTGGCAAGCCGTAGGGTTGGCTTCAGCCGACGTAATATCAGCTACTTCAACTTAGCCTGTTCCAATTCCCAATACTCCATCTCAAAACTATCTTTCAAGGAAATACTCTCATAGCCACCTAACTTATCGGCACGAAGTACAGCTGTCATGGTGTGTTCTACTACATCGTTTAGAACATTGCTCTCTTTTTCATTTTTTCCAAATAACACCACACCAAAGTTTTTAATCACGGCATAGTTTGGTGCAGGATTTAGCATAATTTCATCGCTAGAAAAGTTTTCAAAATAAGCTTTATACTCAGTAATATACTGCTGTACGGCTTCTTCTAAATCTTCATTCACAATCAAAGGAATACGTTTTGTACGGATAATATGTTCAGGTGTCAAAACACCACGTGTTGCTTTCATGTAAAGATGGTCTTGTGAAGCATAATGCAATGCCAATGGGGTTTGATTGACTTTCATGACAATCTCACAGCCTTTTTCTTGTTCTATTAGCACTTTTAATCTCTCTACATCAAATGCTCTCGGTTCAACTTTCTCAAACTCAATAGCTGCATTTTGTTGTAAAAAATCTTCTGCTACGCTAACAGCTTCTATCATCTTGTCATACGATTTTTTAGCATCATCATCAAAGGTAAATATTCCATGATTATGTAAAATAATTCCCTCACATCTATCCCAATCAAAGTCACGTGTCATCTTGTAAATTTCATGTGCCAAAATAAACCCTGGCATAATGTATGGAACAATCAAAAAGTTAGGAAAAAGTTCTGCAATATGTTTTTCACCATGTAGAGAATTTGAAATAGTCACCACAGCATCTGCATGGGTATGATCAACTACTTTAAAAGGAATAAGTGCATGTAAAATCGCTTCAACAGAAGGATTTGGAGCAGAAGCATCTATCATGGCTGCTTTTTGTCCTGAAACCATGTCTGTATCGCTCAACTCATCAAGGGCTGCCATCTCTAAAAGTGTGGACATCTTTACAGGAGCAAAACCCTCTTCTTTAATACTTACCAAGTCCCAACCTGAACCTTTTACAAAAAGAATCTCTTCACCATCCACAAGAGACTTCACCGAAGTATTTCCACCCCCATGAAGCACCAATTCATCAGAACGACCCAAAAGGTTTGAAGAAAAAACACGCAGTTCTAAATCCGTTTTATAATTACTCGCTTCCTCAGCTGTCCATAAATTTTTCACTATTTTAAGACTTCCAATTCATCAGAATATTTGTTTTCACAATAAGGCTCATAAGAAGATTTATAAACAGCATAATGAGCTGATGCTTTATGTCCGTCAAGTGCAGATTCATCTCTCCAAGACTCTACAGCCATAAAACGTCTTGGCTCATTCTCATACTGAAAAATATCATAAAAAATACATCCATCCGATGCTTTACTTGGTACAACCATTGCTGAAAGCAACTCTTTCATTTTGGCTTCACTGCCCTCTTTTGCTATAAATGTTACACTTTTTGTTATTGTCATGATGTTCTCCATATTTTATTTTTATGGATTATAGCAAATATTAGGGTATTTTCCGAACCCTCAAAAACACAGGAAACTTAGGATTGCCATATTTAGTCAAGCCATTGTATTTAAAAGTAATGTTAGCATCTAGTACAGGTGGTATTTTTCTGTCTTCCAATGACAATCCAGAACCAATCTTAAGCGTTCTATCTTTCCATTCACAAAGTAAAGCCCCAACCAAACCTTCAAATTTACCTTTCCCTTTGGTATAACCGTTGACCACACACTCATCATCTTGAAATGATTTGACTTTTAAAGAACTTTTACTACGTTTACCAATATATAATGCATTCGACTCACGCACGACCAAACCCTCTGCCCCTTTACGTTCAACCTCATCTAAAACTTCTTTCAAATGTTCTGAACCTTTACAAACCTTTTGGGGAAGAACTTTTATAAACTTATTTGGATTTTTAACTAACCATTTTTCTAAAACATCTAAACGTTCTAATAAACCACCCTTTTGATTAGGAACTTCAAAGATTTGATAAGAAATATTCCTCCAACCCTCATGAGGACTTTGTCGATTGACAATCGAAATAACATTTTCAAAATCTCCACGTTTAGTCCAAAGCTCTCCATCTATCTCAAAAGGTGGGAAATCTTTAACAAACCATGCAGGAGCAGCAAAAACTTTTCCATTTCTTGAAACGAGTTTTTTACCATTCCAGTAAGCTCGAACACCGTCCAGTTTTTCGCTTATTAGCCAATTTGTTACGTTAATTTCGTTGTTGTAGCTTTTTAAAAGTAGAAGATTAGGTTTCTCAGCCTGAAGAAACCCCACAAAAAAAATAAGAAAAAATAGTTGTTTATACACTAAAAATCACTCCTAGAGTTGTAGGTTGCTTAACGGTTAAGCTTCCTCTTCTTTCATTTTACTGTAAAAATAATTTGTTGCCTCCACAAAACCATCAACTGATCCACAATCAAAACGTTCACCTTTAAACTTATACGCAAGTACCATCCCTTTTTTAGCATGGTTCATTAAAGCATCCGTAATTTGAAGTTCTCCATTTTTACCAGCCTTTGTCTCTTCAATGGTTCTAAAAATATCAGGCGTTAAAATATACCGTCCAATAATGGCTAAATTCGATGGTGCATCTTTAGGGTCTGGTTTTTCAACCATATCTGTAATCATAAAAATATCATCTGCAATCGCTTTTCCATCAATCACCCCATACTTATAGGTCTCTTCTTGTGGCACTTCTTGAATGGCAACCACACAACATTTATATCGTTCATAGACTTTTACCATTTGGGCTAAAACATTGTCATCATCCCCATTGATACAAAGGTCATCAGCCAAAACTACCCCAAAAGGCTCATTACCAATCAATGGTTCTCCTTTTAAAATGGCATGTCCAAGCCCCAACATCTCTGTTTGTCGCGTAAAAGTAAAGGTACATTTATCCATCACATCACGTGTTGTACGTAAAAGCTCTTCTTTCGAACTTCCTTTAATCTGATGTTCCAACTCATAAGAGATATCAAAATGCTCCACCAACGCTCTTTTCCCACGCCCTGTAATAATCGCCATAATGTCCATACCAGCATCACTGGCTTCTTCAACTCCGTACTGAATAAGGGGTTTCGTTAAAATTGGTAACATTTCTTTAGGGGTCGCTTTGGTAACGGGTAAAAACCGTGTACCGTATCCAGCAGCTGGAAATAAACATTTTTTAATCATCTTTTTTTTCTCCTAGTGTTAATCGTTTCAACCAAAGTATCTCATAAGGTTGTAGTTTTAGTAAAGGCTTCTCAATATGTTGATGTGAAATAATATCAATTAATTTTCCTTCAACATGCGAAGACAAATCCAAATCTTGCTCTTCATTTGTAAAGTTGTGTAATGCAATAAGGTAATCATTCTCATCTTTAGAGTAACGTTTAACAGCAAAAATCTCTTTGCTAAATGTTAAGAACTCAAACTTTGAAAAAGGATCAAAACAAGGCTCATGAATACGTATTGAGATGAGTTGCTTATAACGCTTAAAAAGATTGTTTCGTAAACTTCCCTCTTCATCCAACTCCTCTTTAATGTTGTCAAAGTTTAACTTCTCACGGTTAATTGTTCGATTTCGTCGTGTTTTACGTACAGCTTCATGATAGTTTTGAGAACCAACCAATGAATGAAAATAAATACCTGGAACACCTGGCATAGCTAAGGTGACAGCTTGAGCCATAATCATTCGTTTCAGTCGTAAGGTATCATCCTCTTTAGGATCAGTTAAAATATCCATGTAACTACAGTTTAACTCATATGGTAACTTAACATCCCCAGCTGTACGATACGAAACCAAACCACCATGTGATTCACAAGTATTTACCAAAAGGTTCAACTCTTTATCATTCAAAATGTCACTTACAGCCCTTACTCCTATACCATCATGACTGGCTGTAAAATTAAAAAAACAAACTTTATCAGAAGGTAAATCCAGACTTTTTGCCCATGTTGTTAGTTTTGTTGTGTCTCCTTCAAGTATGGAAAATGCTAACAAAGGAGGCAGTGTAAAGTTATAAACCATCTGGGCTTCATCATTTCCTGTTCCAAAATAAGAGACATTCTCATGGTGAGGAACATTCGTTTCTGTAATAATAAAGACCTCTGGAGCCACAGCATGAATAACATCACGCATTAACTGAATCAACTCATGTGTCTGAGGAAGGTGGATACACGTTGAACCAAGGGCTTTCCAAATAAAAGCAATGGCATCAAGTCGCAGAAGTTTAGCTCCTTTTTCAACATAAAAAAGCAGTACATCCAAAACAGCAATTAAAACTTTATAATTTGCATAGTTCAAATCAACTTGGTCAGCACTAAAGGTAGTCCAAATATTACGTATACATCCTTCATTATCCATAAACTCTGTAAGTAATGGAGAGGTTCTAGGACGTACGACATCACTTAAGTTCGTTGAAGGATCTACGTCCATAAAAAAGTTATGATATTGAGGATTATCATTGAGATACTCTTCAAACCATGAACTTAATTGGCTCATATGGTTAATTACTCCATCAAACATTAAACGGTGTTCCCGTCCAAGTGCTTCAATGTCACGCCATGAACCTTTAAGGGGACAAACCCCTTTATAGTCAACAATGGAAAAACCATCATCACTCGAATAAGGATAAAAAGGCAAAATATGTACGGTATTAATACAGTTTTGCACATACTCATTTAAAAACTTATTTAAAGTAGCCAGTGCTGTTTCACCTTCATGAAAAATTTGATCACCATAAGTAATTAAAATAACATCTTTTTCACTCATGATATAAGTTTCACTCTTAATCCGTCGTTGATATTCTTCAATAAGTGTTATGATTTCAGCATAAGCATTCTGATTCACCTCTTTATCGTTATAGATAATTTCTAATGAAACCTTGATGCGTTCTAAACGTTCTTCAATGCTGTATTCTTCTGTTGTTTCCACTACTTATTATCCTCCTCTACCGTACTAATGAATTGTTCTGAAACTTCAGGTAGAACAGAGCGTAAACTTACCCATGCAGAAAGAGAAGGTACGCCAAGAGGATCTTCTAAAAATAGACTACAAGCTTCTTTCAGAGATTTATCAAATGTCTCAACAGCATCTATCTCTTTTTTACGATCAAATTCCAAAGCATTAAACTTCGCCACAGCATCATAACGTGCTATTGCCTTTCGACTTTCATAAAAAAATGAGCTTCGTAACGTGGTCAACGACTCTTTAGAAAAGGTCACCCCTCGTTGAGACATCACTCTAAAAATGGTTTGTGCAATGTCAATGGACATCTTCGCCACACCCCCTTCAAGTGCTTGAGATGGATTGTCACCCGTTAACGCTTGATGCTTATGTTCATAACTCTCCATAATTTCTGTCTGGCAAATTCTTCTCACTGAAGTATTATCATAAACTTCACTCAAAGTTGAAACTTCTAAACCCCATGTAGGTGAAATTCGAATACCTCTTGCAAGGGTACGAATAAAAGCAAACTCCCCAGAGAGGGCATACCTAAAGCTATCCATATATTCTAAATAATCACTTGTACCATAAGTACTTTTTAATGCTTTAATAAGAGGTGAATAGAAAAGTCGTGTTACCCGTCCATGAAGTTTATTGGTAACCCGTGAGTAGTACCCTTTATTAAATTCAAAATCCAATGCTGGATGCACAATCGGATAAAAAAGCCGTGCTGGAATGTCACGGCTATAGTTGACAATATCACAATCATGCAAAGCAAAAGCATAGGCACTGTTATCGGACAAGGCATAACCTAGCATTGTCCAAACATTTCGTCCTTTTCCTTTGATATCAACGCTTCTAAAGCCTTGTTCTTCAAACTTACCATAAAGTTTTTGCACATTAGGTCCATCATTCCAAAGAACATCCACACGAACATCCAAGACCGACATAATTTTTTTAACCTTTTCAAACTCTTCTTCCGTCGCTCTATCTAAACCTAAAATAATTTTATAAAGATATTTCACACCTTTTAACTCATCCAATATCTTTTGCATTGCTGGAGTTTCAAATTCAGAGTACAGTGCTGGAAGCAGTAAAACCATATTATGTCTACTGGAAAACTTCTCTAACTCTTCTTCGATGTCCTCCAGTTTTCTATTTCCAACATCTTGCAGTGTTGTAATTGTTCCATTTTGAAAAAAATCTGCCATATTAGTCCTTTATTTTTTTAATACCATAATAAAATCCATTACATTCGTACTTGTCGCACCAATCGTAAAGTCATAACCTAACTGTTTAAAGAAACCATAACTATCTGAGTTTTTTAGATACTCTTTTGGATTTAACCCTTGCTTTTTCATTTCTTTGTAAATACCAACATCTAAAAAAGCTCCTGTTGCTGGTGAATTACCATCAATACCATCACTTCCAGCAACTAAAATTGAAATATTTTTGCTAACAACCTCTTCTAGTAAGAGTCGTAAAGCCAGCTCTTGATTCCGTCCACCTTGACCACTCCCTTTTACTTTAGTGGTTGTTTCCCCACCAAAAAGAAGCACAAAACTATCGTACTTTTTATCATATTTCCGAATCTCTTCAACCAGATATTCTGTGGCTTTTTTTGAAGCTTTATTCAAGGTTGTTGTAACAATTTCAACTTTATCCACTTCTTTAGCCATAAACTTTTTTGCTTTTTCCAAAGCAATGCTATTGTTTGCAATCACATGGTGAGGTATCTGTCCGTTACGCATGGGTGCTGAACCAATGGTTTTTAAATCATCACCAATAACATCACTAAGTACCAAAACCACGCCTCTAGCTTTAGTATGGCTCGCTAACTTTCCACCTTTAACTTGTGAAATCGCTTTACGTACACTGTTCAATGCTTTGATATCAATCCCCGAACCCAATAAGGCTACGGATACTTTCTGAAAATCATCTAAACTTAATCCATACACAGGCTTTTCAATCATGGCTGAAGCACCTCCTGAAAGACAGAAAACAAAGAAGTCATCTTCTTCCAGCGTTTCCATATTGCTAATCAGTTTTTGCGTTACTTTCAAACTCTTCTTAGAGACCAAAGGATGTGTAGAACGATAATGATTCATCTTATTCAAGCTACCTTTTTGATGTGAAATCGCAACACCACCATCAAGATGTTCACCCAAAACTTCTTCACATACTTTTGCCATTTCAAATCCTGCTTTTCCCACTGAAAAACAATAAAGTTTATTAAAACTCTCTAAAGGATATTTCTTATTACAAACAATAAGATTTTTCTCATCTACAGAAAGATTCTTAGGAATAATGGATTCAGCCTTAACAGCAGCAATTGCTTTCTCATAACCTTTTATTAATAACGCTCTATTAGACATATTTTAACACCATTTCATTCCAGCCTTTACTTCCCTCATAAGTTGATTTTTCTGTTTTCTCTAAGCCCGTTTCCAAATAACTTCCATCATGTTTTTGAATGACAATGGGTAAGTCAACACGTTCCAACATAGGAAGGTCATTTTCACTGTCACCCAGTGCCATCGAATAAACTTTTTCATTATATAAACGTTCAAAAAGTTCAATGGTTTCAATCACAGCGATACCCTTATCTTGTAATTCTCCCATAAGATGATAAAAACGTCCACCTTTGGTTATTTTAAGTTCATAGCCCTTTGCCAACTCTGTTAACTCTTGTAATTTACTTTCATCTTTCATAATAAACGGTTCAGAAAAGTCACGCTGTTTTGCTAAAAATACACTTCCCTGTGCTAAGCCTGTTAACTCACCTACTTTAGCATCAGACATATCACTCATTCCTAACATTCCATACTCTTCTTTATAAAGTCTATAAAAATTTAAAATCCTACTATAAGGTTGACCAAAGAGCATAATTTTTTTATCTTCATACCCATTCAAAATAGATAAGTCTAAGCCTTGATAATTTTCTGGAATAAAAAATGCAGCTCCATTTTCCACAATGAAAGGTTCACTTATGCCTACTTTTTCTTGTAATAGTTCAACTTCAGACTTTGTTTTACTTGTGGTAAATATGAGAGGAATTCCAGCCTCTTTAATTTTTTTAAGTGCCTCAAAAGACTCGTCAAAAGCGTAGTTATGATGGTTTAAAAAGGTACCATCTAAATCTGTAAATATTAATCGTTTCATAACAACATAATAACACAACAATGTTTCTTTATTAATCATAATTTTGTATATATTATAATCAAAAAGTAACAAACCATCTCTTCTAAACTTAAATAACACTCATTTTTCATCAATTATTCGTTACAATTATCCTATCATCTTCAATTACAGGAAATCAACCCCTTATGAAAAAACGCTTTATTCAATTTGCTTTTATAGCACCCATCATCATTTTACTTTTAACTTTTCTTTACCCCTCTGTTTCATGGTTATTTATCCCCTATCTTCTTATTACGGTTATGGGATTTTATGACATTAATCAGACCAAACACTCCCTATGGCACAACTACCCTGTTTTGGGTCGCTTTCGTTGGGTCTTAGAAGAGTTACGCCCACCCATACGCCAATACTTCATCGAATCCGACATCGACGGCGTTCCTTTTAACCGTCAAACACGGGGCTTAGTCTATCGACGTTCAAAAAAACAGATGAGTACCATCCCTTTTGGAACCAAGGTCGATGTCTATAAATCAGGGTATGAATGGATAGGTCACTCACTCAACGCCATTAATGCCCATACTTTAGAACAAAGCCCCCGTGTTTTAATCGGAAAGAACAGTTGTTCACAACCCTATTTGGCAAGTGTGCTAAACATCTCAGGTATGAGTTTTGGAGCATTAAGTTCCAACGCCATTTTAGCCCTAGGACATGGAGCCAAAATAGGAAACTTCGCCCTTAACACAGGCGAAGGTGGACTAAGTCATTATCACCTAGATTCAGGAGCTGATTTAATTTGGCAAATTGGGACAGGGTACTTTGGTTGTCGTAATGAAGCAGGCACATTCTGTAATGAAACCTTTAAAGAAAAAGCCATCCTTCCCAATGTAAAAATGATAGAAATCAAACTTTCACAAGGAGCAAAACCTGGACATGGAGGAATTTTACCAGCCAACAAAAATAGTTCTGAAATTGCCAAAGTAAGAGGCGTTGAACCCAATACCCAAGTTGACTCACCTCCAAGACATACAGCTTTTAACAACTACTCTGAACTTTTAGAATTCATTGAGAATCTACGTGAACTAAGTAATGGGAAACCTGTTGGATTTAAACTTGCCATTGGACAAAAAGAAGAGTTCATAGAACTTTGTGAGACCATGTACAAAACAGGCATAAAACCTGACTTCATCACTGTTGATGGAGGAGAAGGAGGAACAGGTGCAGCCCCTGTAGAGTACACCAACTCAGTAGGAATGCCCCTACGTGAAGCCTTAGTCTTTGTAACCGACACACTCATAGGCTTTGATTTGAAAAAAGATATTAAAATCATCGCTTCAGGACGTATCATTGATGGAATGGATATGGTCAAAGTAACAGCCTTAGGGGCTGACCTCTGTGCCAGTGCAAGAGGAATGATGTTTGCTTTAGGGTGCATCCAAGCCTTACAATGTCACAAAAACAAATGTCCCACAGGCATTGCCACACAAAATAAATCACTCTCTAAAGCCTTAGTAGTAGAAGACAAAAAACAACGTATCGCCAACTTTCATGAAGAAACCCTCAAAAGCTTTGTAGAGATCTACGCCTCAGCAGGATTGTCTCACCCCGACCAGCTAAACCGTACCCATATTTTTTACCGTATTAGCCAAACCGACTACAAACGCTACGATCAACTTTTTGTTCCTTTAGAAACAGGAGCTTTACTGAAAGCACCTTACCCTGAAGGGTATGGGCATTATATGGGGAAGGTGTAATTAATCTATTCTATTAAGCCAAAACTTATCATCTTTCTACATCTACAATAGCTTTTAAAAAAGTAGGTTTAGTTTTTGGGTGTGAGTAAATCCTATATAGAAAAAAAACATTCCGAAACATTATTATTTCTTACTATTAGCATAAGTACAATATAACAAATAAGTTAATTTCCCAATGCACGCTGTACCATTCTATTTACATCCTCATTCATATTTAGGGGTATTAAAACAATATCATTATTTTTATTTGCATAAACTCTAAATATTTCATCAGCAAAAGCTTGACCAACAGTACTAATATCTTCAAAATCAAATATTACATGTTTAAATTTTTCTACTCGAGTTAATAGTCGCTTAGCTTGTGAACGTGATACTAGTTTTTCATTTCCGTAAATTGCAAGCTTTACTGGAATTACAGTTTTATTAAATTGAGAAGTTCCCTCATCTTTTAAATCTTCTGTATATGCATCAAAAACATCTCGAATTAAGCGTTTTGATGTGATATCAATGACCATTACTACCATGGTTCCCATCTCTTCGACTTCAAGCTCTGAATCAAATAAAAAGTCAAACTTATTTTGATCATAATGGGAATAATTTAAACCCTTGGATTCAATTTCAAATTCATCAAACATACGGGAAGTAAAAAATATTCCTTCTCCAGTATGATTCTCTGGATCTGTAGTGAGTTTTCCTTTTGATAATTCCATAATAGCATGTCGTTCATCTTCTAAACTACATAACCTTTTAATACGTTTAAATATTCCTTCTCCATCATCCATAACAAACATGGTAACTTTTTCTTTATTACGATAGATATGTAAATGAACATTTTCTCCACCTGAATGGTCAATTACATTATTAACCATTTCAGTAAAACCATAATGACAAATATCAATAATATTCTCTTCAAGTCCTTCAAATATAAAAGCAAAAGAGTTCCTCCAAACTACATCTTCAGATAAGCCTTCGCTTAAAGGAACTTTTATTCCATATTCACGCACAACTCCAAGTGTGTATCGCTTCCCTTTTCCTCTACCTGTAGAGGTTATATAACCTTCTTTCTCAAGTCGCTTAATATGATTGTACACTGCTTGTGGTGTAATATTAAATATATTTGCTATATGACTAGAAATATCATTCGGATGATGAACCACATCACGAATAATTTGTGTCCGAATTCGTATACCTTTTTCTTTATTATTCATAGCTATCCTTTAAGTAAATTAATTACTTAAAGGATAGCATACATTTACTTAAAGGATTATATACTATAAAACTATCCTACCAACCCCAAAGCCAACCTCTTAGCCCCCTTAAAATCAGCCTTACCACTCCCCAGTTTTGGAACCTCATCCACTTTAAAATAATTAGAAGGTACAAAAAGAGGGTTCATTCCTAAAGCTTTTATTTCTTCTTTTAAAACTTCTAAATCTTTGTCACCCTCTAACATTAATACCAGTTTCTCACCTTTTTTTAGATCAGGTAGTGCTGTGACTGATATTTGATCATCTTCGCCAAGTAACTTTCTTATTTGGGCTTCTACCAGTCCTAAACTTACCATTTCTCCCCCTACTTTTGCAAAACGGCTGTAACGATCTACAATGGTTAAGAAACCATCTTCATCAAGATGACCTTTGTCACCTGTTACGTACCAACGAATGCCATCTATTTCTTTGATGACCTCTTCGGTCTTAGCTTCATTTTTCAAATAACCTTTCATGACTTGCACCCCACCAATAAGAATCATGCCATCTTCTCCACGACCCAAAGGTTCAAAACTCTCAGGATCAACAATCATCAAAGCTGTTCCTGGTAAAGGTAGCCCAATGGTTCCTGCTTTTCCTCCTACTTGCACGTGATAGGTCTCAGGGACAATGGCATCATGCACATTACACGAAGCTGCTGGTGCTGTTTCGGTTGCACCGTAACCCTCCCAAATCTCTTTTCCAAAACGCTCTTTAAAAAGCTTGGTAATCTCAGGTGGTAATTTTTCAGCCCCTGCAATGACCATACGTAGGTTTTCAAACATCTTAGGATGTATCTTTTTATTTCTAGCATACAATCTAAAAAAGGTTGCCGTGGCAAACAAAAAGGTCGCTTGGTATTTTTGAGACATTTTAGCAATGCCCAAACCATCAGTTGGGTCAGGATGACAAACCACAGGAATACTCTCAATAAGTGGTGCCAAGGTAGTCACCGTAATTCCAAAGGAATGGAAAATGGGTAAAGTTCCTAACATCACATCATTTTTATTCGGGTTAATCACGTTAATGAACTGTTTAATGTTCCCTAAAATATTTTGATGACTCAGTTCAATCCCTTTTGGTACACCCTCTGAACCACTTGAAAATAAAATAGCAGCCGTGTCGGTAGTGGCAACTTTTTTAACATAAAGTCTACTTAGTATCCAACTTGGTACAAACTTTGCTTGTAAAAACATACCTAACTGTTCCCCTTTAGAAATGGTTTTCTTAATCTCTTCTAGGTAAAGTAATTCCACTCCTTCAAGTGCCTCTTCTAAATCAAAGCCTTTGGCTTTTAATTTCGTCATAAACTGTGTTGAGGTGATAATTTGTTTTATTTCTGCCAGTTCAATGGCATGTTTTAAACTTTGTGTTCCAGCCGAATAATTCAAGTTTACAATCGTTTTACCTAAGGTCAACGTTGCCATATTTGCAATGCTTCCCCCAGCTGAAGTAGGCACAATAAGTCCAATGTTCTGCTCTCCTGTAAAAAGTTGTTTAAACTTTTTACGCATCAGTAAGACAGCTGTCATAAATTTATAACCCGAAAGCTCTACTCCTGTAGAATCAGCAATGCTTAGTTTTGAGCCTACTTCTTTTGCCTCTTTTATCCATATTTTAGGTAAAGAGTCAGCCCGTGATACGTACTCTTTCCACGAATGTGTTGAAAGTTTAATTACTTGTTCTTTTACATCAACGGCTCTACTCTCAATAGGCATGGATTTTCCAAAACTAACAGCGACATCACTTAAGCCTTTTTGCGTTATTTTATCTTCTGAATGTGAAAATTTTCCTTCCCAAAGACCACGTAAGTAAAAAGGAACAATCACTGCATTTTCAACTTCAAAAACTGCCAGCTCAAAACCTTTTTGGAATTTTCCAATATGTCCATTTCTACTTAAATGTCCCTCAGGAAAAAGGGCTACTATATCACCGTTATTTAAAGCATCACCCACGGCTTTTAAAGCATTTTTTCCACCACGACTTGAAATGGGAATGGCTTTAAAAAACTTGAAAATTGGTTTAAAGTACCACAACTCATAATACCCTCGGTCAATCACAAAACGAATGGGTCTTGGCGTAGCAATTTGTAAGAATGCCCAATCTAAAAATGAAATGTGGTTTCCTAGAAGTAATACCCCCTTTTGAGCTTTTAGATTTTCTAAACCTTCTACCTTGATGTCATAAAACAAACCAAAAGTAAAACGTACTAAAAACTGTACAAATTCATGAGCTAAGGATTTAAGCGTAAAAATAAAACCGAAGAAAGCAAGCACGGCGACAATAACAAATAAAGTACTACTCTCTACACCAGAGTACGCAAAAAGTGTGGTCAATCCTAAGAATCCAAACATAAAAAGATACTGCATAAAGTTATTTCCAGCTAAAACTTTACCCATCATTCGTTTGGGTGTGAGTAACTGTATAATCGTATTTAAAGGAACAATGAAAAGTCCAGAAAAAATACCATAAAGAAAAAAGACCAACCCAATACTGTAAAGTGATGTTAATGTTGGAATTAAAAAAAGTGAAAGCGAAACCCCAACAGCACCAAATGGGATTAACCCCACTTCAATAAAGCGTTTAGAAAAATTTGAAACTAACATAGAACCGATAACCATTCCCAATCCAGAAAGCGCCAGTAAGCCATTTATAATGATGGTATTATCTATGCCTAAACCTGACTTTACATGCGCACCAAAGGTAGCAATAACCAATTGAGAAATACCCCAAAAGATAGAAAGCCCAATAATCGAAAGCCATACGGTTTTAGATTTTTTAAGTAATTTAAAATTACCACGTAAATACGTTAAATCAGCATATTTTTGAACTTTAAATTCCATACTTTTTTGTGCATTATAATTCTTACTCAACTTTAGAGCAAAAATAAATTCTACAACAGAAGCTAAGATGAGTGCAAAGCCTAAAGGATAAACAGCTTGTAAGATTTCACCTTTATCTTTGATATCACTAGCTAAAAGTTGTTCAAAGAAAATAGAGTAAACAATCCCTCCAGCTAAAATCGCAACTATGGTCACCGACTGTACCACGGAGTTTGCAGCTGTTAACTTCTTTTTTCCAACCATCTCTTTAATAAGTCCATATTTTGCTGGACTATAAATAGCTGATTGTGCTGCTAAAACAAATGTTAATCCAAAAGCAATCCAAAACCAACCCATAATGTAGGAGAAAAGAATAAGCGTTGTCACACCAACAGCCACCAAAGATGCTACACGAATGATTTTAACTTTAGCATACTTATCACTTAAAAAACCAGCTGGAGAAAAGAGTAAAATAAAAGGTAAAAGAATCAAGGCATTTACAATGGCTGTCAGAATGATTAATTCACTTCCATCATAAGCTTTTAAAATGGTGTTTTGTAAGACTATTTTATGACCTAAATCTGTCATGGCATTTAGAAAAACTATAAATATATATGGCGTAAACCCTCTTACCTTAAAAAGCTCTTTCATTATTTTATCTCCATTTGTTGTTGATGTTCTTTCATCGTATGCATGTTAAAAATATAGGGTTTTAAGGTTAAAATAGAATCAAAAAGAAGTTCATAGTGTTCATTATTACGTGTTTTATCACTCTCCAACATTTCTGAACCCAATTCATACTCTATCTCTGCCATTTTTATGGCTGACTCTACATACGTGTCAAAAAGCTTTTCGTCCAAATTTAATGCTTTTGCTCTTTTAAACAATGCCACTAATTTTAACTCTTTAGAAGAAAAACCTTTCTCTTGTTTAAAGAGCCAGCCTTTAGCGATATAATCATTTAATTCTTTTTGTGTGAGTTCAGAAAGTTCTAAAAAATCTTCATCTTCATACCATATATCACTTGGACTACCCCCCATAAGTTCCAATGAACGTAGCATCATAGAAAAGTCATCAGAAAATGTAAATTTATTCTCTTTAAAAACCCCCTGTATTTGAGCAATGGTATAAGAAAATTGGCTTTGTAAATATTTGATAAATTTAATAATATTAATACATGACTCATCATAAAGGTGTAAGTTTGGTTTTGGTTTTTTAGGTTCGGGGAGTAACCCTTCTTTTACGTAAAAGAGAATTGTTGACTTACTCTCTCCAGTTTTTTCCATAAGATGTTTCATTTTTAATGACATAATTAGCTCCATATTTTGTACTGACAGTATAAAATAAAAAATAGAAATTGTCAAGTGTTACTCTACACTTTTAAACTAATTTGTTTTATAAAGCTATTTAGCTATAATCTTCACAATTAAATTTAAATGGATTACCAGATGAAAAAAATCTTACCTCTCTTAATTTCAGCTTTTATAAGCACTCAAGCTCAAGTACTCGATGCAATTGCTATTGATGTTGAGGGTGAACCAATTACTACGCTAGAAATAAAAGCTGTACAAGAAAAACTACAGATGTCCAAGCAGGCTGCTGTTGAAACATTAATTAAAGACCGACTAGAAAAGTCTGCCATAAAAAAAGCTAACATTCAAATTTCTCATGAGGAAATTCAAGCTAAGGTAAATGCTATTGCTAGTTCTAAAGGCTTATCTCAAGAAAAAATGAAAGAAATTCTTCTTAGTAAAGGGTTGACTTGGGAAACATATATTGAGCAATTAACCACAGAGATGAAAAAAGAACGTTTTTTTAAAGAAGCAATTTTATCTACCATTGCTAGACCAAGTGATAATGAGTTAGAAGACTACTATAACGCACATCAAACAGAGTTTTCAAACGCTCCACGTCAGATGAGTTTAGTTGCCTATAAAGCTGCTACAGCTTCAGAATTACAAGAAGCCATTTCTAACCCTATGAGTCCAACAACAGGTGTTAGTAAAGAAAATATTTTAGCCTCTTCTAATGAAATGAGTCCAGAACTTTTAAACCTTATTAATAGTACAAACATAAGCTCATTTACAAAGCCTGTTAATACAGGTAAAGGTTTTATAGCATACTTTGTAAAGTCTAAAGGTTCAGGACAAAGTGGTTACGCTGCTGTCAAAAACTCTGTCATGCAACATTGGCTTCAAGAGCAACGTGTTCAAGCAGGAAAAGACTTTCTAAACAAACTAAAATCAAACGCAAACATTCGTGTTATACGTCTATAATAAAGGGTTAAATATATGGGATTAAAAGCAGATAGCTGGATACGAGAGAAATCTATAAATGAAGAGATGATAAGCCCTTTTTGTGAGTCACTAAGAGGTGAAGGTGTCGTTTCTTATGGACTTAGCTCTTATGGTTACGATATACGTGTTAGTAATGAATTTAAAATTTTTACAAATATCAATGCCGAAGTAGTTGATCCAAAAGACTTCAACGACAACAATGTTGTAGACTTTACAGGTGATGTCTGTATTGTTCCTCCTAACTCTTTTGCTTTAGCACGTACCATTGAGTACTTTAAAATGCCAACTAATACCTTAGCAATTTGTTTGGGTAAAAGTACCTATGCACGTTGTGGAATCATTGTAAATGTTACACCATTTGAACCAGGATTCGAAGGGCATATTACCATTGAAATTTCAAATACAACCCCTCTTCCAGCTAAGATATATGCGAATGAAGGCATTGCACAAGTTCTTTTCTTAGAAGGTGATGAACAGTGTGAAACAACTTACTCAGATAGAAAAGGTAAATACCAAAGTCAAACAGGTATTACCTTACCCCGTATTCTGAAAGAATCTAAATAGACTTCTTTAAGTCTATTAGAATATAATAATTCGTAACAAAAAATTTAAAAGGAAGTGCCATGGGTTTTTTTGATTTTGTATCAAATGCAGGTAAAAGTTTACTAGGTAAAGGCGACGACGCTGCTAGTATTAAAGAAGAAATAGAAAGTAGTTTTGAAAACTTACCAGTTGATGGACTAGTTGTTGGTGTAGAAGAAGAGACAGTAACACTAGCAGGAATCGCGCAAGATTATCCTACTAGAGAAAAGGCCATCTTAATTGCTGGTAATGTTGAAGGAATTGCACAAGTAGGTGCTGACCAACTGGTAACTTTAGAACAAATATCAGAAGACAATGTACGTGAGATTCCAGAAGAAATTTTTTACTCAATTGTAAAAGGTGATACTCTATGGGAAATTGCTACTAAATTTTATGATGATGGAAGTAAATACACACATATTGTAGATGCTAACCTCGAAGTTATTAAAAATGCTGACCTTATCTACCCTGGTCAAACAATTAGAATTCCAGAAGTTTTAGCTTAAGCTATTCAAATACACTCTAACGACTCAATAAAAATGCCTTTTAGGCATTTTTATCTAATTCTACATCAATGGCAAGTGCTTCCATATCACCATCCACTTCTTTTCTAATCTCAACACCTTTTACCCCTATATATTTTTGAACAACTTCCATAATTTCAGCTTTCATCTCATCCATAAAAGGGTAACCATTTGTTCTATCTCTGTCTGACATAATTGCAATGGTCAATCTATCTTTCGCAACTGATGCACTCTTCTTTTGATTAAAAAATCCAAACATTATTTAAATATCCCTGTTATTCTTTTAAACAAACCACTGTCCGAGACTTCAATATCCTTCATATCAACTTTCTGTCCACATAAACGATCAGATATACGGCTATAAGCTTGACCTGCTATTGATTTTTTATCTAAAACTACTGGCTTACCTTGGTTAGATGCATCAATTACACCTTTATCTTCTGGCACTTTTCCTAATAATTTAATATTTAAAATTTCTAAAATATCATCACTCTTTAACATCTCACCACTCTCTACCATATCTGCTACAATACGGTTAATGATTAAATATTTAGCAACATCATCACCAGCTTTTACTTTAGCTGATTTTGAATCTAAAATTCCAATGGCTCTGTCTGCATCTCTAATAGAAGAAACTTCTGGATTAACAATCACAATGGCAGCATCTGCAAACTCAATCGTATGTTCATAACCACTTTCAATTCCAGCAGGCGCATCTAAAATTACAAAATCAAAATTTTCTTTTAGTTCAGCCACAAGTTTTTCAACTTTTTGAGACTCTAATACAGATTTATCTTTAGTTTGTGAAGCTGCTAAGAAATGGAGATTTTCATTAGCTTTACTTTTAATAAGTGCTTGTTTTAAATTTGCTTCACCATCCATAACCTGAACCATGTCATATACCACACGATTTTCTAAGCCAAGTATCATGTCTAAGTTTCTTTGACCAATATCAAAATCCACTACCACACATTTTTTGTTATTCATGGCAATACCAAGACCAAGATTTGCTGTAGCAGTTGTTTTACCAACCCCACCTTTCCCACTAATTACTGCAATTACAATGCCCAATTTATCTCCTTTTTCAATACAGGGGTAATGATTATTTCATTATTTTTTAATTCTACTCTATTTAATCTGTCTTCTAATAAACTATTATCTACCTCTACATCATGAAACACAATGTTAGCCTTAGGAGAAGCCGTTAACATCATAAAGTTCCCTTTACAACGAATAGCTCCTTCAACCACTTTAGTAATAATTAAATTACCCGAGGTTTTAATGGTCGCCCCACTATTAACACGGTTTAAAAGTAACAAGTCACCTTTAATATTCAATTCACGCCCACTGCGTATCATCTCATCAAGTACCGTTAAATTATTTTGTAATTGATTTTCAAGTTTATGTAACTCTTGCTGTACGATTTGTGCTGAAATCTCAGCATCAGCATTTTGAGCTTTTAACTCTACTTCCAATGCTTTTCTTGTTCTACCTTTTGGGAGTATTACATTATGGAGATACTTTAAGTTCTTCTTTTCTAAATATTCACGAATTCTGTCAGGAAAGTCACCTTCTATAACAATCAAATGATCTTTAAATAGCATATAGTTATTATCAAAAAAATCTATAAATTGTAATTCATCTTCAATAGTTGTTTCAAATACCTTAATCGAATATTGTTTACTTTTCAAAGAAGTCCTTACTGTTATAATTTATTAAAATCTTTTTATGAGTTTAGCTGTTTTTCCATTAATTAATGATTTAAAGCACCTGATAGCTATTACTTTTTAGACTTTTATAATAAATAAGTTGTCATAATCTACTTATGTATAAACTAGCCCCTGCTTTAAAATTTTTCAAAATATTATTAATGCTTACCCTACTCACTTTAATGGGCTATTTCGGATTTCAAACCTATGAAGAAGCAAAAAAGTATGAAGTATATACTACAAATATTGCAGCAGTATGTGATGCCAATGGCTTAGCCAATGAAAGAATAGATGCATTCACTGAAGTCATCTCCCTTGGTTTAGTCAAAAATGAAAGTAAAATATCCATCGATAAACTCAAAAAAAAGCAAGAAAATGCAAAAAGTCAAAGTCAAAAATTTTTATATTATTGTCTAATTTCTTTAGGAGTTATTATAGTTTTCACATTTACCTGTAATCTAAGAGTCGCAGCAATGTCATTGAGTACGGCTACCTTTATCGCACTTTTTTATGGACTTATCAATCCTATTCTAATGGTAACCATACACAAAGAAGTAGATTATTTAGGAGATGTTATTTTATCTTTTGAGTCAAAGGGGATTATTGGTTCCATTACTAAACTTTATGAGGAGGGAGAACTCGCAATTGCTTTTACTATCTTACTTTTTTCTATTTTACTTCCAGTAGTAAAAAGTTTTACCTTGACCTTTATGTTAATTTTTCATGAAAGTTCTTGGAATAAAAAGCTGGTTACTTTTTTTAAACATATTGGAAAATGGTCTATGCTAGATGTATTTGTTGTCTCAACTTTTCTGGTCTACTTTACAAGTGATACTGGTGGGATTAGCCAAGCAGAAATTCAAGTAGGTCTCTACTTCTTTCTAATCTATGTCATTTTATCCATGATAACAGCCATTCTAACACAGAAGTTTTTAGAAAAAGATGAGGATTTTAAATCACCATCTTTACATCCTTATGATCTGAAAAAGCTTTAAAAATAGTATCTCTATCTATTTCATTTTCTACTTTACAAGTCATATTTATAGAATGGAACTTACCTTTACTAGAGGTATTACCACCTTTAGTTTTATAAGCTCTCTCTCCTACAACATCGAAAACACAAGCTTCCAACGCTGCTTTATCTGTTCCTATTAATTTATATCCCCATTCACAAGGATACTCAATATCTGGTTTCTCACAAGAATTACCGTCTAAAATCACCTGAATTACCTCCTGATTTTTCTTCTAATTGTATGTCACGTATAACCATACCTTTATCAATTGCCTTTAACATATCATAAATAGTCAACAAACCTAAGCTAACACCCGTTAAGGCTTCCATTTCAACTCCAGTTTGCCCTTTTAGCTTAACTTTTACAATTAACTTAAAACCCGGTAACTCAGCTAATTCTTCAATCTCTGTTTTTACAGAAGTAAGCATTAAAGGATGACACATAGGAATCAAACTACTCGTTTGTTTTGCACCTTGAATTGCTGCAATAACTGCTGTTTGTAATACAGGTCCTTTTTTTGCTGAGTTAGTAACAACTGCACTATAAGCATCCTGTGTAACTTCTATAATACCAGAAGCTATCGCTATACGCGTTGTTTCATCTTTATCTGAAACATCAACCATCTTGGGTTTATTATTTTCATCTAAATGTGTTAGATCCATTTTTTACCTTTATTCTGAATATATTTAAATTTTATCAAAAAATTGTTCAACTGTGAAGTAAAGTAATACCATGATATCAAACTTTAAAACTTAAATAAAAAAAAATATTACTTAATTTAAAATAACTTTTTAACATAATCTTACATACTTTCTGTTACTATTTGAGATAGATTACTTATAAAATGGAGACATAAATATGAAATACTTTTTACTAGCCCTTATTATAGCCCTTTCTGGCTGTAGTTCAAAAGATGATTACATACTTTTTAATAAAGCACATGGCGAAAAGAAAGAAATAAGTACCCAAGTCAATAATGTAGAATTTGAATATAAAGTTCGACCTCATGATAGAATTTCGATTATTGTATACAAACATCCCGAATTAAGTTCTACTACAATTGGTAATTCTCAACTTGAAAGAGGTATTCTTGTAAACTCAAAAGGTTTTCTACGTCTACCCCTAATAAAAAAAATTAAAATAGCTGGTTTATCACAGACAGAAGCAGAAGTAGCTATTTCAGATGCGTACAGAACCTATCTTAAACATCCAGATATTCAAATAGAAGTTATCAATAAGCGTGCATATGTAATAGGTGAGGTCAATCAACCTGGTGAAATACCGTTACTTAATGAACGTCTTTCTTTACTTCAAGTTCTTGCAAAAGCTGGAGACATGACAGATTCAGCTAATCGAAGTTCTATTCTTATATTAAAGAATGGTCAAATGTCTAAAGTACATACACGTATCGTTGATTTGACCAGTGTAAATGCTATTCAAACTGCTAATCTTATGGTTGGACCAAATGATATTGTTTATGTAATGCCAAATGGAATGAAAGCCTTTAACACACGTGTTAATGAAGTAACGCCTATCTTTTCACTTATTAGTAGTATTTTACAACCATTTGTCAATATTAAATTTTTGTCACAATAGTAGTTTAAAATGATACAGCATAACCTTAATCAAAAAACTAAAGAATTTTCATTGGCTACGGTACTCAGTATCCTAGGAAAATATAAATGGTCTATTATCCTTATAACAACTATATTTTTAATATTTGGACTTGTATATATACACTTTAAGGCACCAGTCTATGAATCTTACACAATTATTAAAGTTAAATCTAATACTAAAACAGTATCAGATGACTTAATTAATAATCAAAATTCAGATATAGGAAGAAAAGATGTCTTAGAAGAAATTTCTTTACTAAAAACATACAAAATAAATAGTAAACCACTTGATATTGTAAATTTCAAAGTACAATACTTTAAAGATGTAGCATATAAAAAA
This sequence comes from uncultured Sulfurovum sp., assembly GCA_902727895.1. GTDB lineage: Bacteria > Campylobacterota > Campylobacteria > Campylobacterales > Sulfurovaceae > UBA1140. Next base: position 94,164 of record CACVAP010000093.1, read on the forward strand.
ATAGAAATCTTTGGAGATACTGTACCTATTGAAATCATTAATGTTAATATTTTAGACACAAGTATTATAGGTAAAATGCTAACTATAACTCCATATAAAAATAGTTATACATTAAGCTATCAGACTCCTTATAAAAGTAAATTAAAAAAAAGTATTCTTAATAGTAATGAGTTTCATCTAGAGGAATCAAAAAACAATAGTTACGGAAGAATTATTCAAAATTCTTATGTTGAAATAAAAGTTAATCAAAAATTTAATTTTTCACAACCAATACATATAGTTCTTCAAGGAGAAAAACGTGATATCTTTGCAAAACAAATACAAAAAAAACTGAATATTACTCAACTTGAGCGTGATACTTCTTTAATTAAAATTTCTTTTCAAGATACCATTCCCCAAAGAGCAAACCTATATATAAATGCTTTAACTAAAAGTTTTATTGACTATAGTATTCAAAATAAAAATACCCACAATAGTAAAACCTTGAACTTTATTACTCAGGAACTAAAAAATATTAAGCAAGAGCTTAAAAATTCTGAACAGAAACTTGAGTTACACCAAATATCGAAGAATATCGTTAAACCTTCAGACCAGGGGGCTTTATATATTAAAAACCTAAGTACTATTGATATTGATATTTCAGAAAACAAACTTAGAAAAAAACTTATTAGTAACTTAATAAATTTTGTTCAAAATAACTATAATTTAGATGCCATAGCCCCTTCTGTAGCTCAACTAGAAGATGCTAATACGTTAGCATTAATTACTAAATTACAGAACAATCAAATTAAAGAAGAAGAGTTAAAACAGGACTATACAAACGAGTACCCTGAATTAAAAAATGTACGTAATAAGATTTTGGCCATAAGAACACAAATAGAATATAATCTAAATAATCTAAATGAAAATATTAATTATGAAAACACTAACCTCTTAGAACGAAAAAAAACTTATGAAAAGAATATGAAAAAATTACCTTCGAAAGAAAGAGAACTTGTCAACATAAGAAGAAACTATGAAGTTAAGTCATCAATGTATGAGTACCTTTTAAAAAAAGAAGCAGAAAACAATATTATTCAACTGTCCACTTTTTCTGATTACCAAATTATTGATGATGCCTATAACTCCAATGTTCCTATCAAGCCTAAACGTTCATTAATTATACTTTTAAACACCTTTCTTGGTTTAATGATAGGTTCTGTACTTGCCTTTCTTAGGTACTCAAGGAATTCCTATATTTCCGATAAAGAAGATATTGAGAAAATGACCTCATTACCAATTTATGGAAGTATCCCCTATTACAAACAAAAGAAAAATAATCTTAGTGTTCATAAAACTCTTAAGTCACCTTATTCTGAAAGTTTCCGTACATTACGAACCAATCTACAGTTTATAAATACAGATACCACTAGTAAAAGTACCTCGATTTTGATAACTTCTACGATTGCAGGAGAAGGGAAAAGTACCAGTGTTGCAAACTTAGCAACAATTCTAGAAATGGCAAAATATAAAACTATTATTGTAAATTTTGACTTAAGAAAACCAACCCTACATAAATTCTTCAATATAAATAATGATAAAGGACTTAGCACCTACTTAGCTGGTCAACACACCTTAGATGATATTATTACATCTACAGAATTTGCAAATTTAGATATTATTTCATCAGGACCTATTCCATCTGATCCAGCAGAACTCATCTTATCTACAAAACTATCTAGTTTATTTAAAAAATTAAAAGAACTTTATGAGTATGTAATCATAGATACAGCCCCCATCGGAATTATTAGCGATACAAAGATATTAATGCAATATGCTGACTTAAATTTAATTATAATTCGTGAAGATTATGCACGAAAAGATTTTATTGTAACAATGGAAAATATGATTCGCAAACACAACTTTACAAATGTTGGACTTATACTAAATGCTTCTAAAGCTACAGGTGGAGAGTATGGCTATGGTTATAGTTATGAGTATAAATAATGTTTTTTTCTTCTTTATTTAAAAAAAAGCCTTATGAAGCAGCTAATAACCCATTTAAAACTGATATCCATTCTCATCTACTTCCAGGTATTGATGATGGTTCACAAAACTTAAAAGAATCACTTCATCTTATCAAACAATTACACTTATTGGGGTATAGTAAACTTATTACTACACCTCATATCATAAGTGACTATTATCCTAATAATAGAGAAATAATTACAGAGAAACTATATACTGTACAGGAAGCCCTTAAACTAGAAAATGTTGACATTACTATAGAAGCAGGTGCTGAATATTATGTTGATATGCATTTTCTAAATGCAATTGAAGATGAAGATTTATTAACTTTTAAAAAGCACTATGTTTTATTTGAAACAGACTATACAAGTCAACCTATGATTCTCAAAGAAGTTATTCAAAATCTTCTTGCTAAAGGTTATATCCCAGTCTTAGCACATCCTGAACGATATGCTTACTTGCATCATAATATCGAAGCCTACAAAGAACTAAAAGCATTAGGTGTACTTTTCCAAATTAATGCTAAGTCTCTTTACAGTAAATCAAGCCCCTCTTATAAAATAGCACTAAAGCTCATTAAATTAGGTCTTGTTGATTTTGTTGGGAGTGATACACATCGTATGCGTGACATTAAACGACTTGAATCATTTTTAAGAAGTAAAACTTGTCAACAAATGATTAAACTAAATATAATAAAGAATAATTTTTAAGGATAAAAATGCAATATACACAAACTAAAGTAGAATTATTAAAAAATAAAAAGACATGGGTAGTTACTGGTGTCGCAGGCTTTATTGGCTCAAACCTTGCTGAAGCACTTTTAAAACTAAACCAAAAAGTCATTGCACTGGATAACTTTTCAACAGGACATGCCTATAACCTAGAACATATTAAATTATCTGTTAGTTCTTCACAGTGGAAGAACTTTCACTTTACAGAAGGTGATATTACTGATTTTGAAACCTGTAAGAAAATCACTAAAAATGCAGATATAATTCTTCATCAAGCAGCATTAGGTTCAGTACCACGATCCATAGATAATCCTATACTTAGTAATCATAATAATGTGAGTGGTTTTCTAAATATGCTAACAGCTGCAAAAGAAAATGGTGTCAAACGTTTTGTATTTGCTTCTTCATCTTCTGTATATGGAGACTCTCAGGAGCTTCCTAAAGTTGAGTCAAGAATAGGAAGCTTGCTCTCACCTTATGCTGTTACCAAATATGTTAATGAACTTTATATGGGCGTTTTTGAAAAGTGTTATGGTATGGAAACCATTGGACTACGTTATTTTAATGTTTTTGGAAAACGTCAAGATCCAAATGGCTCTTATGCAGCTGTCATGCCCAAATGGATTGGACAAATACTCAATGGTGAAGATTTATTTATCAATGGAGATGGAGAAACATCCAGAGATTTTACTTATATTCAAAATGTTATCCAAGCAAATATTTTGGCTGGAACAACAAGTAATTCAGAAGCTTTTGGTCAAGCATTTAACACGGCAATTGGAGGAAGAGAAACCCTCAATAATCTTTATGAATCAATAAGGAAAGGAATTAGCGAACACCTTCCTGCACTTGACATTAAAGACCCAATTTACAGAGATTTTAGAGCTGGAGACATTCGCCACTCTAATGCGAATATCGATAAAATGAAAATGCTATTAGGCTATGAACCTACGCATACTTTAGAGAGTGGTCTACAAGAATCTATAGCATGGTATATAGATGATATTAAAGGAAATAAAAAATGAATAAAATAGCAGTAATCGGCTTAGGCTACGTAGGTTTACCACTGGCACATGCATTTTCCGAAAAATATGAAGTTGTTGGATTTGACATAGCCCAATGGCGAATAGATGAACTTCGATCAGGAATTGATAGAACACTAGAACTTTCAACAGAACAAGTAAATGAAGCTATTGCTAACAACATGGAATTTACAAATGTCTTAAAAGATATAGCTGATTGTAATATTTATATAGTCACCGTACCAACACCAATCGATAAACATAAAAAACCAGACTTAACACCACTCTTAAAAGCATCAGAATCTATTGGAACAGTACTTAAAAAAGATGATATTGTTATTTATGAATCAACTGTCTATCCTGGTGCTACAGAAGAAGATTGTGTGCCTATTCTTGAACAAGTATCAGGACTTAAATTTAATAAAGATTTCTTTTGTGGATATTCACCAGAACGAATCAATCCTGGAGATAAAGAACATACGGTTACTAAAATTTTAAAAGTAACAGCTGGAAGTACTCCTGAAATTGGGAAAAAAGTAGATGAACTATATGCCTCTATTATTACAGCAGGAACTCATTTAGCACCAACTATAAAAGTAGCAGAAGCTGCAAAGGTCATAGAAAACTCTCAAAGAGACATTAACATTGCGTTTGTCAATGAACTTTCAATGATTTTTAATAGATTAGATATTGATACCAATGCTGTACTTGAAGCAGCAGGAACAAAATGGAACTTTTTACCCTTTAAACCAGGTTTAGTTGGTGGACACTGTATTGGGGTTGATCCATACTACTTAACACATAAAGCTCAAGAAGTAGGCTACAACCCAGAAATTATTCTAGCAGGTAGAAGACTCAATGACAACATGGGTATTTATGTAGCCAACCAAGTAATCAAACTTATGATTAAAAAAGGTCAGAAAATAGAAGGTTCTAAAGTTTTAATTTTAGGGATTACTTTTAAAGAGAACTGTCCAGACATTAGAAACTCTAGAGTGATTGATGTTATTAGAGAACTTCAAGACTTTGGTTGTGATGTTGATGTAAGTGATTATTGGGCTGATGAGGAAGAAGTAAAGCGTGAGTATAATCTTAATTTAGTTGATAAGGTAAACACTACTAGTTATGATGCTGTTGTTTTAGCTGTGGCTCATGATAAATATAAAAAATTAGATATAGAACAAAATGATACTCAAGTTGTTTTTGATATTAAATCTGTTCTGCTTACTAGTGATGGAAGACTTTAATAAAGTTATTCTTTAATCACTTAAATAACATTAAGACAAAAAATAAATTTTTAGTAAAAATTTCAAAAGTTTTGATGTAAGTTTTTAGTTTGTAACTACCCTATCTCTACACAAACTAAAATATCTTAGCCCTGAACCAAATGTGAAAAATCAATATAGCTTACAAGAGTGTTGATTTCAGAAAGACAATCCTTTCTCAATGCTAGTATTTTCATACTTTAACTTTATTATTTTTTGGTTTTCCCAGTCAATCAGAGTATTAGCATGAGCAATATCTATAAAATCAAAATCATCTATTAAATTCTCAAGTTTTCCAAATGCTCCATTTAAACCATAATAAGATTTAAACTTCCGAGCTAATGATAAATCTTTAATAATTGGCTGATGAGGGTCAAAATCCCTAGGATGAAAATAAGTCATTACATAATCACTTTTTTGCATCATTTGCTTAATTAAAAAGTAAGGAAGAAAACGGAAGTACCCCCCACCTGAAAAAATAATATTTTTACCAGCTACATTCATCGTATTAATTGGAAATTCTTTTAGTCTTTTCCCTTCTATATCTATAATACTTGGTTCAGCAGATCCAAATCTTTCAAAGCCACCATGTGCTCTTTGTGCTGGGAAGACAGAACAATCTATCTCAATACCATGATTTACTAAATATTCAAAAACCCATTGATTACTCTCTTTAACCGAAAACCCTGGTGCCCGATAAGTTATCACTTTTTTACCAATAATATCTTCTATACTTCCTAAAGACTTTTTTAAATCTTCATTAAACTGCTTTTTACTTTGCTCATAAACCAATTGATGACTATCTGAGTGTGTTGCAATTTCATATCCCATACTATCAATCTTTTGTAAAACTTGTGGAAATTCTCTTGCAACCCAACCTAAAACAAAAAAAGTTGCTTTCTGATTTTTACTATCTAATAATTCAAATATCCTTTCCATATTAGCTTCTAATCTATATTCATAATTTGACCATTCCTTTTCTGTTCTTGTTGAACCATGATCTAAAATATGAAACCATTCTTCAATATCGAATGTTAAAATATTCATTACTCTTTACCTTTCATTCTAAATAAAATATTGCTTAAACTCATTAAAGCTTGAACACTTAATTAAAGTGTCTTGATTTACAATTATAATTTTTTTTGCAATTTTTGCCATCTCTAGGTCACTATAACTATCAGTATATAAAATATCTATAGTTTCAACACCTACTTCACGTAATGCTTTAACTTTATTCTCTTTATAACAATTAAATTTAATACCCACCGGTTTACTTTTAACATACGTCATTTTAGAAGCAACAATATTCACAACCTCAGGGAATATAGGTTTTAAGTACTCTTCAAATGATGCACTAACAATAAAATAATTATTTTCTTTTCTATAAGTTAAACTTTCAAAAAGTTTATTAAAAGTTATTTTATTATGATAATTCAATGCCTTTTCTTTAAAAATATTTTCTTCTAATTTTGATAAAAAAAGCTTAATTCCTATTTCTTTTAATTGCACATTTGTCATCATTTTTAATTTAACTAATACCATAGAAAAGAAATAGATAATATTTTTCACTAAAAAGAATAAATCTTTCTTCCCACTATATACAAAATATCCTCGAAGAGTATCTTTATAAGTTAATGTTTTATCAAAGTCATATACGATTACTTTACTCATCTATTAAAAACCTTCTTAACAAACTTATTAATTTTACTAATATCAAAAATATTATAAGTTGTATAAAGAAAACTTCTATACCAAGAAGTATAAGAAATATTTATGTAACATGTTTTAGTTGTTTCAAAACTCCAAAAATTTGGGATATTCCCTTTATGTTTAAAGTAAAGTAAGAAATCCCAGGGGAAACACCAGCGAATATAACATTCTTCTTTAATTTCTGAACTACAAACTTTTTCCCCTATTGAGGTTTTAATATAGTCTGAAATTAAATTTGCTCCACAAAACTCAGAGAGCATAATCGAACCCCATGCACGAGGATTAACCTCTATAACTTTATAAGTTTTATCTTTATGATCATAAAGAAACTCTACCATTGCAATACCTGACCAATCCAGTTTTTCCAAAAGTTCTATACCTGCTAGCTTAAGTGTTTGATTTAATTTAACTTTAGAATAAACAGTTACTCCTCCCTCTGGTGGATAAGTACGAATTCTCTCATGTCCATAATAGGAAATAAACTTTCCTTTATTAAAAAGAAAAAATGCTCCTTCTATATCTTGTGAATTATCTAAACGTTCTTGAATAATATGCTTACTAAAGTCCAAGTCTTTAAGTTTGTCTAATTCTTCATACGTATCAATAAACTGAATACCCATAGAACCAGAACCTCTTCTTGGCTTCACAATTAATTTAGAAGGAATTTCTCCCTGTTCCAATAGCTTATCATAGATATATTCTTTAGGTACTGCAATCCCATTCTTTTGACAAAAAGTAGAAAACTTTCCTTTATCTTTTACCATATCAAAAGCCTCTTGAGGTGGTAAATTATAATACAGTGGATTTTCAGGTTTTGTTTTATTAAACTCATATATAAATTCTGTCGTATTTTCTTCTATCGGAAAATAAACAATCTTCTCTTTTTTTAACAATTCTGTTAATAACTTTTCAAAATTTTCTTTTTTATCTATGGTATGTATTCTTTGTAAATAAACTAAAGGTAATATTATCTTTTCGAAAACTCCACCAGAATGTAAAGCAAGAATTTCATAACCTTTTGATTGGCATATATTAAAAATATCAAATGATTTACGAAACTGAAGGTCTGTGATTAAAAGCTTCATTTCGTATTTCTTATAAAGTCAATCATTCTTTCAGCTAAAGCTTCTCTGTCAAAATCATTACTTAACTTACTTAACCCTTCTGTATAAGAAGATAGTAAATCTCTATTTTGATAAAAGTAAGATACTTTATTTAAAAATTCTTCAGAGTTTTCTGCTTCAAAATATTCACCTGCATTATAAGAGCTAACTATTTTTCTAACTTCACCATCTACTCCTAATAAAATAGGCTTTTGCATAGATGCTAACTCAAAAATTTTAGAAGGTATAACTTTAAGGTAAGCATCTTCTTTTTTTAATGAAACTAAACCTATATCAAAAATAGATAAATAAGAAGGCATATCTTCTTTTTTAACTGCATCTACCATCGTAATATTAGTTAAATTCAATTCTTTTATTAAAATTAACATATTTTTCTTCACTGCACCATCACCTATAAAAAGAAAGTGAATATCTTTCTCTTTTACCAAAGTCAACTGATTAACAATAAATTCCAAACTATGGCTTATACCTAATGTCCCAGCATAACCGATAATAAACTTATTTTCTAATTTCAATTCTTTTAAAATTTTTTGATTTTTTTCTCTAGCTTGAAATAAGTTATTATTCGAACCATTATAAATTGTTTCAATTTTTTCAGCAGGCACATCTGCTCTTTTTATGATGCTTTTTTTAAAACTTTCTGTTACAGTTACTATTTTAGATGCATCTCTGTACAAAGCTAACTCAATTTTTTCTAATACCTTATATATCTTGGATTCTTTATTTAAGAAAATAATACCTTCCGGCCACATATCTCTTACTTCAAATAACCAAGGTGTCCTTTTAAATTTTGATAATAAATAACCTGACCAAGAAGTGAAAAACTGTGGTGAAGTTGCAATAATATAATCAAACTTTCCTAGAAAAAGAGCTGTAAAAAAAGAACTAAAAGCAAAACTCAAATGATCAAGAGAACGTTTAGTAAAACCTTTATTTTCAGCTATATAACTCCATACACGAACAACTGTGATACCGTTAACCTTCTCTTTAGAATAAAATTTATTTTTATACCCTGTATAAACTTTTCCCTGAGGAAAGTTTGGGGCACAAGTTATAACTGTAACTTCATGACCTAAGTCTATCCAATACTTACAGTGTTCAAATGTTCTAGTTGCAGGAGCATTGACCTCAGGGGGAAAGTTATCTGTTAAAAATAGTATTTTCATATATTCTCATTTTTTCATATATTCTCATTTTTTATTTTAACACAATATTTCAATAAAAACTATTTTTTTACAATATTTTTAAATACTTTAGAATATTTTTAAATACTTTATAATTATTTATTTAAATTTTTAAATATTTATTTTTATTTCTTTATGTATTTTTTTGTGTATAGTTAGATAATTTAAATTTAAGGTGTATTCCCATGATTATAAAAAGTACTTTTATAACAAAACTATTGCTAATTTTTCTTCATACAACTATTCTAAATGCAAATATCAGTGGTATTGTCTTTCAAGATTTACCCGTAAACAATCAATCACTTAATACTTATGGTGTAAAAGATACTAATGAACTGGGTATTCCAGGAATCAGAGTCATAGCTTACCCATCTGGTTTAACTACGACAAGTGACTTAAATGGTTCTTGGTCATTAGCAACAACAAGTGATTCAAGAATTGAATTTTCTAATATTCCCTCCTACTTACAGGAAAGTCCAAACGCCAATATCAATAATTCATCTGTTCAATTTATTAAGAATCATACTATAAATACTAACTTTGGACTACATGACCCAGCTGATTTCTCAAATACTATAAATCCACTATATGTATCTAATCTACAACAAAATGGTACTCATCAGGGTAGTACTATACAAAACTTACAAACGGTTCATTACGATGCTACAGGGTTAAATGCTGACTTTCAAACAGATACAGGAGCACAAGGTACAGGAGAAATTCCACAAGATATATTACTCATGAATCAACTTGGTTCAGTGTGGGGGAAAGCATATCAAAAAAATAAAAAACGTCTATTTATCTCTAGTATGCTCCAACGACATATCGGGTTTGCAAATAGCCCAGCTGACATTTATCTGACAGATTATACACTAGGGACACCTGCTAGTCTAATTGGTAACTTTTCACTTCAAGGTAGAACTCCAGCTAATGGAGGTTCTATAATTAATTTAGGTACCATTGACAGAACTAGTAGTTCTGATAATATTCTAACGAATGATCCATTACTTCAAAATATAGACTTAGATGCTTATGCTAAAGTTGGGAAAGTTGCTTACGGAGGCATTGATATTGATCATAACACAAATACACTTTGGTTAATAAACCTAAATCAAAAAGGAATTATTTCACTTGATATTTCAGGAGACTTTAATTCACTCAAAACAGCTAGTATAAACCAGTACCCTATTGAAAGTTTACTAAATACTCCAGTCTGTACACAAGGTGAATTAAGACCTTGGGCAATCAAAATACATAAAGGGAAGGGTTACATTGGTACCATTTGTGATGGTTCAATTTCTAAATCAACTCAAGACTTATCAGCACATATTCTTTCTTTTAATCTCTCTAATCCTTCTATAGGCTTTACAAGAGAGCTCGATTTTCAATTAAATTATGCTCGACAACTACGAAACTGGTATGCTTGGGAAAACAGTTACTTTAACCCTACCTATCCCAAAGCGTATAATGGTCTTATCTATGGGCAACCTATTTTAAGTGATATTGAATTTGATAAACATGACAATATGTATCTTGCATTTCTTGATAGATATTCAACCCAAATAGGTAAAGAAAACTATAAAGCAATTTCAGGAACTACTGAAACTGAGAATGCTTATACCTATGGAGACATATTAAAAGTTTGTAATAACAATGGTATTTATCAAAGAGAGGGTACAGGTAATTGTTTAGGAAATAACTATACTGATTTAAATGTTACTGAATTCTTCAATGATCAAGGTGGTGACCGAAATAGAGAATCATCCCTTGGCTCACTTGCTATTTTAAAAGGAAGTAACCAATTATTACTTACAATGATGGATCCCCATCCAGAAACAACTTCAGGAACTACAAATCGTACTTACTGGTTCACACAAGGTACGCATACTTTAAGTACTATTGATGGTTCTATTCAAAACTGGTATTCTCATGCAAACACGTTAGGTGAAGGATTAAATGGAAAGGCTAATGGACTAGGAGACATTGAACTGATTACCGATGCAGCTCCTATAGAAGTAGGAGATCGTATTTGGAGAGATAGTAATAAAAATGGAATTCAAGATGCAAATGAATCTGGTATTTCTGGCGTAGAGGTACAACTACTTTGTGATAATGTTATTCTTGGAACTGTCACTACAAATACAAATGGAAACTATATTTTCTCAAATGATTCAAAACAAATAACAACTTCAAGTCATCAATACAATATTACAGCACTTAAGGAAAATACAAATAACTGTACTATCCGTATCCCAAATACAAGTGGAACTAATAAACAAGGTCAATTAAGTAATAATAGCCTAACTATCCCGAATAAAGGTGAAGGAAATAATACTAAACTAAATGATAGTAATGCTATTCAAAATGGAGACCACAGTGAACTTCTGATCAAAGCCTTAGACATACCAATAGCTGGAAGTAATAACCATAGTTTTGATGCTGGATTTATACCTAATAACACTGTTGTTATCCCTCCTGTTATTCCCCCTGTTGTTCCTACCCTATTAACATTAGGTAACTACATTTGGATTGATGAAAATAAAGATGGAATTCAAGATAATAACGAATCTGGAGAGAATGGTATAACCATTAATCTTTACAGTACTTCTGATTGTACTGGAAAGATCACCCAAACAACGACTTCTTCTAATGGTGGTACTTCTCATACTGATGGATTCTATCAATTTACAGGACTGGCTTCTTCTACTTATTGTGTTGAATTTGTACTTCCTCCTAACCATCTAGTCTCTCCCTCTACAGGTACTAATGATGCTAAAAACTCTGATGCTAACAGTAGTGGTTTTATTACCAACATTAATTTAACAGTTGATTCAGAAAATGAAGATATTGGTATTTATCCTAATAATACTGTTGTTATCCCTCCTGTTATTCCCCCTGTTATTCCTAATCCATTAACACTAGGTAACTACATTTGGATTGATGAAAATAAAGATGGAATTCAAGATAATAACGAATCTGGAGAGAATGGTATAACCATTAATCTTTACAGTACTTCTGATTGTACTGGAAAGATCACCCAAACAAC
>CACVAP010000093.1:106352-174208 GCA_902727895.1 uncultured Sulfurovum sp.
TCTTCTACTTATTGTGTTGAATTTGTACTTCCTCCTAACCATCTAGTCTCTCCCTCTACAGGTACTAATGATGCTAAAAACTCTGATGCTAACAGTAGTGGTTTTATTACCAACATTAATTTAACAGCTGATTCAGAAAATGAAGATATTGGTATTTATCCTAAGATAGACCCAGTAATATTAACCGTACAAATAGGAAATCAAGTTTGGATTGAAAGTGATAATGATGGTAATGCTTCAACAGGTACTATTACCTTACTAAATGGGATAATAGTAACTGCGACATCTACTAATGGGAAAGAATATTCATCCACTACAACTTCTAAGGGGGAGTATTTAATTACCGTTCCACAAAATGACACCTATATTGTTAGAGTTTCCATGCCAGATGGTTATATAGCAACAGCTAGATCAACTGATAACAATATCGTAGATACTACCTCAGAAAATAATCTTTCACATGATGGGAATGGAACTACAGTACAAGTAAAAACTACTGATAATTTAACTGTTGACTTTGGATTTAGGGTTGCTAACACTGTTTTAGGTACAACAACATGTAGTGACATGATAATTAACGATAATACACAAGCAGCAAATGAAAATAATGCTACCACAACGATAGATGTTTTAGCTAACGATTCAGGAAGTAAAACAGCTCAGAGAATCAAATTTCTTTCACTAGATGAGGGAAAAGTTCTATGGGAAAATCAAGAAAGTAATCTAACTACCATTAAAACACTTGACACTCTAACAGTCGTAAATGAAGGTACATGGAGTATTCAAAATGATAAAGTAGTTTTTACTGCATTAACATCATTTGATGGAAAAATTCCTACACCAGTATACTATGTAGTTGAAGGAGGAGTCGATTGTACTACACTCACTAGATATTCAAATATTGGGAAAATAACTATCAATACACCTTGTACTTGTCCTAGCTACACTACAAAGTCTGTATCAACTTATAATACCTTAAGTATTATTCTGCTCATTTTACTCACACTAACCATAAGTATATATATAAATAGAAAAGATATATAAACTTTTTAAAATAAGAGGAAGTTTTAAACTTCCTCTTTCAAATCTATCTCAATTAATAAGTCTTTATTAAAATAAACTTCTAATACTAAAGCTTCTAAATATGTATTGAATTCTGGAGAATAATTATAGGTAGTAACCTTATAATCTAAATGATTACACTTTACTCTTTTGAGAATCTCTTTTTTAGTTACAGCTGGATGGAAATGTAGTCTAGAAACTGCTGTAGCCATTTTATTTAATTCTTCTTTTATTTCTATCTTACTATCTTTAAAAGTCCAAATTCTTGTATGATATATACCATAGTTTTTATATCCATCGTGTGTAGCTTTAACAAAGTCTTTTCCTTCTTCAAGGTTTATAATATTCGCTCGTTTTGCAACTCTAAACCCAGCCCAAACTTCACTTTGACTTTCTCCATTCACTTCAACTGTATTATGAGAAAAAGTGGAGCGTTCCAAAACTCTTCTTTCATTTGTTTCATATGTACTTAATCCTGTATCAACAATAAATAGATTACTATTTACCATTAGCTCAAAATTAAATACATCTGCATGTGCATGCCCTGGAATATACGATGCACCTATTGGTCCAACATCAAGAATACATTCGTAGCTATTAGTAAAGACCTTTCTATATCCACTCTCTCCTAAGGATAGCTCTACTATATCAACTTCTAACCTCTCTGCATAATCAAAAAGTTGTAAACTTGAAGGAGCAATACCATATGTACTATCATTAAAAAGAGGCATCTCCCCATTCTTATATGTAATATTTTTTAGCCAGCCAAGCATAAGCCCTGCTTTATCTAACAAAAATTTTAATAACTCTTCATTTTTCCATGAATTATTTTTTACTAAGTTAATACAATCTAATACTCTAAAGAGCATAATTTGATGATACATAGGTGTTAATTCAAAGTGAGCACCATCTTTTAAAATCTGTTCTTCTAGTTCTTCATTTAAAATCTCTTTAGCTTTTAAATAGAATACTTCATCTTTAAAGTAATAAGCAGCAAAAAGTAAAGAGAAACCATTTTCAAGTAAATGATTTCCTAAAAGGTGATATTCTAAATTATCTAGTAAAATATCGTATTGAGCATATAGAGAATCATCTATCTTTTTATTTCTAATTTCTTTAAATGAAAGGTATTTCACCCAATTAATACCACGTAAAGAGATAGGAAATGGTTCTAGTCCAGCCTTTATATCTTTTGTACTATCTATAAATGATTCCATCAAAAAAAGTTTATCATCTTCACTGTCTTGAGATAAGTAATCAAAGTAAACTAAATTATAAGTCCATAATTTACCATAAGTAGCAAAGTTCCAATCAATAACATTTTCAAATTTTTTATCTAAATTTAAAAAACTAAATTTCTTATCCTCAAAATAACAATCTACAATATGAATACTCTTTTCAAACTTTAAAACCTGAGTATTCGCGCTTTTAGATAAATCATAATTTTTGCCAAGTACTTCTCTAATTCGTTTTCTAAAGAAATAGTAAAGTCTATAGTTAATCTGCTTAGGTCTTAAATACTTAACTGTATGAAAAAGACGAATAGCGTTACTTAACATCAACTAAAATACCAGTATTAATTGATTCAAGAATTTTAAATGTTGTTTTAGTGGTATTGTAGATTGAATCAAAAGAAATAGCTGAGACACCAGTTCTCACTGCCTCATTAAAAGCTTTAAACTCATTAGTAAAACCTTTGTCCTGATTACTACTCTTCTCTTTTTTCTTTTTTCCATTTTCATAAATAACCAGTTCTCTAAAATCATGCATTTCCATGCTAACTCCATTCGCAAAGACCTCTATATATTCTTTTGCCATAGTCGTATCACCATATGCATAATAAGCAATTGTAGCTGTACTCCCATTACTATAGTTTAAGATAACATTAATATTGTCTTCATCAGGAATGGACTGATTAGACTTTTGAACTGTTGAAGCATACACAGAAGTAATATCACTATCTATCAAATAAGAACATGTATCTATAAAATGACAAACTTCACCAATAATACGTCCACCTCCAAGCTCTCTATCTTGAATCCAAATATCCTTAGGAACTATACCAGCATTAACTCTATAGTTAACAGACATTTGTCCATGTAAATGATTCTTCATGGTTTGTACCATAGGAGAAAATCTTCTATTAAAACCTACTTGAATCAATGATTCTCCACTATACAGCTTGCTAATACTTTCTAGTTCCTCTTCATAAATACAAAGAGGTTTTTCAATAAAACAATGTTTCTTATATTCAAGGGCTTTTTTTACTAAACTCGCATGTGTATTATGTTGTGTTGTTATTATGACTGAGTTGATTTCACTATTTGTAAAAATTTCATTGCTATCCGTTGTAATATATTTAAAATTATACTTCTTCCCTGTTCCTTCTGCACTCACGCCTGTTGCTGTACAAACACCAACCAGTTCATAATCATCAATTTTTTGAATATTTGGTAAGATCACAGATTTTGTAAAATTACCAGCACCAATTAGTCCAAGGTTTACTTTGTCTTGACTAATTATTTTATCTGTTCTTTTCACAACTTTGTGCTCTGCCAAATTAATTTCATTATCATATTCTAAGACAATCCCAAGATATTTCTCTTGAATTTTACCCTCCAGTAAATCATAGGCCGTCATAGCATTGTTATAGTTAAATGTATGTGTTAATAACTTCTTAGGTGATATTTTTCCCTCTTCAATTAAGCCTAAAAATGCTTCAAAATTACGCTGTTCAGTCCAACGCACTAAATCATAAGGATAATCAATTCCTTTCTCTTCATACTGAGGATCATAACGTCCTGGACCATATGCCATTGAAAGTCTTAAGTCTAATTCTTTTTTATAATAATCATTACGAGGAATATCCATTCCTACCATTCCTACAAAAACAACACGCCCACGCATTCGTGAAATCTCAGCAGCATCAATAGCTGGCTGATTAGATGCTGTAGAAGCTGTAATAATAACAGCATCTACCCCATAACCATTAGTAAACTCATCTGATTTCTTAATTAAGTCCGTAGCATTACAAGCCTCATCAGCACCCATTTGGAGAGCGAGCGAAATCTTATCTGGATCAACGTCAGAACCAATGACCTTACAACCATTTGCTTTAAGTAGTTGAATAGTCAACTGTCCTAAAAGTCCAAGACCTATTACAGCTACACGCTCACCTAATTTTGGTTCCGTTTGCCTTACTCCTTGTAATGCAATTGCTCCTACTGTTACAAAAGAAGCATCAACATCATCAACATCATCTGGAATTTTAACCATCAAATTTTTAGGAATATAATTTATCTCAGCATGATTAGCATAACCTGCTCCACCACAAGCAACTCTATCACCAATATTTATACCACTCATATTCTTTCCAACTTCAAGTACACGACCCGATAAACTATAACCAAGAGGGATTGGTGTGTCTAACTTTGTAAAAACTTTCTCTAAAGTATTTTTAACACCTTCTTTCTTCATTTTTCCAACTACCTGCTTAACTAAATCAGGTCTATCTTTTGCTTTAGCTAACATTGATTTTTTAGCAAAATCTACCAGCATTTTTTCTGTACCAGCACTCACTAAACTTACGGAGGTATGTACTAAAACTCCATTTTCTTGACATATAGGTGCTGGTACCTCAAATAATCCTAATTCTCCTGTTTTAAAACTCTGTATTAATTGTTTCATTTTTTACCTTCTTTATTATATATTATTTTTAAACTTTATTATACATCCTTTTAAATAAAATAAAACAAAATATATTATTTTTAAATTAAATTATTCAAAAATCAAGCTATTCAAGTAAACTTCTATATTTGTATAACCTAGTGAACTTAAATTTTTTTTGTTTCCATCTTTAAAATTATTAGGATTTAACTTATTTTCAATTTCCCAAGTATCAGGTATCCCATCATTATCACTATCTTTCAATCCATGACTAGAAGCGATATTTGGCCATCCTCCAACTTCAGAAGGATCGTTAACAAAAGTTTTTGGTGCTTTTCCACTTTTTATAAAGTTTACAACTCTAGTATCAGCTTCATCTCGTTTAGGATAAACTGTCCCTGCATTAGCCAAAACTAAAACATATGCTTCATGTACCGTTTGTCTTTTAATAGGTGAAAAATCATGAGGAGCTATTCTATCCTCTACATATCCATCAGAAATATCTACGTTAGAGGGAGTGTGTAAAATTCTTATATTTGTTTGATTTTCATTTTTTTGAGGACGAAAATAAGCATCATAGTTATCTTCATAATAAATACTTGAATTACCATCATATCCTTTATTATTATTAAAAACACGTATTGGTGGTCGCTTATGTATATATGATCGAAAATAATTACCAATAAAATTTGCTCTTACTTTTGCTTTAAATGGCTGAATAAATACTTGATACTGATAATTAACAATAACATTATTAATAGCATCAATATCACTACTTTGAACTAAAGGATTTCTTTTATAATTTCGGTATAGAATATTATGATGAAACGAAATATTTCGGCTATCTTCAGATATCATAGACCCTCGACTATGTTCCCAGATATTTTTTCCTTTGACAACTTTACAGGGTTTCCATTGCTCACCATATTTCCCTCCATCATAAGATGAGCAATGAAGTCCCTCTGCAATAATTGACCATTGTATTGTCACATTATCAGAGAATGATCCAGCATTCATAGTTTCATCTACCCCCCAAAAAGCTGATACATGGTCAATTATAATATTCTTTTTTCTATCATATCGATTGGGAGACTTTATATTTAAAGCATCAACACTAGCAGATGCTGGTCCTGGTCGGATCCTAAGATAACGGATAATGACTTCACTAGCTCTAACACTAATTCCTCCATTTTTAATTTGTATCCCTTCTCCAGGTGCTGACTGTCCAGCTATAGTTAAATAATCATTTTTGATAATAATATTATTACCTTTTAAATCAATTGTTCCACCTACACGAAAAATAACTGTACGGCTACCATTTGTCTCACATGCTTCCCGAAGACTACCTCTCCCTTCATTATTCAAGTTTGTAACGGCTATAACTCTACCATTTCTACCACCTATACTATTCGCACCTCCTCCTTCAGCAGAAGGAAATGCTTTTAACTTAGTATCTGAAATAGGATAGTTTACAAAAAATAAGAGTAAGAGCGAGAATAAGAATAAAAATAAAAATAAAGTTTTTTTCATCATTGACCTTTTAATTAAAACAATTATAACATAAAGAATTACATTAAAATAAATACAATTAATATAGAATATTTTAATTGTATTTTTACTATACTTTTATCAAATGGAGATACTTACATGAATTATACGTTCAAAAAAATTTTATATGACCCTCTACTAATTATCGATTGGCTATTAGGCTCAATAGCTTTAAAATATTATACCTTTCGTTCAAAAATTGTAGCACATAACTCAGTTAGAGTTATTGGATTACCTCTAATTGATATTCGAGGTAAATCAAAAGTTATTTTAGGAAAAGATGTTGTCTTACGTTCAAGAAATAGAGGTTACCATATCAATATGCTAGCACCTTGTAAATTAATGACAGACCCTAATGGTTCAATTATAATAGGAGACAATAGTCGCATTTATGGAACATGTTTACACTCAAGTCAAGGTGGTATTATAATTGGGAAAAACTGTCTGATTGCATCCAATGTTAATATTATTGATAGAAATGGTCATGATATGTCTATGCAGAACCCTGAAAAAAGATATGAAACGATTGGTGCTAAAAATGCACATGCCGTCTTAATTGAAGACAATGTTTGGATTGGAGCAAATTGTATAATAACCCCTGGAGTTACAATCGGAGAAGGTTCTGTTATCATGGCAAATAGTGTTGTAAATGTAGATATACCCCCCAAAGTTTTAGCTGGAGGGGTTCCAAGTAAGGTGTTGAAAGAATATTAACTTGTAAACGAATGAGTTCAAAAAAATTATATAAAAAGTTTGACTTTATCTAAATTTTACTGCTTATTTTTTATTGATATATTATACAAATCAAATATTTTTTGACAATTAACATCAATAGCATGATTTTTTTCCAAAATAGCTTGACTATTTTTAGAGAATTCTCTTCTCAAATCGAGAGAATTCCCTAGATTTTTAATAGCTTGATAAAGTTTCTCCTCGTTTCTTGGAGATACTAAAAAACCATTATAGCCATCAATCACACTTTCTGAAACCCCTCCTACATCAGTAGCAATAATAGGTAATTGATAACTTAATGCTTCTAAGATTGCGTTAGGAAAGCCTTCTGCATGAGAAGGTAAAACAAGTACATCAGCTTCTTCATAAAATTCTCCTACAAGAGAGGAGTCAAGCCATCCAGTAAATGTTATATTCCTTGCACTAGCTAGTTCAACTTTTTTAGTTAGCTCTTCAACTAATGTTCCTCCTCCAACAAATATAAATTTATATTTTGATAACTCTTTATGCCTCAAAATCGTATCAATAAGTTCAATAACACCTTTTTTTTCAACCATCCAACCTACATAAAGAAATGTTGGCGTTGAAGAAAATGTCTTTATTTTATATTGAGGAATTTTTATCCAATTTAAAATTTTTATAAGTTTTTTATCTTCTATCCCTACTTTAGTATAAAACTCTTCCCATTTTCCTCCTTGATAACCTATATACGATAACTTATTCATAAAATACTTTTTAAATGGAACGATATAGTTTTTATCTATGACAGATTGCATAAAATGTCCAGATCGAATAAAAAAAAGTGTTTTAATACCTTTTTTTTCCATAGTTAATGAAAAAAACAATTTCTCCCAAAACCCTAATCCATATGATGCAAATACTAGTCCTCCCTTATAAGTATTTGTCTTTAAAGCCATACGTAATTCTTTATATTTATCCCAAGATTCCAACAGTTTTTCTTTTCCACTTTTTGGAGGAAAGCTACTCCTAAACATATCAATAACATCATAGGAAATATCATGTGTTTCCATGTATTCTATTAAGTTTGTCATAGCTGTTAATTGTCCACCTGGGTGATTAATTTTCTCATTATTTGGATTGGAACCAATTATTAATATATCTTTTTTCATTTATACCTTTCATTAAAAATATCTGTAAAGAATTCATTCACACTTATAATTTTTTGCATATATGTATACTTTTCAACATCTATCTTTTTATAATTAAGAATTGCTTCTGCTAAACTATTTGCATCCTCTATATCAACTAACAAACCACTAACTCCATCATCAATCAATTCACTCATATAAGGAACACACCGAGTTGCAATAACTGGTTTTTTCATATAAATATTTTCAAGAACAACATTAGGTAAACCTTCTCGTCGCGAAGATAGAACAAATAAATCACTAAAAAAGAAAAACTTAAAAGGATTTGTTCTATATCCTAAAAAATTAACATAATTAGAAATAGATAATCTTTCTGCCTGTTTTTTTAAAGTATCTTCTTCTCCTGCATCTCGTCCAATAATATATAAACTAAAATTATTATTCTCTTCTAAAACTTTAGCTAACGCATCAATTAGAATATCAAACCCTTTGACATCAGACAAGCGTCCTGCTGCAACTATATTAATGCGTTTAGGATTAAAAGGATTCTCAATATTAGTAGTTTGAATATCAATCATTTCTGTATCAATAGGGTTTAGGAAAACTTTAATTTTATCTTTATCGATTTGATGATATCTCGCTATTTCCTCTTTCATTTCAGGAGTCTGAGCCAGAACCATATAGGAATTCATATAAGCCTTTTTAATAAGATATCTCATGAGAAAGCCTATCTCTTTTCTTAAAAAAAGAAGTTTAGGAGAGGAAGGACTCATATAAATTGTTTTAAATTTATGTTTTAAATTTATTAATGCTAAGTCTAAAGCTACATGTGTACGAAAAAGTGTTGAATAAATTATGTCAGGATTAATATCTTTTAACACTCTTCTTAAAGAAAGAATCGAAAAAAGAGTTTTAGTTTTTTTTAAATCAATAATCTTAACTTCTTTAGGAATTAACTCTAAAAAAGGACCTTGCTTATTCACTAAAATCAAATAAATATCATATTTACTTGAATCTAATTGTCGAATTTGAGTAACGGTTACTCTTTCAGCTCCACCAGCATTTAAAGTCGCTAGAAAAAAAACTATTTTTACTTTTATATTCATAATGGTCCTTATAGTTTTAGGTAATTAATAGTAAATACTAAAGTCATATAACACATCAACATGGTAATCCATACTTTTATTCTTTCAGATTTATCCATTTTTAAATAACTAAAAACCATAAAAAGATAAATTATAGGATACACAGGCATTTGTCTACGCTGACTAAAGTCTACTACTGCAATTAAAATTAAATAAGCTATAGAAAATAAAAAAATTAATTTTAATTTTAAATCAACTTTATCAAAAATATTTTTACGTACAAAAGCATAAACCAAGAAACCCCATCCAAAAAACCAACTAACTGCTGCAATAAGATATGTTAGTTCAAAGAAACCTTTATTTGCACCACTAAAAATCCATAAAGGAGGGAATGGTTGTATTTGACTAAATCCAAATAGGGCTAAAACATTAAGTCCAAATGGTAATTTGGAAATTTTTGCACCCAGTGATCCAGAAGAACTACTGGCTTCAGATCTTTCAGCTGAACTGTTTGAAATTAAATTAAACATATCCATTAAAAATGTTGAACTTAAGACTATAAATAATAAACTGGCTGCAATAGTCATATAAACAAGAAACCTTCTTATTTTACTCTGAACTAAATTTTCAATAAAAACAAATAAGTATACACTTATAAAGCCCATCATAAAAATACCAGTTTGTTCTCTTAAACTATAAGAAAAGAAAGAGACAATGATAAGAAGAAGAAAGTTTAAAAAAGAAAATTTTTGTAAAAGAATATATATTGTGATAATAAACATCAATGCAACATGAATATCTCGTAATATCATGCTTGACAAATAAGGAACAAATGAAAAGAACCCATAAATTAAAGCCATATATACTGAAATTCTTTCACTTAAATATAATCTACTAATAGCATAAAGAATCATAGGAATTAATGCTGAAATAGCTGAAATCACAACTTTCTGAGATAGTACTGTATTCTCTCCAACCATAGTAGAATATTGAGCTATCCGTCCTAAAAAGTAAACAGCACCAGGCGTATCTACATATTCTTGAATTCTTGTTATATCAAGATAGGTAAAATTGTCATTCAGCTTTTGCATTGCATCTTTTGATACTTGATAAAAAGTTGTTTCATCTGGCTTTATATGTTCAACTCCATAGACTTCAATTAAACTAAAGTGAATTAAGGAACTATATAAAAAATAAGAAAAGAAAAAAAGTATAAATAGGTAAACTCCATGAGGTGTCATATAATTCCTAGTTATAAATACAGTAAATATAATTCCAATAATTAAAGAGCTTATAGTTAATATAATAATTGCAAAATTACCACCGACAAAGACACTCTCAAAATAGGAGAGAAGTAACAAACCCATTAACATATAATAAAGATATATTTTATTTAAATTAAATTCTTTCCTCTCCATAGTATTTAATTAATTCCCCATGTTTTTAAATATTGTCTTGCTACTTTAATATGATCATGTGTATTTTCAGCAAAAACTCTAGATTCATATCCTAATTTTGTAATATTTTCTTTCTCATTTAATAATTTTTCTACTGCTGTAACTATACTCATAGCATTAGGCTCAATATTAATAACTGGTGAACTATTAACTCCTAAGGAATGTAGTGATTCTTCTTCTGCTCCACCTAATACAACTTTTCCCATCGCTAACGCATAAACACCATTTACACCTAGTGAATATGTACTTGTTTGGTCAATTACTACATTGGTTTTTGCCATCAATAGTAAATATTCTTCCAAGGGTAAATTACCATCTATTATTAATTCTAAATCATTAGGATATTTATTTATTAAAATTTCAAAAGCTTCTTCTACATATTTTGTACCTTTAAAACCATATCTGTTTAAACCATGAAACACTACCAACTTATCTTGAACTATATTCTCTGTATATTCTATTTTAGACATATTCATAGGTATAGGTATAACTTTTTTTAAATTCTTAGCTCCCCTATAACATTCTTCATAGTCATACATAATGGGAATAATCCCATTGACATGATTAGCCACAAAAGTATTATATTCATATGCTTTTTCAGTCTGCATATAATACTTCTTTAATTTCTTATCGTATTTTAGTGCATCATTATGTGGTGTATATCTAAGTCTTTTAGGTCCATATTTCCAATAATATGCATCATCACCTGCAGCCAAAAGAAAAAAATCTTTATTATGTTTAATTAAATAGTCAACATAAATTTTATTGGGGAAGTATTGCTTATAATATAATATAAAAGGATTAATCAGTTGGACAACATCAAAACCAGTCAATTTATGTGTTTTAAAAATTAGTTTTAAACTTTTTAATTTATTAGGAATATACTTACGGTGACATTTTAAATCAATATCTCTAGGTACATTTTTCCAACTATCTCCTGTTGAAGCAATAACTACATCATATCCTAGTTCAACAAGTCCATCTTTTAAATTTTTATGTAGAGAACTAAATTCCCCTAACAAAAGTATTTTCATATAAATCTCCTTCTAAAAATCACTATCATCAAAATTAAATATAATAAATAATTTAAACTATATGCATAAGTTATTCCAATCAAGCCAAAATAGTTAATAAATATAATAGATAAAACTGTAAAAGATATACTAAATAAGATTTCTGTAATAACAAAAATTTTTGTCATAGCTTTTGCTAACATTAATGTACTTAATAACCATGATGCTATTTTAATAATATCTCCAATCAATTGCCATTTAAAAAGCTCTAGCATTGGTAAAAATTTATCAGTAAAAGCTATATATATAATATCCTCACGAAAGATATAGATACTAAGTGCTAAAGCAGAGACAATAGGCATAATTATCTTATATCCATTGAAGATTTCAATTTTTAAAAGTTTGTTATCCTTTATTTCTGATAGCTTTGGTAAATAATAAATTCCTAATGATGTTGTTACAACCATTAAATACATTGTTGAGATATACCAAATACTTTGCCAATACCCAGCAGCATCCCAACTTAAGTTAGTGCCTATGTATTCTCTAACTATTAGATGAGAAACTGGAATAGTCAATGCTGTAACGACTGCCATTAATGCAAACTTACCTAACTTTATACCACTACTCTTATCCCATCCTCCCATAAAGTCCTTAACGCTAAACCAAGCGCTATTAATCATAAATAAAAGTGTTATAAAGAATATAATAGATTGATTTAAAATTAATGCATAGAGAGCTCCAAGAAGACCAAATTTAATAATAAGAAAAGAAGTGAATACTAGGGAAAATACACTACTCACAATATTAATTAAAACATATTTCTTTATTTCTTTTTGTCCATTTAAAATAGATAATATTAGAGTATTAAATGCAAACAATATAATCAAGAAACTAAAACTTAGAAATAAGTGATTATATTCATTTGACTTTAAAATAACTTCTGAGAAATAATTTGAAAAAAAGTTTAAAAAAATTCCAACAATGATTGATGAACATAAAGTAATTATAACTGCTGTACTAAAAATCTTATTCTTTTTATGATTATCATCAAAATATTCTGCTGTATATTTTATTACACCTTGAGAAATAGCACCTTTTGAAAAAGTTGTTGTAATTGTTATAAAATTCTGTAGCTGTCCAATTAATGCTAATCCAGATGGACCAATATATATCGATATTAACTTATTAATTATAAAACTTGTTATTACTCTTATAATCGTCGCAATTGCTGTTAAGATAGAAGTTTTAATTAAAGTCATTAACTATTTTTACTATGTGTTTTACATCATTAAAATCCATAATACCACTAATAGGTAAACTAATAATTTCATTATGTATCTTTTCTGTAATTGGAAATTTTAAATTATTAAAATCCTTATATGCATTTTGTTTATGTGGTGGAATAGGATAGTGTATTAAAGTTTGAATACCATGTTTCAATAAATAGTCTTGAAATTCTTTTCGATTCTTAACAGAAACTACAAATAAATGCCAGACATGTCGACTCTTATCTTTAATAATAGGTAAAACTACATGTTCATTTTTTATATGTAAACAATAATACTCTGCAATTTTCCTACGATGTTTAATTTCATCATCTAAATATCTCAATTTAACTCGTAACATAGAGGCTTGAATTTCATCTAAACGACTATTTACGCCCTTATAATGATTTTCATATTTTTTACTACTTCCATAATTTCCTAATATGCGTATTGTATCTATTAAGGTTTTATCATTTGATGTCACAGCACCTCCATCCCCTAAAGCACCAAGGTTCTTACCAGGATAAAAACTAAACCCACTTGCATCACCTAAGTTTCCAGCTTTTCTATCATCAAATGATGCACCATGAGATTGTGCTGAGTCTTCAATAATTTTTAAATTATATTTTTTTCCTAACTTATTAAATGCACCCATGTTACAAGTCTGACCATAAAGATGTACTACCAGAATAGCTTTTGTTTTCATTGTTAAACTTTCTTCTATTCTCTTTTCATCAAGTAGGTAAGTATTAATATCTGGTTCGACTAAAACAGGAATAAGTCCATTTTCACTAATTGCTAAAATAGATGCTATATAAGTATTTGCTGGGACAATAATTTCATCTCCATTATTAAAAATCCCCATTTCTTTATATGCTCTAATAATTAAAGTCAAAGCATCTAATCCATTAGCTACACCTACAGTATATTCAGTTCCACAATAAAGTGAAAACTCCTTTTCAAATAAGCTACATTCTTGACCTTGAATATACCAACCACTATCAATGACTTTTGTACATGCTTCTATTAATTCTTCTCTATACTGCTGGTTAATTGCTTTTAAATCTAAAAAAGATATCATCATCTAGCCTCCATAATTAATTCAAGTACATCTAATTCACTATTCTCTCTAGTATAATCTAAAACATTTTTATCTTGATAATCTTGCTGATAAATATCAACATCTAAAGCAAGAAGAATTTTCAAAATTGTACTATCCTTACTTTTACAATAACTAGTTTTCGCATACATCAAGGGAGTTGTTCCTTTAAAATTAGTTAACTGTATATCAGCACCATTAATTAATAAAGTTTTAACTATCTCTATCTCATTATTATATATAGCGACAATTAAAGGAGTCCAACCTATTTGATTTTGAATATTAATAATATTTGGTATTTGAATTAGCTCATTAACCAATGATAAGTTTCCATTAGCACAAGCCTCAAATAAAGTATCTCCTCTATCCTTATATAATACGATATCATAATCAATAGTACTCACTAAGAATGAAATACTATTTTCTAAAATAATACTTCCTACTCTTTTTTTTGATTTACTACAAAGTATTTCACTCGAAATGATGTTGTAATCAAATACTTTAGGAATTTGATATTCTCTAAAATAAAATGCTCTAACTTGATTATGGATATTAATCGCTACTTGATTTAAATCAATAATGATATTAGAAAAATCAATTATATCCTTTGAATAATATTGTGAAGACATAGCTACCTGTGGCATAGCATTTATATAAATATTTTCTTCCAGCCTTTGAAAGTTATCTTTAAGCAATTCAATACCAGCCTTTAGATATTTAAAATATAAATTTCGTGAATTATCATTTTTATTAATGGAGAATTCTTTTGTAGCAATAATATCACCTGTATCTATTCCTTTATCTATTTTGTGTAAAGTCACTCCAGATAAAGGTTCATTATTTAAAATAGGTAAAATTGATGTAAACATTCCTTTATATTTTGGTAAAATTGAAAAATGAATATTATAAAGTTTATTTGTTTTAAATTTTTCTACTTTAATTATTTTATCAAACTCTAATGATAAAAATAACAAATCTTCAATATCATAAACTTGATCTAAAGAAACGATTTCTAGTTCATTTTCCTTAGCATATTTCCCTAGTGACCTTTGCCATGTATCAGTATAATTATCTGTTTTATTTAAAACAATATATATCTCATTTTTAGAAACTAATTCTTTCTCTATCAAAAAAGATACTATTTCAACTGCAATATTATTTTTTCCAGCGATACAAACTTTCAAGTTGTAACCTCTTCCATAAATTGATTGTAATTATTTATATAATCATTTTCATCATATAACTCACTAGCAAAAACTAAAAGAATACAATTCTCACTAAAGTCATGCATCGTACCCCACACCATACTCTTTTGTAATAATCCAATATTTGGCTCATTTAAATCATATGTCTTTTCATGTACACCATCATTTAATGTTACCTTACAATTTCCAGCAATAGCAACTAAAAACTGTTCTGTCTTATAATGGGCATGATTTCCACGAGATGTTTTCTCCTTCATTCCAAAAAGATAAAAAATTCGTTGAATGCTAAAAGGAATGTCTATATTCTCCTCACATACAATAAGTTTTCCTCTATTATCACCAAAAGTATTAAATTTCTTTACTAAGTTCATCATCTTTAACATCCAATATCATTTTTAAATAATCACTATAATCTCTTATGTAATCATCTTCATCATAGTACTTATCAGCTAGTAGTAATAGTATACAATCCGTAGAAAAGTTATACATTTCCCTCCACAAGCAATGCTCTAACAAAAGCCCTTCTTCTGGACTATTTAATTCTATATTTTCTTCTATTCTTCCATCCGTTAATAAGAACTTACAACTTCCTTTTAAACAAATAGCCAATTGTTTTAAGTCTTTATGTGCATGACCTCCTCGTCTAACTTTCTCTTTTGTATCAAAAATATAATAAACTCGTTTAATCTCAAAGGGAACATTATATTGGTCTTCCAATGCGATTAACGCACCTCTCTCATCTCTATTTGACTCAAATTTAATTAACTTAGCTAACATTTAATTTTTCCATATACCAATTAATCACTTTAAGAATACCTGTTTCAAAATTTTCCTCAGCTTTCCAACCTAAAGTTTTTTCAATCTTACTTGCATCAATTGCATAACGTCTATCATGTCCTGCTCTGTCTTCTACAAAACTAATTAATGTTGTATAGCTTTTTTCAGAAGGTACTTTTCTATCTAGAATACGACAAATACTATGAACAATTTCTAAATTAGTTTTTTCATTCTTACCACCAATATTATAAACATTTCCAACAACACCTTCATGATAAACTAAATCAATACCTTTACAATGGTCAAGAACATATAACCAATCTCGAACATTTTTTCCATCACCATAAATAGGAATCTCTTCCCCAGCTAATGCCTTTCGAATAATAGTAGGTATTAATTTTTCATGATGCTGCTTAGGTCCATAATTATTTGAACAATTTGTAATAACAGTATCTAAGCCATAAGTTTCATGATAAGCACGTACTAACATGTCACTTGATGCTTTTGAAGCACTGTAAGGTGAATTAGGTGCATAAGGTGTCTCTTCAGTAAATAAATCTATTTCATTTAAAGTTCCATAAACCTCATCTGTTGATATATGATGAAACCGTGACTCTGTATAGCCTTCTTTATATTCAAAAGGTTTCTTCATCCAATATTTATATGCAACATCTAATAAAGTGTATGTCCCATTAATATTTGTCTCTATAAATACACCTGGATTCTTAATCGAATTATCTACATGCGACTCTGCTGCAAAATGGATGACACCTTCTATTAGATATTCCTCAAAAATAAACTCAACTAATTCACGATTCGCAATATCCCCTTTTATAAATTTATATCTCTTATCATTTTGGACTTCTTTTAAGTTCTCTAAGTTACCAGCATAAGTTAATAAATCTAAATTAACAATATTATAATCTTTATACTTATCTAAAAAGTATGGCAAAAAGTTACTACCAATAAAACCTGCACAGCCTGTTACTAATATAGTTTTCATTCGCATAACTCCCTTAGGTACTTTCCATAACTCGTCTTGACAAGCTTTTTCGCTGCTGCCAATACTTCTTCTTTCGAAATCCAGTTATGATGGTAAGCAATCTCTTCTAAACAAGCTATTTTATAACCTTGTCTTTCTTCAATCGTTTGTACAAATTGTCCAGCAGCAAGTAAACTAGCATGCGTTCCTGTATCTAACCACGCAAAACCACGCCCAAGAAGTTCAACTTTTAAATTTCCTTGATTTAAGTATTCTTCATTAACTGAGGTAATTTCTAATTCTCCTCTAGCTGAAGGTTCAATATTCTTAGCAATTTCAATCACTTTATTATCATAAAAGTACAAACCTGTAACAGCAAAATTTGATTTAGGCTCTGTAGGTTTCTCCTCTATACTAACAGCATTTCTTTCGTCATCAAATTCAACTACCCCAAAACGTTCAGGATCTTTAACTTGATAACCAAAGACAACAGCTCCTTTATCTAAAGCAGCAGCATTTTGAAGCATTGGAATAAGTCCTGATCCATAAAAAATATTATCACCAAGTATTAAACAAACATTATCGTCACCTATAAACTCTTCACCAAGTATAAAAGCTTGTGCTAGACCATCAGGAGATGGTTGAATTTTATATTCTATAGAAATACCCCATTCTTCACCATTACCTAACAAGTTTCTATAATTCTCAATATCTGTAGGTGTTGATATTATTAAAATCTCTTTTATTCCTGCTAACATTAAAACTGATAATGGATAATAGATCATTGGCTTATCATATATCGGCAATAATTGCTTTGAAATCCCCTTTGTTATCGGATAAAGTCTCGTACCACTTCCACCAGCTAAAATTATACCTTTCATGTAACTCCTTTTTATTACTAATTAATATTTATCATATTAAATACCACAGAAATTAATAATAATTTTATTATTACTTTCCAGACCTTTAAACTCATTATGTCCCACCAAAAAGACAACAACATCAGCTTGGGAAACAGCATCTTCATAATTAATCACATCAAATTCTGAAAAGCTTTCTATATTTGGCTCTACGGCTAGTACATCTAAGTCAGATGCTCTTAATTGACGTGTAATATAAAGTGCTGGAGACTCTCGTAAATCATCAATATTTGGCTTAAATGCAAGTCCCATACATGCCACTCTTGCTTTTCTTTGATGTTCATTTTCAAAAGAAAGTGCTGCATTTTTAATTTTTTCAATCGCCCATTCTGTTTTATAAGTATTTACTTCTCTGGCTGTTCTAATAATCTTTGCATCAGCACCACCAGCATGGACAATAAACCATGGATCAACAGCAATACAATGTCCACCAACACCAGCACCTGGTTGTAGAACATTCACTCTCGGATGTCTATTGGTCAAAGAAATTAATTCCCATACATCTATTCCAAATTTATCACATAAAATAGACAATTCATTTGCAAATGCAATGTTAGTATCTCTAAATGAGTTCTCTGTTAACTTTGCCATTTCAGCTGTTTTAGCATCCGTTGACAATACTTCTCCATCTACAAATGTTTTGTAAAATTCGACAGTTTTGGCTGTAGCCTCTGGTGTTGTACCTCCAACGATACGGTCATTCTCAACCAATTCCCTCATAATTTGTCCAGGAAGTACACGCTCTGGACAATGAGCAATGTAAAGTTTTGTAGTATCTACACCCTCTTCTTTTAAAACTTCCTCTACCCTGTCTGTAGTACCTACTGGTGAAGTTGATTCTAAAATGACAATGTTTCCTTCTTTTACATAAGGAGCAATTGCTTTAGAAGCAGAAATTACATAATCAATATTAGGTACATACCCCTCATGGAATGGTGTTGGTACAGCAATGATAAAAACATCAGCCTCAATAGGTTTTAATGATGCTTTTAATTTTTCACTTTTTACTGCTGCTTGTACAAAGGTATCTAGTTCTGGTTCTACAATGTGAATTTCACCTCTATTTATAATATCTACTGTCTTTTTTACCACATCCACACCATGGACATCGTAGCCTTTATTTGCCAACAAAGCTGCTGTTGGTAAACCAATATATCCTAATCCTATTACACATATTTTTTTCATTATTTTCCCCAATATTAGAAAAATTATTATTTAAAGACCAAGTAAATTAGTCTTTCCTATTCTACTCTAAAAATAACTAAAAACAACTAAAAACAACTAAAAAAGTTATTTTTATTTTTTATATCCTAATTTAACAATAAAAAATCTAATATATGTTGCAAATAACCTCTACTCAATATAATTCTAGCGTTCATAAAATCCAATTCATACTAAATTTATCCTATTTAAACTATAATCGCAAACATTCAAAAAATTAAGGAATTAATATGGCAACAGTAACATTTAAAAATGACATCGTATGTACTCTTGGTGGTACAGAAGTAAACGTAGGCGACACAGCACCAGTAACTACAGTGGTAAATTGTGATCCAATGCTTCAAGACGAGCAAATTGGTGGAGAAGGTAAAGTTCAACTTGTTGTTGCAGTACCATCTTTAGATACAGGTACATGTGATGCAGAAACTAGAAGATTTAATACAGAAGCGACATCTTTAGAGGGTGTAGAAGTAATTACTGTTTCTATGGATCTTCCATTTGCTGCTGCTAGATGGTGTGGAGCTGCTGGTGTTGCAGACATTAAAGTATGTTCAGACTTCAGAAACAAAGACTTTGCAAACGCGTATGGTGTTCTTTTAGCTGATGGTCCTTTAGCTGGTTTAACTGCTAGAGTTATTTTTGTAATTGGTAAAGATGGTAAAGTTTCTTATAAACAAACTGTAGCTGAAATTACAGAAGAGCCTAACTACGAAGAAGCACTTGCTGCTGCTAAGGCTGCTTGTTAATCCCAAGCTTCTCTTTATGACTCCCAAGTACTTACTTGGGAGTTTCAATCAATTAATACTTCCTTTTTACTAAAACTTATATTACGCTATAATACTTCCAATGAGATACACACCCAAACAAATAGAGAAATACCAACGGCAACGTTACATTACTTTTCTTGAAAAAGTCACTAAGAATCTTTTTAAAATGTTTCGCGATGAAGAAACGACCCAAGAACAATTTTTAAAAAAGTTTGACGAGCTCAAAAAAAAGCTTAATGAACAAGTTGAAATTCAACTTCACTCTGAATACCACCATCAAATGAAATCCTACATCGAAAGACTTAGCTTTGAAGTAGAAAGAGAATTTATACTCGATGACATCCGTGAAGCTAACATGACCTTACTTAACCGACTTCAAAAACTTAAAAATGGTACTTCTTATAAAAAAGATAAACATAGAAATGAAAGTAAAAACCAAGACTGGGGTTAATGTGAAAGTTATATTAACAAGCATACTTTTTATAACTATTTTTACAACCAACCT
This sequence comes from uncultured Sulfurovum sp., assembly GCA_902727895.1. Lineage (GTDB taxonomy): Bacteria > Campylobacterota > Campylobacteria > Campylobacterales > Sulfurovaceae > UBA1140. Next base: position 126,769 of record CACVAP010000093.1, read on the forward strand.
ATTTTCCTGTGCTGCTTCTTATCAGGAAATGTATATTAAAAATGAATATTATAACTTTACTGACCCCGACATGGTTAACTTACCAAGAGACAATCCTCTATACAAACTCTTAGGGTCACATGCTGCACATGATGCACGTTTTGAGCACTTTTCTAAAAAGAAAAAAGAGGCCAATATTAAAGCGTGGCAAGGTTATTTCAAAGGAGAATTAAGTCCTAATAGAATCGAGTCACTTTTTTATAAAAAAGACTCTATAAAAAAAGCAGCCAAATACTATAAAAATAGCTCAAAGTTTCCAGCTTTTGGAAAGTATATTAACTTCCTACATTTACAAAATCAACTTGCTCAAAATATTGAGGTAAACAATAAAGAAGAAATTATCAAACAAGGACTACTACTCTTCAATAAAGAAGAAGACTATTTTATAAAAGAACGTTATCTGTATCTACTTATAAGACTTTACCATCACAGTCAGCAGTATCATAAACTTTTAGATATCTATAGTAATAACCCCTTGCTTTTAAACCCTGAAGGTGTTGTCAAAGAATGGGTAGAAGCATTAAGAGCTGGTACCTACCAGCACCTCAATCAAAGTGTTAAGGCAAACCAACTTTATGCACAAATATTTGCACATCATAAAACAAATTCCCATTATGGATATTATGACTTTACAATTAATAATGATGAAGAATGGCATGCACTCCTAAACTCTACTACAGATAAAGAAACAAAAGCACTTTATCACTTTTTACGTGCGATGAAATGGGAAAATGAACCCTTGTATGAACTCAAGAGTATTGCCTCTTTAGCCCCAGATTCCATTTGGTTCGAACGTCTTAGTTATATGATAATGCAAGGACTACAAAACAAACGTTACAGCATTATGGTACATTCAGGAAAGAAAGACAAATATTTTAAAGCAAAAGTAAAAAATTATAAATTACAAAAGAAACACTTTTTAAATGTACTTAGCCAACTAAAAAAACAAACTTTTTTTACACTTTATTCCAAACTCTACCTCAATGTACTTGAATACACTTCCCTTGAACGAAAAGAATTAATAAAACTACGTGCATTAGCCAATAATAAGCAAATGCCTTTTGCTAAACTACTTACTTATATATACGGACTACATCAACTTTCTTCCAGTTCAGATCAAGAGCAATATGCACTCTACCAACAACTAAAACCTCTTCTGCCAAAATTTTCAGCCACAAAGCAAAAATCTATTTTAAGATACACAGCCTTACAAATCTCTACGCTTGATGAAGAAGGAACCATTGAAAAAAAGCTAAACAAGCTTTTTGCACAGAGCAATAACTATAGAGCGACTATACTAAATGCACTGAACTACGTTGATGCTTCAAAGTTTAAAAGCTATGTCGAAGAAGAAAAACGTTCTTTTTTTGAAGACAAGGTTTTCAAAACAGCCATGATTAACCTTGAAAGAGGTGATGTTGCTAAAATTTTGGGAACACTCTATTTACAAAAGAATGACTTCCAGCAAGCACAATTCTATCTTAGACAAGTACCAACAAAAAATGTTTTTACACCCTATAATCCTTTTAATGTGAGTATTAATACCTCTAACCGAACTCCTTCCAAACAAACTTATTCACAAAGAAAATTTGTAGAGACACTATTACGAATTCAAAGAGCTCTTGAACAAGACCCAACTTCAGCCACAGACCACTTTCTTTATGCCAATGCACTTTATAACAAAAGTTGGTTTGGAAACTTTCCAATGTCTTCAGTTCTTTATCGTAGTACTAACTTAGACCAAGAAGATATATTGCCCAAAACAGCTGATCTATTCCATGCTCAAAAAGAATATGAACTAGCATTGAAATATGCAAAAGATGAGAATTTTAAAGCGAAAATCACTTACCAACTTCTCAAAATCAAGTTTAACCTTGCTATTTCAAACACTGAAAACTATGGAAGTGATATCTGGGCTATGCCACGTTTTAATGGTTGGAATAATGGTACAGAAAAAGTTATACGTCTGTTAAAAGAATCCAAAAATTTTACAGAAGGAATCAAAGATTTTAAAGCAAATTATGGACATACACCCTATGCCCAAGAGGTCATAGAAAAATGTATAACTTTTAAGTACTTCTAAGATGCGTAAATTCTTTCTACTCTTACTCTTTTTAATGGCAATAGCTATACTTTATTTCTACCTCACTAAAGTAAATACAGACTATGCTTTCTACCATTGGAAACAAAACTATAAAAACACAGAAATGACAGAGCCAAAATACATCAAGGTTATGGACATTGGCTATGAGTCTAAATCAAAAATTCACCTTACTAAATTTAAAGTCAAACCAAGACATAAAATCGTCCCCGTTATCTACATAGATAATCCAATCTTTAAACATGAAAATGCTAAAAAATTTGCTAAAAAACTTTTTCTTTTATTAGAAGAACAAGCAAAGAATACTTTTTACTATCATGAAGTTCAAATAGATTGTGATTGGACAGACAGCACAAAAGAAGCCTACTTTTTGTTCTTAAAAACCTTTAAAGTACTCTCAAAAAAACAACTCTCTACTACTATTCGGCTTCACCAAATAAAATACCATAAAAGAACAGGTGTTCCCCCCGTAGATAAGGGAGTTCTGATGTATTACAACATGTCTAACTTTAAAGATTTAGAAACTAAAAACTACATTTTAGACCTAAAGTTAGCCCAGCAATACCACCATAACTTTGATACTTATCCACTAAAACTCGACTTAGCCCTACCCCTGTATGCACAAGCCACTGTTATCCGTTTTGAAGAAGTAGTTAGCATTATCGAAGGAGTAAGAAAAGAAGATTTAAACACTCATTTTAAAGCATTAAAGCAGAATCATTATCAAATAACCAAAACGCACTATTTAAAAAAGAGACTGCTCTATAAAGATGATATCTTACGTATTGATGAAGTAAGTATAGATGAGTTAAAACAAGCCATAAAAAATTTAAAAGAAGTGATGAAACAACCAGAAGAAATTATATTTTACCGTTGGGGAAATAAAAAATTTTATGGTGAAGAAAATTTAAAAAAAGTAACCAATTGGTAGATTAGATTTCACCAAAAATCTTCTTCAAGACCTCTCCCTTAGTATCAGTACTTTCAATAATAGACTTCTACAGCCATTGAAAAAAAATATTATTATTAAAGTAAAAAGTACATATGGGCTTAGTCTCACTTTTTCTACTCCTGAAAAATGCATAAGAAAATACAATGTTTATTATAATAGAATTACATTTAACTAAATTTTATTTTAAAAGTACTAAAGAACCTGCACCTCATCAACCAATTCAATCCCAAATTTCTCCAAAACTTTCTCTTTTGCTAAATCCATCAAATACTTAGCATCCTCAAAAACACCCCCACCATGGTTCACTAAAAAGTTAGCATGCATCTCTGACCATTGCATTGCCCCTTTACTAACGCCTTTCAATCCTACCTCTTGAATCAAACGTCCAGCATAGTCTCCTTCTGGATTTTTAAAAGCAGAACCAGCAGATGCAGTTTTAGGTTGATTCGAACGTAAGTTTACTAATTCATCCAAAAGTTCTTTAGAAAAGCCTTTTTCAACTCTAAAACGTACTTCAGTAGCCACACCACCCAAGTTTGCAAAACGGTAACCATGTTCTATGTTTTCTTTTTTAACCCATATCCCATCAATCTTAATGGCATCAAGTATATTAAAGATCTCATAACTCTTTACCCCAGCATTCATTGCCAACATACCACCAATAGAGCCTGGTAATTTAGAAACAAACTCAAAACCAGCCAAGTCATTCTTTTTAGCAAATGAAAGCAATTTACCTGTAGGTGTTGCTGAGCCAACGACTAGTACCTCATCTTCAAGTTCCATAAAGGAAAAATCTTTAGAAAGCATCATAAGGGGTCGTGGGTTCGAAGAGACCAACAAATTATTAGCATGCCCAATAATCATTCTGTCTTTGGGTATTTCATCATTACGTTCTAACATTAAAATCTCAACAGGAGAACCTACTTTTATGCTTGAAAATTTTGAAAAATCTATGGTTTTAAAAAACGCCATTAACTATTCCGTAAAGCTTCATACTCTCTAGGAATCAAATACTCTTCTGTTTTCATCGGTTGGTAAAAGACTCCTTTGTTATAACCAATCTCATAAAGTCTATCTAAGGCTTTAATTTGCAATTCTGAAAGCTCTACCGAGTCATCCGAAGCATACATATCTAAGTACTTTGTTAACATTTCAGAAGAAATTCTTACCAAGTTCTCATCTTCAAGTTTTTTACAAAGTTCTTCTTTCTTCGCATTCGCAACTTTTACCCCATCTATAAGTATATTTTCAATATCAATCGATTGGTTAAGAGGAATGGAACGACGAATTGCCATACCACCAAGAGGCAAGGGTAAACCTTCGCCAGCCAACTCCACCCAAATGTCCCAAAGTTCTTTTTCCACTTCTAAACTCTCATCATAATCCAAAATCGACTCATGAATAAGCACACCAGCATCAACCTCACCATTTACCACAGCCATTTCTATTTCTAGGAAGTCCATGTAAACAGGTCGTGCATCAGGATAATAAAGTTTAAACAACATCGCATTCGTAGTATATTCGCCAGAGAGTGCTACTCTAAAATTTCGTTTGAGTTTTTTGTCTTTTCGTTTTATAAGTTTTGGACCATAACCATCACCAAAACTAATGGCTGTTCTAAGCATGGCATACTCATTTCTAATAAACGGATACATCCCAAAACTAATTGCCGTTACATCATAAATCCCAGCCATCGCATCTTCATTTAATGTCTCTATATCTAACGCTATATTAGAAAACTCATAATCTTTTGTTTCAACCCAGCCAAATTTAATAGCATAGTACATAAATATATCATCAGCATCGGGAGAGTGGGCAAGTTCTATTTCTTTCATTTTTTTCCTATTTTTGTATTAAATTTATCCAAATATGATACATTGAAATTTCTTTAGATTTACATTGATGTTCTGAATTATAAGTAGAAAAAAATTCATTCCTTTTATCTATTGTCAATTTATCTTTTTCTTCCCAAACTAATTCATTTGAAGATGAAGAATTTATCTCTTCATCTATATATTTATTAATTTTTTCAAACCAATCATCAAAACTGTTTGTTTGCAAGTATCCAATCATTCCAACATAAACCAATCCATTTCCATGAATTTCTTTTTTAAAACGTTCTATCCCACCACTCTCAATGTATTTTTCATCATCATATCGACCAATGACATATTCTTTTTTTCGTTTCTTAACTATTTTACTATCTAATCGTTTTGCTTCTATCGCAATAAAAGGCTTGTTATTAGGATAATATGTTGTATTAATAGTCACACCATGAATAGCTCTAATTCCAATATCATCTCTTCTAGAGTTACCTTTAGTTGTATCTTCCATGTGTTCAGTACTAAAACCACAAAGAGGTAACTTCTCTCTTGATTCATTATCTAAAATATAAACTAATTCTTGCGTTAATCCATCTTCAGGCTTAAGTAAAGAATGTCTATTTTTAAATTGAGGTAAACACTCTTCAATAAAATTAAAAATTTTCTTAATTGATTGACTTTTTTCTAATCCATTAAACTCTTGTTCAATATTATCATTTGGTTGATTACAAAGCAAATTAATATCCCATCTTCACTAAATCTGAAAATGTTTCATCAGCATCTCTTACAGCAATTGACTTTAACCAAAAACGATATTGTTTAGGTTTTATAATATAAATTACATTATCATCATAAAACCTCAATACCCTTTTGATATTTACATTTTGACCTATTTTATGATTAATAATAGAAAACAAATTCTCTTCTAAGTCTTTTGAATTTTCAATTAATATCTTTTTGGGCTTATCTTTATAATAAAAAGAGCATCCTATAAAAGATTCTGTTTCAAAACTATTTAAAGACTTGAAGTCATCATAAGTAGAGTTTAATAATTCACAATATACTAATTGAAATTCATCTAGCTGTTTATCAGTTACATTTTTTAAAATAGGAGAATTTTTATTTCCTTTACAAAAATTCATCATATACTTTATCGTATCACTCGCAAAATACTCTTCTATTTTAGATAGTCTTAACAATTCGTCATTCTCGACATAAGGTAATAAGTCTATATCTTTTTTCAATATTGATGTAGCTTTACTAACACCAACTCTACCACTTGTGGCAATAAGGTAGAACATATACTCTAAATTATTATCTTTTAGTCTTTCCACAAGTCTCTTTAATTCATTCTTATATTTTAAAGGAGCATGTATACCACTAATTCCTATTTTAAATGTTAATGGAATATCTATATATTCTATTAATAAGCTTTGTTTTCCTAATACATTCTTTATTAAAACTAAGGGAGGCTGGAATAACTCTTCTACTCTTGGTGATTCAAAGGAAGATTCATTTAAAGACTTTATCTTTCTATAATTTATTCCATCTTCAGTAAATGCATCAGTAGGTAAAGTTGGTTTGTTTATTAAGAATTCGATATCAGTATATTTTTTATTTCCAACTTTAAATCCAGAAAGATAAATCCAATTATCTTTTTCTCTACTTTTTAAATATTCCATAAGAGTTGGGTAGCCTTCTAATCTACGGATAATAGAACTTATTCGACTGCCTCCCATTAAGTTAGACTTCCAAATACTTTTTTGAGTTAAGACATCTTTATATCGTAACCAATGAAAATCATAATGGGTTAAATCAAAATAAATTTTTTCTTTAGCTAAAAAAGTATTTCTTACTGTTATATGTAATATATTATCTTTTTTTACATTTGATTTCTTATTTTGAATAAAAGAAACAGATACAGCAACATCTGCCCCACTACCACTCCTTTTAAATAAGGAATTATTTAAACATGCAAAATCTATAATCTGATGACATTTATATTTTTCAAATATTTGGTTTCTAAAAGTAAAACTATTTTCACTATACAAAAATGCTGATGGCTGAACCATACATATGAAAGCATCCTCTTTTAATAATTGAAATCCTTTACTTAGAAAGAGAAAAGAGAGTTGTTGATTAGGAATCATAGAAATATCTTCTTCTAATACTTCAGATACTTTTGCCCACTTAACAAATGGAGGATTCCCAATAACCAAATCAAATGTATTATAATGTTCTTCTTCTTGAATATACTCAAAAAAGTCTTGTGCTACTACATTTTTTGATTCTTCAAGATTATCAAACTTTAATTTATTCCAAATAATATTAGGTAAAAAAGTATCACATAGTGCTAAAACCAGACTAAATACAGAAAGTTGAACTGCTCCTTCTTCTTTATCAACACCATAAATACTTTTTTTAATAATATTTCTAGCTATAGTAGGAGATGGTCTTTCCCAATCATTCTCTATCATCCACCATTGAATTAGTCGCTTATATGCACCTACAAGAAATACACCTGAACCACACGATGGGTCAATAAGTTTAAAGTCTTTTTGAGGTTTATCTAGTGGCATTATTTCATCTATCATAAAATTTACTAAAATAGGAGGTGTATAAACTACACCTCCTTTAGCTTTATCTTCTGACTTTAAAAATAACTCATAAATATTACTAATAAGCTCAATAGGTAAATCTTTGAAAGAGTAACGAGACCATAGAACTAATTGTTTACCATCTTTATTTCCTTTTAAAAAATATTGAAACTCTTTTAAATTAGCATTTAATAGTTCTATTCTCTCTTCACTACTCTCTTTCCCAATATCAAAGACTCCCCCATTAAAATGAACATTCAAGTCATCTAATAGTGATACAACTGCCTTATTATCATCAAATAAATCTGTAAATGAAACTGCACCTTTCTTAAATTTATTCCAATAAGGTTTTTTATTTTCAATTCCTTCATCAAAAATACCCCGTTCTTCAAGGTAACGAAGTAAAATAGTTTTAATCAATAAACTCTCTGTGCTTCTAATTGAAAGTATCTCTTTCTCAATTAAATTATCTCGTAATAACTTTAACTCATCAAGTAATGATTCGTAGACACTATTAGAAAAAGAAAAATTATCTTTATATTTTGAGTTCCAAAATGCTCCACTATCAAACATTTGAGCTTTAAACTCTTTATTGATAGAAGAAGTTAAATTAATTATTTCTAATGGAGTAATATATTCAAGTTCTCCATTATCTTTAATATCAGGTTTTTCTAAACAATTAAAAACTTTAACTTCTGTTGGAGTAAAAACAAAAAACATCGGAACTTTATAAGCATTCCAAAGTCTTTTATGTTGTTCTGAAATTTCTCTTTCTGTTAATTGATTTGATGTATTATCATAAATATATATTTGAGGTTTTACCGAACCATTTTCAAACTTCGTTACATAAATTGCAGTAGGATTATATTTTTTTGCCTCTTCTATATGTATTTTTATTTGAGGATTATCAATTGGAGTATTTAAAAAATATAGACCTCTAGCTTCTTCCATCTCATTATCTAACATTGAGAGCTTTTGCAAGCCATCTTCAAAAGGAGAAAGACTCATTTATTGACCTATATATTTTATTTTAATAATTTTTATTATAGCATACATTGCTACAGAGGAAAAATAAAATCCTAAAGATTACTAAATATTTTATTATAAACATTACATATTGAGACATTATTTTATATTTTCAAATAAATACTAGTCAAAATGACTTTTTCTATAGCTTACATTAGATTTGGTAAGCCTTACTAAGCTATAGTTGTTAGTGACGGCATACATCTTTTCTATTTTCTCCTTTAACATTCTCTAAACAAGATTCGTAAATCCATGAGCTATTTTCTCTCTGTTCTTCTTTGTTATAGTTTGCAGTAAAATAGGTATAATTACATAAAATTTAAACTCAGCAGTTCTTGTATCCTCTGGAAAAATATCTACAAAACAAGCATTTCAGCAAACCATAGAAAACTAAAGAAGCCCATAATATCTACCAAAGTAATCACCACTACCGAACTGGAAATGGCTGGGTCTAGCCCTACTTTTTTAACAAGCATGGGAACCGTAGCCCCTAAAACTCCAGCAAAAACAAAACTCACAAACATGGACAAACCTATGGCATACGCTATGAGTTCTTGCCCAAACCAAAAGTACGCCACAGCCATACTTAAAATAGCAAAGAGTAAACCATTAAGCGTTGCCATGGTCATCTCTTTTATTAAAATAGGACGGATGTCTTTAAGGTTAATCTCTCCTAAACCCATCTGCCGTACAACAACTGTCATGGTCTGTATAGAAGCTGTTCCTGCCATGTTAGCCACAATGGGCATGAGTACAGCCAAAGCAACAATGGTTTCTAAGGTATGTTCAAACAAGCCAATAACCAACGACGCTAAAATGGCATTAACAAGATTGATACTCAACCATATAGATCGGGTCTGAGTCGTTTTCGTAAAACTCTCTTCAATCTCTTCATCGGCATGAAGTTTGTTTAAATTATAAATCTGTTGAGTTGCTTTTTTTTGTAGACTATCCAGTAAATCATCATGGGTTATTTGACCAATTAAATGCCCTTTTCTGTCAACAACAGCCAAAATGTTTAGGTCGTATTTTTCTATCATTTGTAAAGTATAGTCCAGCTCTTCATGTGCTGAGACAACATGAGGGTGAGGGAACTTATCCATAAAGTCTGAAACTTTTTGTGATTCATCCTCTAAAATCAAATCATCTAAACAAATGGTTTTCAATAACTTGTCATGTTCATCCGTAACATACAGACTTAAAACCCTACCAATCCCTTCTTCTTTTAAAATAGCTAGTTTTTTAAGTGCATCAACAATACGTTCATCTTTACAAACTTTAAAAAGCTCTGTCTGCATCAATGAACCAGCTTCCTCTTCGGTATAGTCACTTAGCTGTTCTATCTCTTCCTGTCGTTTGTCACTTAAAAAACTAAAAACATCTTCTTCTTTTTCAGGCGTACTTTGAGTAAGAAGCAGAAACACATTACTGGCATCATCACTTTTAAGTACTTCAATGAGTTCTGCTAAAGTTCGAGCATCATAGTTTTTAAGTACATCTTTTTTAAAAGTACTTGGAAGTTCTAAAAAAGTCTTTGCTTTCTTCTCAATGGGAAGAAGATTAAAATGTTCAAAAAACTTATCTTCATCAGACTTTTTAACCTCTTCTAAATAGTCTGCCATATCAGCATGATGTACTTTAGGTTCTATCTTCTCATGGTGAATTCCCTCTTTTAATTGTTCGAGGTATTTATGAATACTATTTTTAAGCATATGCTTCCTTCTTCTGACTTAATCTCTTTTACTAAAGAAGTATACTCTCAAAATTAAAAAGTAGAATAAATTATTAATACAGAATTCATTTTGAAATAAATAATATAAATTATATTTCAAAATGACATATTTTACTGATTATTTAACATCTTATTGCTATAATTTAATAATTAATAAGTCAATTTATAATTAAAAAGGATAAAAAATGCACTTAGAATCAAATTATAAAGCCCGACAATCACTCAACTACCAATATGCACAGATAAAAGGAGCCTCAGCCATTAATGATGTTGCCGTAGGATTTGGTAAGGGTTGGATTATTTTTGCCATTCTATCCACCTTCGCCAGTGCATTTTCTTTTTACCAAGACTTCTACAAATCCATAGGTATGATTGGGACTATTATTATGGTTATTGTTTTAGCCTTTGCCTTAGAAGCCTTTAAACATCTTTCTATTAAAGGGATGTTTTCAAGTATGAACTACATCAGTAAAGGACTTATCTCTGTTATTGCCATAGGTCTGATTGCTATTAGTTTTTATACGCACTTTAAAAGTATTCAAACCTTTCAGAAAAACCTTGTGGGAGATGACTTAAAAAAAGAGATCTCCTATCAACGTGATTTACAAAATATACAAAACCAACAAATCAGTACCATCTTAGCCTCCAACAGAGAACTCTCAAAAGCATTAAACAATGGTTCAAGCAATGACGACCAACCCTCAGTACGAAGTGTGGAAAGCAACAACCAGCTCATTGGCACGCTTCAAAAACTTTCGGCGCAGAATAACATGAGTAATACCAATCTTATTTTAGAACAGTCAAGGGCTACAGCTAAGACCACCTCTTCTGCAATTTTGGTGATTTTTATTATGATTGAGATTATGGCGTTGTTCAGTATTTTGAGTAAGATTATTGTGGTTGACAATGTCTCAGGAAATGTCAAAGACTTTGTAAACGTTATGGACAGACTTGACGAACTGGAAAACAACACCTATCAGTCACTTAGTTCACAAAAAGTACAGCAAACACAAGAACGAATTAAAATGGTACAAAAACATCAAAAAGTACTGCATAGAGCAGAACTTGAAAAAATTTCTTATGAGAACCTAGATAAGGAAGAAGAAGTTGAAGTAAAAAAGCCTAGAAAACGAAAAAAAGCTAATGCAGAGACTAAAACAGAGGAGCAAAACAGAGAAAAAAAAGTTGAACAAGACACAGCCAACTATCTCTTTATGAATCAATTTGACCAAACAGAACAAAAGCTTTTAAAATTACTCTGGAGAGATGGGACAGTAAAACCAAATGAACCACTAACCTCTCGCAAAAATGTTTTAAAACAAGCAGGTGTACTAAAGGGGAAAAGTGGCGTACTCTCTAACCTTTATGCAAAGTTATTAGAAAGTACTTATGTAGAATTTGACAAGCGTTATAAAGCAAAGGTCACCTTAGTTGATGGCTAGAAAACTAAGATGCTTTTGCCTTTTTTAATACTTAAAAGGTGTCTCCACTACAGCTTGATACCAGCCAATAAGTCCCATACCATCACGAAAGGACATTTTTGTCGAACCTGCTTTAGCAACACCCTTTTGGGTAATAATGATACTTTTAGAAATTTCAATGGCTTTGAGTGGGTCAGCAACCACCATAGAGAAACACGTAATCCCTGCTTTGGTCAAGTCAATTTCATCTTTACCTTTTAAAATTCTATTGGCAATGCTCTCTCCTGTTAAAAAACCTACCGAAGAAGATGCTTGTGCTGAAGGAGAAAATTTATGATAACCCATAATATCCCCAGCAATGTAAACAAATGAATCTGATACGGAGTAAGTTTTAGATGGCGCACAGAGCATTCCTCCCCATTTGTCTTGTTTTACCTTAAATAAGTCAGCTGTTTTATTTCCTCTATGATAGGGAATAAGGTTACAAATTGCATAAGAAATACTTTCTTTTTTAGCCTCTTCAAATACGTTCTCTGAATATAAAAATGCTAGCTCTTTTTTATCAAAGTCAACATCTTTAATGTCACATACTGGCAAGGTCTCCTCTAATTCTGAAAAGTTCTCTTTTTTCATAAAGTTACTCATGTCAAAACCAGCTTTTTTAATGCGACTTTCCATCTCAGCACCACTCATCCCATTAAATACAAGTGTATCTTTATGATGTTTAATAAAAATTTCTATGAACTTAGCCCCTTTAGCTTGGGGTTTTGGAGAGTTGTCAAGAATATAAACCTTCCCCGGAAGTTTGTACTTTTTAATAAACTCTGAAACCATACAAGCACGTTCATAAGGCGCTGGTTTACAACGCACCTTTCCACCTTTAGGAGGAATAATTACAAAATAACCCTCTCCTCCACTCTTTTTCCAATCTTGTAACTGATTTAAAAGTATCTGTTTTTCTTTTCCTGAATCTGAAAACATCGCTGCTGGTGTTTCTTTGGTCGCACGTCGTATCTTCTCTTGCGACCATATTGGAAAAAGTTTCTTGTAGTTGTAGTCAATCCCTGGAGCTACTACCACATAATCATATTCTATGGTTCCTAACGTAGTTGTAATAATTTTTTTCTTAATATCAGCATCAATTACTTCGGTAATAATCACGTCTATGTTATGGTTTTTTTCAGCCAAGGTGTAGTCATATTGAAAAGGAATTTTAGCTTCTTCTACCTCTTTAATTTCTCCAAAAAGTGTGTTAGACATAGGGCAAGCAAAATACTGTGCATTACGTTCAAGAACAATCACTTCTATTTTATTGTCAGGGTCATTTTGTTTAATGGTTTCAGCCACAGAAAGTCCAGCTATACCACCACCCACAACCACAACGCGTTGTTGCTTTTTTGTTTTGGGTAACAGTTCTTTCTTTTGTGCCAAAAGTCTAGTTTCATTACGCTCATTATTAGCTTCAACTACCATCGTTGAAGCAGTCGTAAGGGTTAAAAATTTAAAAAATCCTCTACGTGTAATCATTGACATTCATGTTCCTTAATTAATTTAAAATTATAATAAATATAATATTAAGTTATATATTAGTGCTTGCTTACTTTTAGATACATTCTTAGCGACTGCCCTCTTTTAAGCGAAGGCTCAAGCCAAGTCCAAGTACTAAAAGCCCAATACTTAACAGATAAATCACCGTATAAGAGCCTATAAATTTTAAAATTAACCCACCCAAAATAGGGAAAAAAAGTCCAAAAGAAGTAAGGGTAACTTGTAACGCAGTATAAATAGGACGTTTCTCTTCAGGTGCTATCTCAATCACCATGTTCATACCTGCAATATTAAAGCCATCGAGTGCTACCCCAAAAAGTAAGAAAATTATCCCATACATATAGATATTGTTAGCAAATAAAGCAAGTATAAATGCCACAATCATAAAGACAAAACTGAGCGATAACATTTTTTCATAATTTGAGATTTTTCGCCATAAGAAAGTGCTTCCTAAAATACTTCCGATCATCTGTAGCGTAATAAATCCACCCAACATCCAACCTGTTAAAGTAAACATATTATTGGCATTTAAAATTACAAAAGGCATGGACAAAAAATAACTGAAGCCTAAAAAAATAACCACAATTTGCTCTTGTAAGCGTTTGTCAGATTTTAAAAGTACTCTAGCATGTTTTAAAAAAAGTTTAAAACTTTTTTCTTTAACCAGAACTTTCTCTTTTATAGGTTCTTCAATGGTCGAAAAACTTGCAAAGCCAATTGCCATAAAAAAGCTACTCACTAAAAACAGATAAGCATAACTCATGGGTGCTTCAAAATGTTGTAATACATATCCAGCTACACCACCACTGATAATAGAAGCAATCGCCCCAGCCACACTTCGGTTTGCCATGGTCTTACCACGATAGGTTTTAGAAAAAAGTTTGGCTTGAAGTTCCTTAAAATAAATTGCCCCAAAACCTGCTGTAAATGAAAAGAAGAAAAGCCCAAGACCAATAAAAAAGAGGGTTAATGTTTTATGGGTCTCTCCTAAAAAGAAAATCACCACCCCAATCATAAACCAACTCATGAAACGAAAGAAAAAAACCTTGCGTAAATAGGGTAAAACTTTCTTGTATGCTTGTGCATGAAAAGCTGCATAAAGTTGAACCACAATCGCTCCACCACGCAGTAATGAAGCAAACACACCAACAATTATCATACTATCTGAAAAATGATGCACCATTAAAGGTAAAATGGTCGAAGGCTCAGCAATGGTGATTCCCAAAGCTAAAAAGAAAGCATGGCTTACGTTTCTATAATTATTTTTAGGGTCATCAATTTTAAACATTATTCACTAATCTGAATAAACTTACCACAACCTTTATGAGGCTTACCATTAAATGTTTTATAAGGTTTTGCACCAGAGTCATAAAGTCTCTTTCTTTCACACTCATCTTTTTTCAGACATACATTATTGTCACATGCTAATATTATCTCAGACATTATTTTTCCTTTAAATATAAATTTTTTACCCTATTATTATATCTATAAACTATAAATATTATAATAAAAAATTATAATTTTTTTAAAATATGACAATTTGACATATTTCTAGGGCAATCAACAGAAACCTACTAAAATAGTGATAATATTTTACAACTTAAGGATTATAAGGATGTCAGTTACTATGGATGCAAACAAACAAAAAGCTTTAGATATGGCGATGAAACAGATTGACAAAAATTTTGGTAAAGGTACAATTGTACGTTTAGGTGATAAAGTAATTGAACCTATTGCAGCCATTAGTACAGGGTCACTTGGCTTAGATATGGCACTAGGGATTGGTGGTGTTCCAGAAGGAAGAATCATTGAAATTTATGGACCAGAAAGCTCAGGAAAAACAACCTTGGCCTTACAAGTAACAGCTTCA
This sequence comes from uncultured Sulfurovum sp., assembly GCA_902727895.1. Lineage (GTDB taxonomy): Bacteria > Campylobacterota > Campylobacteria > Campylobacterales > Sulfurovaceae > UBA1140. The sequence continues at coordinate 141,878 of CACVAP010000093.1, forward strand.
GCCCAAGCAGATGGTAAAGTATGTGCATTTATTGATGCTGAACATGCATTGGACGTACTTTATGCTAAAAACCTTGGGGTAGATGTAGAAAACCTATTGGTTTCTCAACCAGACTTTGGAGAACAAGCCCTTGATGTACTTGAAACTTTAGCACGTTCTGGTGCTGTCGACTTAATCGTTATTGACTCCGTAGCTGCCTTAACACCAAAAGCAGAGATTGAAGGTGAAATGGGAGACATGCAAGTAGGTCTTCAAGCACGTCTAATGTCTAAGGCACTTAGAAAAATCACAGCTGTTTTACACAAGACAAATACAACCGTTATTTTTATTAACCAACTTCGTATGAAAATTGGAATGATGGGTTATGGTTCACCAGAAACTACTACAGGTGGTAATGCACTTAAATTCTATGCTTCTGTAAGAATTGATGTTAGAAGAATTGCAACACTCAAACAAGGTGAATCACAAATTGGTAACCGTGTAAAAGCAAAAGTCATCAAAAACAAAGTTGCACCACCATTTAGACAAGCAGAGTTTGACATTATGTTTGGAGAAGGTATTTCTAAAGAAGGTGAGCTTGTTGATTATGGTGTGAAGCTTGATATTATTGACAAATCTGGTGCTTGGTTCTCATATGGTGAAGGAAAACTTGGACAAGGTAAAGAAAAAGTTAAAGCTAAATTCAAAGAAGACCATGCTCTTCGTGACGAGATTGAAGGGAAGATTAAAGAAGCCCTTGGGATTACCAGTATGTTGACCATGGATACCAAAGAGATTAAAGATACTGAAGAGAATGAAAATAGTGATGAGGAATAACACTCTTCACAGAAAAAAATAATAATAATTTACTTAAATATAAATATTGATTAAATATTTTACAAAAGTACCTTTTAAAGGTGCTTTTCTTACAAAACTCCTTAAAACTTAAGTGTAAAAACTTAAAATGAAATAATCAAACTTGTTTTTTAGGGAGTCTTCAATGATGTTAAAAAAAATCACTTTACTTATCTCACTGCTACTATTTACAGCTTGTTCTTCTATAATGCATAAAAAATCAACTTCACTTTCTAGTAACAAAACTTATGCCATCGCTTCTTTTTCGAACTACACTGAGACACCTATGGCTGGATTACGTGCTGCGAGTATTGTTGAGTCTGTCCTTGCAGAGCAAAATATTGCCATTCATTCCCTCATTGATGGTTCAGACGATCTTAGCTCTAAAAAAACCAAACTAGAACTTTTTAGCATACAAAAGGCACATGCGAAAACCATGAAAGCAAATTACCTCATAACAGGTAATGTGCAAGAGTGGCAATATAAAACAGGGATTGATGGTGAACCCGTAGTTTCCTATACTATTAAAGTCATTGACCTTGAAAACAATGCCATAGTATTTAATGGTGTAGGTGCAAAAAGTGCTTGGGGACATAAGTCCATAGGTGTTGTGGCTCAAGAGATTGCCAAAGAGTTAATTCCTCAGTTTATAAACTAACGCCATGACACTGAAAAAGCAGTCACCTTTTCTTCAAGCATTTGAAGTCATTATTTTTACCCTCCTTATCGGGAGTATTGGTTACTATATAGATCCAGCAGATCCTCTTTTAGCACATGCTGATTTTTCATTTATGATTCTTTGGCTTGCCATAGTAACCTTATTCTATGGACTAAATATGGGTTTACTTATGTGGATAAGTTTTGCAATTATGAGTTTTATCTCTTATGGTGATGATAATATTTTTGCCAGTATCTTACTTGAGAATCTTTTCTTTGTTTTTCTTTTTGGACTTTTCTTCTCCAATTTACATGATGAAATGGATAGATATAAGATTAAAAACAATTATCTACAACTAAGACTTAAAGAGCTAACCAATGCCTTTTTTACTTTAAAAATTTCACATGACAAGCTGGAGTCCATTTACATTATTCAACCTGCCTCTTTTCGTTTTGTTATTTCAGAGATTTTAGAAAGTTCTGACCACAATACAGCAGCACAAAGTGCTGACAATACTTTAAAAGTTCTCAAAAAGTTTTTCTCTGTCAATGCTGCCATGATTTTTAGCGTTAAAGGGGATATGATAGGACAATGTTTGGCTTCTGTTGGGGAGGTAAATAAAAACATAAACCACAGTGATAAACTTATAGAAGAAGTCTTAAGCCACCAAAAAGCCATGTACCTCAAAGACTTAGAAGATAAGGCACAAACTTCTTATCTCTATGCTGTTCCATTTTTAGATAAAAGAAATACCATTGTTGCCATACTCATTGTTCAAGACATGCCTTTTTTATACTACAATCAAGATACCTTATTAAAAATAAATGTGGTATTTAACTATGTCTGGACAGAATATAAAAAACGTGCTTCTCTTAAAGAGATTATGCTAAAAGACAAAGATGTACTCAATTTAAAACCTGAAAAACATATTCGACAAGACATTGTTGACTTTAAACTTGAAGTCATTAGACTCTCCAATATTTTAAAAGGTTACAACATTGACAGTAGAATCTACTCTATCTACACTAAAAGTAGTTATGTGGACAAAGAAATAAAAGATTTTCTCTATGAAAATGAACTCTTTGAGATTGTAGACCAATATATCTCTATTAAATGTGGAAATCAATATGTGCACCTCATACTTTTTCCTTTTGTTTCCAGTGCTGGAATACATCAAAAATTAAAAGATGTTGATACAGCCTTAGACACTATTGAAAGTCAATTAAGAGTCAGAATGCTTGACGAGGGACTACAAACACACCTGAGTGAAAAAAGTTATGAAGGCTTACGTAAAAAACATATTTCGGTTAAAAACTTTAATAACTTACTAACGGAGTATGCTTGTGAATGAGTTCCTAAACCTTGAAAATATTAGCAACCTACTCATGCAAAAAAACAGTGTGGAAGACCTTGTCCTATTTATTCTTATAGAAGTTCTTGTTTGGCTTGTTATCTCTTTTTTACTCATTCAATTCTTACCTAAAAAATATATCCAATACAAAAAAGAAATTTTTATTTTCTTTGTCGTACTCAATATTGGTTTACTCTTTATTGGAATACTCTTAACCCTTATTATGATGCTTTTTGGTCTTTCTTGGGCAACCCACCGTTTAAGTCGTCCTGATTATGAAACCATACACTTTGAAGAGCAAGTATCTGAGTTTCCCATTGTCTACAGTCAATTTCAAGAAGGTCTACTCATGATGGAAGGACACCAACAAGCCTCGCTATCAAGTGACCAAAAAATCAAGTCCTTAAAAATTCTCTACGAAAACAATTCCCAAGGTAATATTGCAAAAATCAAGCTTTTTTTGTCTGACAGTTCAGATGAGACAAGACTCTATGCTTTTGCCCTTGCTTCTAGCTTTGAAAAAAACCTCAATGATAGAATCAAAAGCCTACAAGATAAGATACAAGAATTAAGTGAGCCAAAAGAACTTGAAGAGATGATTTTTACTTTAGCCCAAACGTATTGGCAATTTATATTTCATGGCGTAGTAACGGGTCAACTTACGGGTTTCTACACTAAGAAGATAGCCACACTTTTAAAAGCAAGTCAGCATAATCCCTCTTCTTTTATTTTACTGGGGAAAATTCATCTTTTTAATGGTGCACTTGAAGAAGCAGAAAAAGCTTTCTTAAAAGCCATTGAGTTGGGTATTCCTAAACAAGCTCTCTATACTTTTTTAGCTGAGATTAAATATGGGCAAAAGAAATATGATGAGATTTCACAATACATTATTGAAGATGAATTTAATATTGACTTACGACTAAAGCCTTTAGTCCAAATGTGGAGTGAAAAGTGAAAGTAATACATGACATCGGTGAACCTGATATCCTAATTCCCTGTGAAGGAACTTTTCCTTATGTACGAGGGGGTGTTTCTTCATGGATTGCACAACTTATGGCTGGGTTACCTCAATACAAGTTTGGTATTGTTTTTATTGGAAGTAAGCGTGAAGAGTATTCACCTAAACCTTTATTTCCATTTCCTGACAATCTTGTTTACGTCATAGAAACTTTTATGTTTGACGAAGAAGAAAAGCCACCTATTAAAGCAATTAATGGTGATCCAAAAAACTTTGAAGAGATAGAAAAACTCTATGAATGGTTTAAAAATAAAAAAGATAAAACAGCCTTTCCTCAAGAAATAAAAAGTTTAGATTTTTATCTTAAAAAAGTAACTGAATTAGAATTTTTATTTAGCCGTGAAGCCTGGTTCTTTATTTCTAACAAAAATACCCAAAACTGTAGTGAAATACCATTTTTAGATTATTTTTGGACAGTACGAAGCATCCACATTCCTATTTGGAAAATAGCCAAGCTGGCTAAAGTTATTAAAGATAAAGGTCGTGTTATTCACGCTCCCTCTACGGGTTATGCTGGTTTTTTGGCCACTATTATTGCCAATGAAACAGGCAAACCTTTTATCTTAACTGAACATGGTATTTATACCAAAGAGCGAAAAATTGACCTCATCTCCTCTTCTTTAACCTATTATAAAAAACTAAACCTGTTTAGGGAGTCAGCTGAAGACAACTACATCCAAAGCATGTGGGTACGTTTTTTTGAAGGTATTGGAAAAATGAGTTATGAAAAAGCCAATCCTATACTCTCACTGTTTGGTGTGGCAAAAGAGACACAAATTGCTTATGGAGCAGATGCTAGCTTATGTACAGTAATTCCCAATGGCGTCGATGTTCATAAATTAGGTGCTACGCTAAAAAATCGTCCAAAAGGTGTACCAAAAATCATTACACTTATTGGTCGCGTTGTTTCCATTAAAGACATTAAAACATTTGTACGAGCAATTCAAATTACAGCACAAACCATTCCAGATGTTGAAGCATGGATTGTAGGACCAGACGATGAGGAAAAGACCTATGCCCAAGAGTGTCGAGAGCTTATTGACATCATTGATGTTAAAGATCATATTAAATTTTTAGGTTTTCAAAACATTGCTGATATCTTACCCCAAAGTGGGGTCTTAACCCTTACGTCTATTAGTGAGGGTATGCCTCTGGTTATCTTAGAAGGTTTTGCAGCTGGAGTACCTTGTGTTGCTACCGATGTTGGTTCTTGTAAAGAATTGGTTTACGGAGGGGAAGACCCTGAAGACAAAGCCTTAGGTTCGGCTGGTAGTGTTTGTCAAATTGCCAATGTTGAAGAGTTAGCCAAAGGTTACATAGAATTACTAACCAATGAGGAACGCTGGCTTGAAGCACAAGCCGTTGCCATTAAACGGGTAAATACTTTCTATACCCAAGAACTATTTCTAAATAATTATCAAAAAATTTATGAAGACACTTTTTCCAAATTGGAGTCAACATGGCAGGAATAGGATTTGAACTTAAACAAATTCTCAAAGAGAAGTCTTTGGCTTCTGTTTTTAAAACCTTTGGATACTCTGCTGTTCTAAGTTCAGGTCCATGGGTTATCTCCATGATTATTATTTTGGGTATTGGTCTTTCAAACATCTATCTCTACCATACCCAAGATCCTTCACAAACCATGCTAAAAGCTTCTGTTACCTATGTATCTGCCTTAGCCATTAGTTCTGTGTATACAGGTTTTTTCCAACTTCCTTTCACCCGTTTTGTTGCTGACAGAATGTATGAAAAACGACACTATTTAATCTTACCCAACTTTATTGGTACCATTATTTTAACCATTGCTGGAGGCTTTGTTATTGCTTTTCCTCTGGCTATTTTTCTTTTTGACAGCCAATCGAATCTCTTTGTACTACTCTATACCACCATGTTTATTGTACTCTCCTGTGTTTGGGTTGCTAACATTTTGGCTGCCAGTTTAAAACTCTATAAACAAGTTATTATTTTCTACCTATTGGGTTACTCACTGGTATACCTTTGTGCCTATCTACTAAGAGATTATGGACTTGAAGGTTTACTCATTTCCTTTATTATAGGGAATTCTTTACTTTTTATTTTACTATTCTTAGGGATTATCTACTACTACCCTTCGTCTAACAAAGAAAACCAACGCTTTATTCGTTTTGATGTTATTCAACAAACTTATGGAAAGTTTTACTGGAAACTTGGTTTTTCAGGGATGTTTTATAACATTGCCATTTGGGTTGATAAAGTCATCTTTTGGTTTACCCCTATTGTTGGGTACATGGTTATTGACAAGCTTCATGCTTCTATGGTCTACGACTTTCCTATCTTTTTAGCCTACCTCTCTATTATCCCAGGAATGGCGATTTTCTTCTTTAGGTTAGAAGTAGATTTTGCCAGTTCTTACGAAAAGTTTTACCGTGCCATTAACAAACATGGAACGCTCAAGCAGATTAAATATCATAAAAAAGGGATGATTACAGCCGTCACCAAAAGTATTCACGAAATACTCTTTGTACAGGGAATGTTTAACATCTTAATTTTCTTAAGTGCTGAACAGTTGTTTGAACTTTTATCATTACCAAAACTCTATCTTCCTCTTTTCTATGTCGATGTTATTGGGGTTCAATTACAATTAGGGTTCATGTCTATTTTAGCCTACCTTTACTACTTAGACCGACAAAAAGAAGCCCTACTTTACACCCTTGCCTTTGTCTTACTGAATGCCTTACTTACTTGGATAAGTATTCAATTAGGACCTTACTTTTATGGTTACGGATATGCTGTTTCCCTACTTATTTTATTTGTAGCAAGTATTCAGACACTAAACAAAATTTTACAGGAGTTGGATTATCAAACCTTTATGTTGCAATAAAATAGTATCACTCTTAGTCATACTCTTTTCAGGACTCTTCGCACAAACAGAATCAAGTGAACGCTATGCTTTTATTTATAGTAAAAATATTGATGACAGATTTATAAATTTCTATGACAAAGTAGTCGTTGAAGCTGACTCCATTGATAATATCTATGCCATACGTTATCCTGAAAAAATGGTTGCCTATGTGAGTGTTGGAGAGATTGAACCTTGGAGAAAAACAAAAACACCTTACCAAAAATCATGGGTACTCTCTGAAAACAAAACATGGAATTCCTTGGTTGCTGACTTAAATCAAGAGGCATATCAAGCGTTTATATTTGAACGTATTGCGAAGCTACACAAAATGGGTTACCGTCACTTCTTCTTAGATACCATGGATTCATATCATGTCACAGCAGAAGATAAAAAGCTATTTAACAGCCAACAAAAAGCACTGGTTTCTTTTATCCATAAATTACATAAGAAATATCCTAAATCCAAACTCATTGTCAACCGTGGATTTGAACTTTTAGACAAAATTCATAAAGAGATCCATGCTGTGGTAGCAGAAAGTCTGATTGCCCGTTATAATCATGCAGAAAAATCTTATGTTATGGTGCCTAAAGCTGACCATGATTGGTTACTAGCAAATTTTAAAAAAGCACAAGAGTATGGATTAGAAGCGATTTCTATAGAATACACGAACAAGTCAACCAAAACACGTCTACACATTGCAAAAAGAGTTAAAGCCCTAGGCATTGTTCCTTATGTTACGGATGGCTTGCTTCAAGAACAAGGCGAATGTGAAATTGAACGTATTCGTCGTGATGTACTGGTCTTAATCAATCAATCTGTTTTTAAAGAAAAAAACCCTATTTACTCAGATGCTCACCTTGCCATCTCTATGCCCATTGAACACTATGGATATGTGCCTATTTTATATGACATTTCAAGCAAAGAACTTCCCGAACGTATTGAAGACCGATACCATTCGGTCATTGTATGGGTAGGAGGAGAAACTAAAAACAATGCTAAGCTTTATGAATGGGCATTAAAAGCCAAAGAAAAAAACATAAAAGTCCTCTTTTTAGACAACTTTTCTTACCTTGGTAAAAATGAACAGCTTCAAGCCTTTGGTTTAAAAAAAGAAACCAACAAGAACAAGCTAACTGATAAGAGTGAAGTGAAGTATCATACTAGCTATGCACCTTATGAAGTTCCATTTAAGGGTAGTTACTACGACGAGTTATTGACAGTAGAAAATGCCAAAGAAGTACTTAAAATAAACTATAAAAACAAACAAACTGCGACACCAATGGCGATTACACCTTGGGGTGGTTATGCTTTATACTCTTCTTTTCTCATCACCATTGACAACGTAATCCATTGGACTGTTAACCCTTACCAATTCATAAAAGAAGCCCTTCAATTTGATGAAATTCCTATGCCTGACCCAACCACAGAAGCAGGTAGACGAATTTTATTTACACACATTGATGGTGATGGTTTTGTAGAGTTTGTACGTATGGAACGTGAATCTTTATCCATGGAATACTTAATTAAACATATTTATAAAAAATATCAAATTCCTCATACCATTTCACTTATTCAAGGAGAAATGCAACACCTTTTTCCTAAGCTAACAACACGTATGGAAGATGTGGCACGTGAACTCTATGAAATACCTTGGATTGAACCAGCGAGTCATACGCTTTCGCATCCTTTTTATTGGGCAAAGGTTATAAAGTCTGAAAATGCTTCACCCAAGAAAGGTAAGCACTACCATTTACCCATTAAGAATTATCATTTTTCTTTAAAAAGAGAAACCATTGACTCGGTAGACTATGTATTGAACTTAGCTCCAAAGTCAAAACAAAAAGAACGCATCATGTTCTGGTCAGGAGACTGTCAACCTCCTAAGTCTGTACTTGAATATGTTGAGAAAAATGGCATTATTACTATGAATGGTGGAGACACAACGATACAAAAAAAACATCCAACACTGAACCATGTTGCACCCTTTGGGCTACAACATGATGAATATTGGCAAATCTACACAGGTCAACAAAATGAAAATGTCTACACAAACGACTGGTTAGGACCATTTTGGGGTTACCGTAATGTCATTGAAACTTTTGAAATGACAGGAAAACCCTATAGAATTAAACCTATAAACATCTATTATCATCTTTATATTGCTTCTAAACTGGCTTCATTTAATTCGCTAAAAAAAGTCTATGAATGGGCTGAGAAACAAAAGACTTCGAAACTTTATGCTTCTCAATACATTAAAAAAGGACAAGGTTTTTACCGAACTGCTTTAGGAAAAATAGACAATGGTTTTGAAATTAGAAACCAAGGTTTTTTAAGAACAATGCGTTTTGACAAACACATTAACATTGACATTGCCCAAAGTAAAGGGGTTGCTGGACATAATTTTGACAACAATGCCAGCTATGTTAGCTTTGATGCAAGTGGTAAATATAAACTTATTTTAGAAAGGAACAATCGTTCACCTCATCTAATAGACGCTAACGGATGGGTTGAGAAAGTTTTAACAGAGCAACAAAAGCATACTTTTAAACTCAAAGCCAATGTCCCTTTAGAAGCAAACTTTTATGTACCAAAACCTTGTAAATACTTGCAAAATAAGAACTTTAAAATTAAAAAAACTAAAGATCACTTAGCTATTTCAAGTTTCAAAGAGCAAGGAGTTACTGTTGTATTCCTCTGTCAATGATTATGAAAAACACAAATCCATTCTTTCGTTAAAAGAAGTCCTAGGAATTGTTATTGTTTTTTCATTTATGCTTTATTTACTTTTTCCTAAAGGCAGTATTCAAAACTTTTTAGGAGGAGAAGGAGAACATTCTAACCTCTCTATTCATTACTTGGAAAGTTTGGTTCTTTATCAGCCTGACAATGTTGATTTAAAAATGATTTTAATCGAAAAATATACACAGACAGGAAAAGAACATAAAGCTTTAGCACTAAACCATAAACTTATTGAAGGCACTCAAGAAAAAAAACTACTCACACAGCTTTACAAAATAGAATACTTACTTGAAAAGACACTTTATTTCCAAAATTCTAATACACAAAAACTTGAGAAACTAAAAAACAAACTACTTGCCTATTATAACTATACAGAAGGAGAAAGAGACCACCTTTTCTTTTTTGCTGAATCTTCTAGCATTGACTATAGTTATTTAATGTATGACTCTCTATTACATTTTATGGAAGAGAAGCCAGAACTCGTAGACTATGAACTTGAAAAAATGGCTTTTGACTTAGCCAACAAACTGGGCTATAAAGAAGAAGCACATGTCTATTTGCAAAAACTTATTAAATATCCTGAATTGGATGATGAACTAAGTGAATACCTTGTCTATTCTCTTTTTGAACGGGGTGAATTTAGCAAAGCTAGAAAAATTACAACCGAACTTTTCTTACGAAGTGAAACAGAAGACGAACTAACACAATATTTTCACTTGGCACTCTACACTTTAGTACAAGACAAAACCAAAACCTCTACTGATGTAAGTCAACTTATTCAAGACTATGCCAATTTAAAAGATTTACTTTCTCCTGATGTTATTATTATTTTAAGTACTTTACTAGAACTAGGTGATTCAAAAGAAGCTGCTAACTTTGCTGTTAATATGTTCTACACAAACCCTGACAGCTTTGATGAAACAGGCATGGACATGGCACTTAAAAGTTTACTCTACAATTCGGAACTTGAACATGCCCAAGCCTTAAGTTTTTTTGCAGAAGCCAAATTTAAAAAAGAGAAATATCTTGATCAGACCATTCAACTCTCTCTATGGCTAGGAGACAATGAAGCTGTAGGTGCTTTAAATAATCAAGGTTACTATGAATACAATCCTAAAAAATATGAACAATACTTTTTAAAGAGTGAAAATTTCGACTTTGACTATGAAATTTTAGGGTATATTTTTAAGAAAAAGGTTGCAGAGAAAAACTATAAATTCATTGATAAAATGGCAAACTACTATGAGTATACGGGAGAGATAGATGAGGCAGAGGCATATTTTACTGAGCTACATCACAAAACAAAACAACAAAAAGCCACCTACTATGCCATCGAATTTTCACATAAAAACAGCCATTTTGAAAAAGGCTTAGCACTTTATAAACAATACAAGTCAAAGTATGGAATAGATTCTAAATTACATGAACTTTCCATAAAAAGGCTTTTAGCACTTAAACGATTTAGCGAAGCCTATGCCATGACAAAAACAGTTGAAGAAAAAAACTTTCTAAAAAAGAAACAACGCTTTACTGACTTAGCTTGGTTCGAAAAAGACTATGCGTATCTACATCAAAAATTGTGGGACTTTGAGGCTAAAAATGTATTAGCAGCTACAGACTATGAACATTTTCTTCTTTTAGAAAAAGGCTTAACTCAAGGTACTAAATTAAATTACCTTTACAAGCAAGCATGGAAAGAAACACATAATGCATACTATCTTACGGCAGTTATGTACAAACTACTTCAAGAAAAAAAGTTTAAAGAATTTAAACAGACGTTAAATGCTTTAAATAAAAAAGAAAAAAGTATTGTTAACAATAATATTAATCTTCAGGTTTTACTGGCTGAGTACCATGTACAAAATGCCAATATACCTTTAGCACTTAAAAGTTATAAAAAGATATTTAAACTGGCACCAAATAAAATTAGCAGTCATGAATCTTATCTTTGGTTCCTACTAGACAACCAAGAGAATCATCCTAAGCTAAAGACAAAAATAGCAATACATTTAAAATATCTTGAAGAACATCCAATCTTACGCGAACAAATAGGACTTGCCTCAGTAGTTGCAGCGATGAGTAATAGACAACATAAACTAGCACACAAATGGGTAAAAAAACTCTTACAAAAGAATCCTAGAAATAAAGAATACCTGAGTATTGCCAAAGACATAAAGACCTTAGAACAAGAAATACTTTATGCCCGTTATGACAAAACACTTAATCCTGAGTATCTTAATGCCCAAGTGAATTTCAAAACAAAACATCTTGGTTCTGCCCTAACTGTTAATGAAGCAGATTTTTCTTACCAATGGAAGCTTTATCAGAACATCAAATCTAAGATTATGCTCAAACATTATGAATATAAAAATGCTAAAGGAAGAACAAATAGACAAACAGCCTTTGAAGTAAACCTGAAAAATTCTGATAAAAAATTCCTTTGGGACTTTAGTTTAGCACAAACAACTGCTAGAAAAGATTTTACATCTGCCTCATTAAACTTAGGGTACAGCACCCATAATTTCAATGTTAACCTCAATTCTAAATACAAAAGCAAGACGCGCCTAACCCCTCAATTGGAGCAAAATGCATTAGAAGATTCCTTAGCACTTAATCTCCAAACCTATATTAACAAACGTACCTCTTTTAGCTTTCTTGCACAACAAAGTGAATTTGAAACATTGGATGGCTTTAATGCAGGTGAAGCCAAGAAAATACAACTAAACGCTAATTACATTTTACGTTCTGGATACCCAGATATATCCTTTAATACCTATGTTAGTCACAACCAGTTTTCGAAAAATATTTCACAAGATTTTTCTGAATTTGGAATAGCCTCTAGTATTGGTACAGCCCGTCAACATACTTTGAACTCTTCATGGAAACCTTTTGGAACCGTTGCACTAGCCATAAATGATGAACAGAACCTTGGTGGCTCATTGACTTTTGGTGTTTCTAAAATGTTAACAGGAGATGACTCAATTGATGTTCTTTTTGACTACTATAACGGTATAGGTGTGATAAGTGAGCCTATTTATGGGGTGAATGTTAAGTATAGGTTTTAAACTCTCTTTTCTCTATGGGAGAATATGCTAAAATTTCAGTATTAATTTTACTAAAGGTAAACAATGATTTTTATTGATGATGTTAGAGCAAATGAAGTAATGGATAGTAGAGGAAACCCTACTGTACAAGCAACTGTAAGTTTAAGTGATGGTACTGTAGCTTCTGCCATTGTTCCTTCTGGAGCAAGTACTGGTAAAAGAGAAGCCTTAGAACTTCGTGATGGTGGAGACCGTTACATGGGTAAAGGTGTTTTAAAAGCTTGTGAAAATGTAAATGAGAAAATCTCTGAAACACTCCTTGGTCTTTCACCATACAACCAAGCAGAAGTTGACCTTACAATGAAAACACTTGATGGTACAGAAAATTATGGAGAGCTTGGAGCAAATGCTGTTCTTGGTGTTTCTATGGCTGTAGCACGTGCTGCTGCTAAATCTATGAACATGCCTCTTTACCGTTACCTTGGTGGTGCAAATGCTGTAACTTTACCTGTCCCAATGTTTAACATTATTAATGGTGGAGAACATGCGAACAACTCTGTTGACTTTCAAGAGTACATGATTGTTCCTCATGGTTTTGATACTTTTTCAAGAGGACTTCAAGCTGTTGCTGAAATCTATCAACACCTTAAAAAAATTATTGATGGTATGGGTGAAAGTACTGCTGTTGGTGATGAAGGTGGATTTGCGCCAAACCTTAAATCAAATGAAGAACCTCTTCAAGTAATTATTCAAGCTATTGAAGCTGCTGGTTATAAAGCTGGTGAAGAAATTGGATTGGCACTTGATGTTGCTGCTTCTGAGCTTACAGATGATGATGGACTTTATGTTCTTAAGTCAGAAAATAGAAGCCTGACATCTGCTGAGATGGTTGCTTACTACGCTGACTTATGTGCTAAGTACCCTATTGTATCTATCGAAGATGGATTGGATGAAGACGACTGGGAAGGTTGGAAAATACTTACTGACGAATTAGCTGATAAAACACAACTTGTTGGTGATGATTTATTTGTTACTAACGTTTCTATTTTGGCTGAAGGAATTGAGAAAAACATTGCAAACTCAATTCTTATTAAACCAAACCAAATTGGTACTGTTTCAGAAACGATGCAAACCATTAGACTGGCACAAAGAAATGGTTATACTTGTGTAATGTCTCACCGTTCAGGTGAAAGTGAAGACACATTCATTGCAGACTTTGCAGTAGCTATGAACACGGGTCAAATTAAAACAGGTTCAACAGCGAGATCAGATAGAATCGCTAAATACAACCGTCTTTTAGAAATCGAAAGAGAACTAGGACAGTTTGAATACCTTGGAGATTCTATTTTTAACTAAATGAAAATCTCATTTGAAGAAGATATTAGACCTATGATTGAGAAGCTCGAGGAAATCCTCGGGCTGTCATTTAAAGTCTTTCTTAGCACAGCACTTATTGTTATGGCACTTGGTATTTACATTGCCAACCTACTTTTTGGAGACCACTCTTTACAAGTTTTAGAAAAACTAAAACAAGAAAAAGTACAGCTTACACAAGAAATAGAAGTACTAAAAGATCAAAATGCTAAACTCCATAAAGAGTACCTTGAATGGACTGATGCTCAGTAACTAAGATTATGTAATCTTAATAAAGATTACACCCTCCTCTTAAATTAACAAACTACTTTTGTTTTACCAATACTTTAATAATAATCATCGAAATAATAACTTCTAATAGACTCGCTAAAATTACAGCATAGTAATCATATCGACCAATACTACCATGCTCATTAGCAATGGTTGCAACTGCAATCATAAGTGTTAAAGGCATAGAAAGTGCTAAACCTATAAGTAATGCTTGCCTTTTTTCAGTGATAAACGACAAAGTAAATGCTGCAATAATTCGTATCGCAAACATACCACTTAAAAGAATTGAGGTCGTTATTAATACCTCGGGTACAAAAATATTATTTAAGTCAAAGGATGCACCTATATAAATAAAAAATATAGGTACTAGAAAACCAAATCCAAACGATGACATTTTCTCTTCTAACTCTTTTTTATGATGAAAAAAGGTAGCAATAAATACCCCTGCAATAAAGGCACCAAAGGCAACTTCTAAATGTAACTTTAGCATAATAGAAATCATGATAAAAAATATACCCATTGCAAGACGTAAGTCTTGATACTTACCATCCACTGTTTTAGAACTTGGCATCAGAACTGTTTTAAGTTCAGGATACCACCAAAAGAGTGTTTTAAAAAATATATAAAGCGCCCAAATAGCCCCTAAAAATATGAGTAATAGTGCTAACTTGGAAAAAAGTTCTTCAAATTCACTAACCGTAGAAGAAGCTTCAAATATGGTCAAAGCAATAATGCTTAATACCTCTCCAATTGTTCCTACTAAAAATGCAATTTTAATCCAAGGCTCTTCTTTCCCATACTCCTTTGACAATGTTGCCAAAATACCAATGGAAATAAGAGGCAAGATAATAATTAAAACGGCATCTAAATCAGTTAATATACCAAAGACTACGGCAAGCACCCACATAATAATGAGAAAGTAGATGGATTGTATAATATAAATCCGAGGCATTTTAAAAATACTTTTTAGATTTACTTCTAATCCAGCTAAAAACATAAGATACAAAAATCCAACGTGTGCAATCAGTGAGAAGTTTTCATTGTCAATTTGGATGACACCCAAAATGGCAAGAATGGAACCCAAGATAATTTCTATGGGTGCCGTAGGTAGGCGAAAAAGTCTAGAGAAGTGTGGAGAGAGGACTAGTACTAGCGAAATAGCCAGAATAGAACCAATATTTTCATTAGTCATGACAAGATGTTGCTACTCCATATCCTAATCGTTCCAACATCTCTTTGTCTTTTTGAGGTGCATCCCCTACTGTGGTCAAATAATTTCCAATAACCATTGAATTTGCACCAGCATCAAACATGAGTTCTTCACAACCATCAAAAAGAAGTTCTCTTCCTGCTGCTACCATTAGTAGTTTATCTTCACCAAAAAGCTTTCTAGCTCTTTTAACAATTTCGACAGCTTCATCTCTTGAGATGTTTCTAGTTTTAATTGGAAGTGCTTCATTAGGGTGATAAAAGTTTAAAGGTGTTGATTCTGGACTTAAAGAAGCAATTGAGTTTAACAAAGACGTTCGGTCTTCTGCTGTTTCACCCATACCAAAAATACCACCAGAACAAAGTTGTAAACCAACCGACTTCGCATTTTGGCAAGTCTCATAGCGTTCAGACCAATTATGTGTGGTACAAATACTAGGATAATACTCTTCAGAAGTTTCTAGATTATGGTTATAACTGTCAATACCATGTTCTTTCAGGTAACGTAACTGTTCTACAGAGGCAGTTCCATTACAAGCAATAAGATTTAAATTTTCAACTTCAGCTTTTACAGCTTGTGCTGCGCGTGCAACAAAGTCTACTTTTTTGTCATCTAATCCTTTACCAGCTGTTACTAAACAATAACCCAAAGCACCATAAGATTTAGCTTTTTTAGCTTCTTCTACGATGGTTTCAATGCTCTTGTAGTTATAACGTTCTATATCAGCATGATAACGTACACTTTGTGTACAAAACTTACAATCTTCTAGGCAGGTACCAGACAAAATATTATTGATGGCACATAAAAATATCTCTTTTTTCATAATCGCATTATTCCAAATTTCAAAGAAGAGATTGCTGAAAATACTTTATAAAAGGTTATAGTGTATAATTACAAGAACAGATACAATTTCTACAAAGGATTTTCTTGAATAAGAAACAAAAAATCACCTTATTTTTTATACTTATATTAATATTTATACTTTATCTTTTTTGGAATAATTCTAAAAATAAAGAACCCATTAAGATTGAACCCATTAAAATCGCTCCTATTGTGATAAAAGAATTAAATTCAGAAAAGAGTGACTATAAAAATGAATCATCAGAGGCTATTTTAGCAAAGCTTAAAATAGCTACTCAATTATCTCAAGAAAACATTGTTCGTTCTAAAGAAGAAGAACAAAATGAAGTTCTAATGAATCTTAAACAAACAATAGCGCAACAAAAAGTCTCTCTAAATAAAAAAATGTTGTCAGAGAAAGAGTCTCAAACTAGTATAGATAAGCCTAAAGTGGTTGTAAAAGCTTCTATCCCTAAAAAAATAGTATCACCAAAAGAATCTAAAGCTATTATGCATAAGCCTAAAGTAATCGCAAAAGCTTCTATCCCTAAAAAAATAGTATCACCAAAAGAATCTAAAACCATTATGCATAAGCCTAAAGTAATCACAAAAGCACCTACTCATCAAACGGTGCTAGTGAATAAAGAGGTAAACGCTCTTCAAGAGATAGCCCTCATCCAAAAGAGAGTAAATCAAGAAATGCTATATCAACCAGTCAGCATAACAGAACATACGCTTCCAAAAGAATCTAAATATGCTAAGAAACTTTCACGAGAAGAAGAAGTAGCTTTATATCAAAGTACCTATGCAAACTCATTAGAAGTGGTCACTGTTTCAGAAAATTTTGAGATTGAAGAAGTAGATAATCATTTACCTGATTCACACTATTTTGAGCCTATTGAAACAGCTAAAATGACCGAGCTAAATGCACCACTAGCATTTGTAGAAAAACTAGGAGTAGTTGCAGTTTCTAACAAATATGAAAGTAATTTTAGTATTCCTCAAAAAATTGAATTAGCACAAGAAGGTATTGTAAATATTTCGAGTGCTAGTCTTGAAACGCAAGAGCTTAAAAAATTAGATTTTGTTGATAGCTTAGGAGTAGTAGAAGTTTCGCAAGACTTTGAAACAACTCAAGCAGATAGTTATTTAAATAATTAAAAAACTAAGTAGTAGTTAAACCAAAGTCTTTCCATGCCTCTATACCAGAACGATAATAAAGTAATTTAGAACTAGGGTATCCTAGTTCTAAAAGTTTTTTAATGGCACGTGAAGCTTCACTACTGCTAGCAGAATCACCAAATATCAGCAAAAATTGTGCATTTTTAAAAGACCATTTCTTCTTTGCTGTTTTTAAATTAACTTTTGCACCAAGTAGTTTTAATACTTCATCTTGATATTTACTTTCATTTTCTAAAATATTCAAAGGTAAATTAATTGCACCAGGAATTGTAGCTTTCTGGTATGTCTTACTACTTCTTACATCAACCAGTAAGCGAGCTTGTTTTTCTTTTAACTTTTCTATAAAATTTAAAGTTTCTAACTCACCTACTGTCTGAACATCTCCAATACTCATAGGTTCCAAACAAAAGGGAGGACAACTCATCTGTTCCTCTATACTTACTCTTTCTATTAAAAGCTTTTGATTATCATGTTCCACTTCAATAAAGTCCAACTTTTTTGTAATTCCCATAGTTTTTTTTTGAACTATTCTTTCTTGAACAGTGAGAACTTTCTCTACAATTAGTGATGGAGGATTCTTTAAAACATTTGAAATAGAACAACCAATAGGCTCACTCTCAACAACAGTATTACAACCTACATCATTTTGCGCAACAAGATTAACAGTTAATAAAGTAAAAAATAATTCTTTTCTCATGACTATTCTCTTAGTAATGCTGCTTTCATTAATTCAGACAAAGAATAAGACTTCGATCCAAGTTCAAAGGCAAGAACATCACCTCCTTTTGAAATCACAATGGTTAGAGGTATAATCCCAGTCCAACCATATTTCTCTTGTAAATAAGCATAAAACTTAGATTGAGAAGCTCCAGGAACAATATGATAATTAATTCCATATTCTTTCATATATTTTAATGAATCTTCTTTTGAGAAATGTTGTGCCTCAACAGCTATTACTTCAAAAGAGTCACCTAATTGCTTTTTTAGATTAACCAATTCAGGAATCTCTTTTTTACAAAACTTACAATCCCAACCAAATACTTTCAAAAAAACAGTTTTATCTTCCATCCCTTTAATATGAAAGATTTTATCTTCTACATCAATTTCAATTTTCTTCTTATGCACTGTTTCAAATAAAAAATCTGAGCTTACTATGCTACTTTTATCTAAAGTTATATCCATAACTTTTGTTCCATCCAATGTCATATTCTTATTTTGAGTAACAAAATAAAAAGATCCAGCCAAGACCATTAATAGTAGCAATATCAAAAATATTAACTTTGTTTGTTTCTGCAATGCTTCTCCTTTTTTATAGACATTAGAATAACTAAAAGATTATTTAAAGTAACTTTATATATTGTTATTTACTGTTCTTTTTAAACTTTAAGTCTATTAAAAAATTTTATTTTATTATTTTTATAGAATAAGTGTTTATTTTCACCTTTCGTACCAAATATAAACATATAATTCACAATGATAATGCTAGGGAAACATTTATTATATTATTTAGGCATAGAGAGGGAATAAACATGCTAAAAGAAGTTAAAATACTTTTAACTGAAGACACAAAAATTAATCAAGAGATCTTTATTGGCTTACTAGAAGGAAGTGGTATTGCAATTGACATCGCAGAAAATGGGAAAGAAGCTGTAGAGAAGTCAAGAGAAAAAAAGTATTCATTAATTGTCATGGATATTGAGATGCCTATTATGGATGGCTATGAAGCAACCAGAATAATTCGAACGGAAAACAGTACTGTTCCTATAATAGCTTTAACAACTAATAATAGTAGTCAAGATAAATTAAGGACAAAGCAATTCGGTATGAATGCACATCTTTCTAAGCCCATAGACCTTGACATTCTATATCAAGCTTTTTCAAAATATATAGCTTAAAAGGAGTAGCTTATGCATAACGAAATAAAACTACCAAACTCACCATATATTGATACTCAATTAGGGCTAAAATACCTTAATGGAAATAGAAAACTTTATTCAAAAGTATTAAATAGTTTCTTCACTAGATACAAAGACCTAGAAATAAGCACCCTAACTGAGAACGAACTCAAAAATACAATGCATACTATTAAAGGTCTCTCGGCAACGCTGGGAATGAAAGAACTTAGCACTTTAGCTGAAACATTAAATGAGTCAATTACAGAAGAATTACTACTTAAGTTTTCTAAAACATTAAAATTGATTATGTATGATTTACGATAAATACACTTATAAAAATTAAAAATAACTTTTTAAAATATTATACCAGTCAGATTTAAATCAAATAATAATATTTATGTAAAATATAATTTATAATATTTTAATTTAAGAAAAAATTAATATATATCTCTTTATACTCTTATTCTATATTTAATAAGGGATTATTCATCAAAACACTACTACTAACTATTTTATTATCTACTTTCGCATTTTGCGATATATCAATTTATATTTCACATAACAATACACTTTCCAAAGTAAGTCAAAAAGATTTAGCAAACTTATATCTTAAAAAAACAGATAAAATCAATGGTATTAAAGTTATTCCAGTGGACAGTCAAGATAAAAAACTATTTCAAGAATTTTATAAAAAAATAGTCAAGAAAAACCCAAAACAACTTCATGCCTATTGGATGAAACAAATCTATAGAGGAAATACGCAACCCCCTAAAAAACTTTCTCCGTCAGCTATCAAAAAAGCAATGAAGAGTAATAAGTCTATTATTGCTTACGATAAAAATCCAAAAACTGGTCGTATTCTTTTAACTATTAAATAACTTTATTTGTTTCATAAAGTAGCATTCTTTAAAGCTAGAAGTAATATACGTAATATATAAAATATTAAACTAAAATACATACTAAACTTCTAGATAAAACTCTAGGGTTTTACTAATGTTTAACTTAACCATATTATCAAGACTTCGTTTTATTTCTATCATTGCTATTTTATTTTTTATATTACATATGACTATTAACTATGTCTTTACCAAAAGTACCATTAATTCTGTACACAATATAACTGGAAAAAGATTAAATATCTCTAACTATGATAAACAGAACCTTCAATTAATTGAAGAACTTATAAGAGTGTTTGAAGATGCTGCTCGTATGGCAGAAGCAAATTACTTACTTATTGCTAATCATAAAAAAACACTTATCCTCAATAATTTAGAAGCATCCAAAGCTTTGGGTAGAGACAAAAATATCACAAAAGTTTCTTCTGAATTTAAAGAGTTTTTTCTCCATTCTCATACCATTACACAGACCTTTATTAAACAAGTAACAGAAAATGAATCTTTAGTTGACGATGGTAGTCCTGAAGAACTACAACATAAAAGACGTATACAGTATGCAGTCTTCAAAGAAATGGAAAGAGGTTCTAGACAAAAACTTGAAAATGCTAAACAATTACTAGATACTAAAAATCATAGTTATTTTATTTTCACTTTAATTTTGTCCTTATCTGGTCTATTCATTGTTTCGACATTAACTTACTTTTTATACAAGCATATCCAACGTAGATTTCGTAAAGTTCAGTATATGTTAAAAAATTTAAATACTCATACTCCTGATTTCACGAAAGAGGTAACAGCAGAATACTCAGATGAGATTGGCACTGTTGTAGATCAATTCAATGAACTAAACCATAAGCTTGAAAAAGATTATAAAATTCTAAATAAACTAAAAATAAAAGCTGAAGATACGGCTAAACTAAAATCAGAATTTTTAGCTAATATGAGTCATGAAATACGTACACCTATGAATGGTATTATAGGAATGTCATACCTCGCTCTCCAAACAGACCTTAATGATAAGCAAAGAGACTTTATTGAAAAAATAGATAATTCAGCCAAAAACCTCTTAGGTATTATTAACAATATTTTAGATATTTCAAAAATAGAGGCTGACAAGCTAACGCTAGAGAAGATTAACTTTAAGCTACACGAAGTTATTGATGATTCTATTAGTCTCTTACAGTTTAAAATGGAAGAAAAAGATCTCAGCTTTGAATTAAACTATGAGGAGAGTATATCTACACTTTATTATGGGGATTCTTTACGCCTTTCTCAAATACTTAACAATCTACTCTCAAATGCTGTCAAGTTTACCTCTAAAGGTAAAATTTCTCTCTTTGTCTCAAAGGTTAACCAAAATCGCTTTCAATTTAAAATTAAAGACACAGGAAAAGGATTAACTAAAGAAGAACAAAAAAAGATTTTTAAAGCTTTTACACAAGCTGATGCAACTTCTAGCCGTCAATATGAAGGAACAGGTCTTGGATTAACTATTTCTAAACAATTAGTTGAAATGATGAATGGTAAAATCTGGGTAGATAGTACTTACAATAAAGGTAGTTCATTTATTTTTGAAATAGAGCTAAAAGAGTTAGTAGATAAATATACCACTAAAGTTTCCCCTATAGAGACCTATACCGAAACACTTCCTACAGACCTTAACTTACTTGAAGGGAAACGTATTTTGGTAGCTGAAGATAATTTCATAAACCAAGAGATTATTATAGGGTTACTTGAAAACTCTCAAATTATTATTGATATTGCAGAAAATGGAGAAGAAGCAATTGCATTACATAAAAAGAATAACTATAATATCATTCTAATGGACATTCAAATGCCTATTCTTGATGGTTATGAAGCAGCTAAAATTATTAGAGAGACTGATCTAGATATTCCTATTATTGCTGTTAGTGCCTCAGCAATGAAAGAAGACATAGAAAAGACCATAGAATCAGGAATGAATGACCACTTAAAAAAGCCTATTGATGTCACTAAACTATACGAGATGCTCCTGAACTATGCTCTTTTAAAGGATTAAACCTATAACCCTCTCCATAGATATTAAGTACTGATTCTTTAGGAATTTTTTTTCTTAATAATTTTACTAAAGCTCTGACTTGTCCAGCATCATAGCTTTTGTCAAAATCTTCATAAGAGATATAATCAAAAATTTCAAAAAATGTAAATACTTTATTTTCATTAGTTGATAATAATTTCAATAAGCGTCTTTCATTTTTAGTCAATTTCACTTCAATACTGTTTTCATAAAGCTTTTCGGTATCAAAATTCCATATATGCTCTTCATCTAAAGAAAATATTTTTTCTGAAGCTACTTCATCTTCTCTTGATGCTAAAACTTCACTTTTTGCTTTTAACAAGGCTTCTTTTAATATTTTAGGATCAATGGGCTTTAAAATATATTTAATCAAATATAACTCAATTGCTTGTAGTAGCTTATCTTGTTCCCCGTAGGCTGTGGTAATAATAATTTTAACTTTACTATCAGCTTCCCTAATCTTTTTAGCTAAAGAAAGACCATCTACTTTTGGCATATTAATATCAAGTAATATAATATCTGGCTTTATATTTAAGTAAAGAGCATATCCTTCTTCACCATCATGGGCTAAATGAACCCTATCTACTTCTTCATTAATTAAATCTAAATATATCTCTTGTATATCTTTATCATCTTCTATATATAGTAAACTAATTTTATTCATTTTTTAAATTTTTCTCTCTTTCACGGATATTCTAACTAAAACAAGGCTGAATTATCTTAGATAACTTTTGCAAATTATATCTATTTTCATTATTATGACCAATTCAGAAGTTATACTTCTTCAAATGAAAAAGGACAACAAACATGAAAACAATTAAAAAACTTCTGGCTTTCGGACTACTACTTACATCTACTATTACAGCAAATGCTAATGACTATGCTCTACTGAATAGCTACCCTTTATTAAATGATATGAAAATGGTAAAAAAAGAGCAACTTCTTCTTAAGAATATGCGTACATTAATTAGTGACCGTAAAAATAACAATAAAAATCAACTGGCAGAACAAAAAAAAGCTTTCACAACTATTATTACTGGACTTTCAGAGGGTGATATAGCCTTAAATTTACATGGTACAGAACTTGTATTTCTAAAAAATAAAATAAAAACAATTCAACTACTTTGGTCTCAAGAAAAAAGAATCTTAGACTCAGCAATCAATAATAAAATGTATGTAAATGATGCTTATGCAACAATTGATGGTCTAACAAAACACTTAGATGTCTTAAATAAGCTATACAAACAATCTTATGAAAGATATAAGAAAAATTCGGTAATGAAGTCTCTTGTAAACTCATATATGAGAAAAACTATTCCTTCAGAACCAATGTATGCAATGAATATTGTAAAATAAAGATAGAAATATTTAAATTTCTATCTCTCGCTTAGTCCACTCTTTTTTACTAAGTTCCCTAAAGTAATGTGCCACTTCAAAAGAACTATTTTCAACTATAACTACAGCACATTCACTTAGAGGTTTTTCCCTCGCACAAACTTCACCTGGATTAATAAACAAAGTTTTGTTTGATAACGATGCTTCAAACATATGGGTATGTCCTGATACAACCATATCAACATCAGCAGCCATAAAATATGGCATATGCATCATTTTAATTTTTAAATCTTCTATTTTAAAGTAATGAGGTTCTTGAAAAATATTATATTGTCCATCTAAAGAAATAAGTGCTGTATCATTATTCCCATAGACACAGGCATAAGGGAGACCTGTATCAACTAACATTTGAAGATGTTCTTCTAACATAATGTCTCCAGCATGTAAAAGATACTCTACTCCTAAGGAAAGTAAATGTTCAATGGCATCCTTATGCAGTGTCGTTTTTGTGTGACTATCTGAGAGAATACCAATTTTCATAATACTACTTTTCCTCTTTTTTAACTTCAGCTTCTTTACTTGCAGGTAAACCTTTTTGTTTATCTGCTGGAACAGCTTCTGACCATTTACATTTTTTGTCGATACAATCGTAAACTTCACCAGTTTTCAATACTTTATGAACTACCATACTTTCACATTCTGGACATTTTCTATCCAGTGGTTCTCCATTCGAAATAAAACGACATTTAGGGTAGTTAGAACAACCAAAAAACTTACCACGTTTCCCTTCTTTCTCATGAATTTTCGATCCACATTTAGGACAAGGAACATCCAATTCTCTAGGAGGGATTAAAGGTTGTGCATTTTTACATTTTGGATAAGCTGAACATGCATAAAACTTACCACGACTGCTGTCTTTTATAACCATCATCTCACCACATTTTTCACATGGTCTATCTGTTAACTCTGGCTCTGGTGGTGCATTTCCATCTAAATCTGTCGTGTATTTACACTTAGGAAAGTTACTACAAGCAATAAACTCACCATAACGCCCTTTTCTTCTGAGTAATTCATGTCCACATTTTGGACACATCTCACCTGTGGGAATTGCCATTTTTTGACTTTTGATATTTTCTTTACCATCAGTAATTTTTTTCATGAAAGGATCATAAAAGGCAGTTAGTACTTTTTGCCAGTCAAGCTTACCTTCATCAACCTCATCAAGATCAGCTTCCATATTGGAAGTGAATGAAGAGTCAACAATTTCAGCAAAATGTTCTTCTAGCATCTCAATAACAGTAAAAGCTACTTCAGTTGGATGAATTCTTTTTTTCTCTAATTCAATATATTTACGTGTTTGTAAAATAGTAATGGTAGGCGCATAAGTACTTGGACGACCAATTCCTAATGACTCAAGTTTTTTAATAAGACTTGCTTCATTATAACGTGCTGGTGGCTCAGTATAATGTTGTTCAGGTTTAATGTCATCTAAAATAACTTTTTGACCTTTTTTCAATTCTGGTAAAAGTTTATCTTTTTCACTATAGCCTGTTACTCTGTAAAAACCATCAAAAAGTAATTTACGTCCAGAAGCTTTAAAGGTAGATTTTTGACCTTTAAAAAGAAGTGTTTGTGATTCAAGACGTGCTTCTGTCATTTGACATGCTAAAAAACGGTTATAAATTAAACGGTAAAGTTTAAATTCATCAGCACCTAGATAATCTTTAGCAACCACAGGAGGGAAATCTACTCTTGTAGGACGAATAGCCTCATGTGCTTCTTGTGCACCTTTTGATGAAGTAACATACGATTTTGCTTTAGCAGGTAAATAGTCATCACCAAAGTTAGACTGAATGTACTCTCTTGCAGAAGCCACAGCCTCTTTCGCTAAGTTCATACTGTCCGTTCTCATGTAGGTAATAACCCCCATGTTCCCTTTGTCAGTTTTTACACCTTCATAAAGCTTTTGAGCTACCATCATGGTCTTTTTAGGTGAAAATCCTAACTGTGTTGAAGCAGCTTGCTGCAAAGTTGATGTCATAAAAGGCGCTGGAGTTTTACTCTTACGCTCTTTCTTTTCTAAAGATTCCACCACAAAATTTTCTTTAACAGCAGACTGAGTAATCTCTGTAGCCATTGCTTCATTTTTAATGGTCATCTTATCCATTTTTAAACCATCAAAAGAATAAATACTAGACTCTATATTTTTTTCAAAAAGCCCCTCAATTGTCCAATATTCTTCTGGCTTAAAGGCTTTAATCTCACGTTCACGGTCAATAACAATTTTTAAAGATGAACTCTGAACACGTCCAGCACTCAGTCCTTTTTGAATCTTAGAAGCCAAAAGTGGAGAAAGCTTATACCCTACTATACGGTCAAGCAATCTTCTTGCTTGCTGTGCATTAACAGAATCCATATCTAGTTTACGTGGATTATCTAAGGCATGCTGAATTGCCGTCTTAGTAATTTCATGAAAAACAATACGTGGTAAAGACTCTGGTTCTTTCTTAATTGCCATTGCAATGTGCCAACCAATCGCTTCACCCTCACGATCTTCATCAGTTGCGATGTAAATGGTTTCAGCTTCTTTGGCTAATTTTTTAAGCTCTTTAACCGTAGGGTTTACTTCTCTTGGAATCGAGTACTTTGGTACAAACACACCCTCTTCATCAACAGTAATTCCAAATGAACTTTTAGGTAAATCTCTAATATGACCTTTTGAGGCAACTACTTTATAGTTCTTACCAAGAAAAGCTGAAATAGTTCGTGCTTTAGCTGGGGACTCTACAATAATTAAATTTTTCATATATTTTCTATACCACTTTGTATTTTTTTTGCATTGTAACAAAATATATTGATAAAGAGCAAATTATTTATATAGCTGTGACATTTTTTGATATACTATTAGGAAAAAATGGGAAAACTATATGGGAAATCTTGATGTAGCTACTTTACTTGTTTTTGTACTCTTCTTTTTTATTGGAATAGGCTCTATTTACTTATTCAAACTAATTAAATTTGACCCTTTACGTGCAAAACAAAAAAAGACTAGAACCAATAGACAAAAGTGTCGAATAGAAAAGAGAATCATTCTTAAACAAAACTGGACTGATTATTTCTGGTCTCATTACATGAGGTCTGCATGGATTCTACTCATACTAACTTTTACCATTGCACTTTGTTTTGCTATAGGAAATATAGTAACTATAATAATAGGTATTCTAATTACTATTATTACTTTTTTCTTTCTACGTTTTGCCATAAAAAGTTATAAAGCTTTTCCAGATAAAGCAAAAGAAGCACTAAGTACTTTTGAAGCTGAGGTTCATGCTGCTTTAGAAAAAGAAGTTAGTTTTAATGGAGATAACATTCAAAGCTTTACAGACAACGATCAAAGATTTGATACTAAGCCTCAAATTTTCTCTTTTCCTATAGGCATAACTAAAATTCCTTTTCCCCCTTATGAAAAAAATGCAAAAAAACACCCAATTATCGCAACTAAAAAATTAGAATTTTTAGTCCTTTCTCGTGAATATTTTAGTATCTGTAAAAATGCCTCTAGTTTTAATTTACTTGAACCAGCCCTTGCTCCTGAAATGAAAGAATGTGCTAGAAAAAAAGGAATTTCAGGAGATTGTCACGAACATTACTATTCTCAAATGAGAAATGTAGAGTATGATGGAGAGAAAGAGACAATACGAATTCTCTACTATGATGGAAGAGATGATGTTGAGTTTGCATGTAAGAAACTAGCACCTAATAGGAAAGCAGCACTTAAAGCATTAAAAGAGAAACTTAGACTAACTGAACGTCAAAGACTTCAGAAAATTGATGAACATGAAAAATATGAAGAAATTTTACAAAGAAGAGAAAGAGAAAATAAAGAAGAGCCTTCTCCTGATAATTCATAATAAGAAATTATACTTGAATCATAAGATACTTTAATAACTTAAAAATTTTCAAAAAAAGTAAAATTCTTCTCAATTAAAGTTTTAATAGCTTACTTTAGAAGACAATCATTCTATTGACAGCTATAGCGTTAATGGATAGGTATTTAATTATGTTTAAAATCTTCACAGTTTATGTTTTCTCTTTATATTGTCACAGTTTAACACAATAACAAAAGTTAGACTGTTTCATATGTACACAAGGGGTAAAATTTAATATATCCATAAATAAAACTGAAATATTAATTAAATAAAAATCATTTTTTTTGATTATTAATGTAATTAGGGGCTTTTATAGCTTAGAATATAACTTTAAATTATAATATATAATCAAAAAATGAACTTATAATCATGATAAGCTCTACATATCATTATTACTTATGAAAAATATAAATAAAATTACTTGACATTTAAAAAAGCTTGCCATATAATTTATTCGTTCAGAGTATTTCTCTATTATAAATACCAAAATCTTTAAGGAGGACAAATGACTAAAATTACTAAAGACTCAATGTCTACAGAAGTTTCTACTAATGAAACGTCTGAAGAACTTATGAGTAGAAGAAATTTTTTCAGAAAAGCTGCGACCTATTCGGCATCTGCAGTAGTTGCTACATCTGTGTTAAACGCTTCTGGTGATTATGCACCAAGTGGGCATGACGGACATATTAAACCAACCCCAGAGGATGATTTAAATATCATAGAACATAAACCATGGAGTTTAGAGTTTGGTGCACCAGTAACGTCTAATCTTTACGGTATGCCATCACCTTATGAGCATAAGGTTACAAGAAGAACAACACCTATTCTTTCTTCAGGAAATATGAGAGCTTCGATTGCTGTAACACCTATTCAAGATGCTTGTGGAATTATTACACCAAATGGTCTTTTCTTTAACAGACACCATGGTGGTACACCAGACATTGATCCTAACCAACACAGACTTATGATTCATGGTCTAGTTGAAAAGCCAATTGTACTTACAATGGATGAGCTTAAAAAATACCCTAATGTAAGTAGAATTCACTTCTTAGAATGTCCAGCAAATGGTGGACCAGAATGGAGAGGACCTCAGTTTAACTCTATTCAATTTGCAAAAGGCTTTATGTCTTGTGCTGAGTGGACTGGTGTATACATTAAAGATGTTCTTAAAGATCTGGGTCTTAAGCCAGAAGCTTTATGGATGCTTGCTGAAGGTATTGATAACTCTCACATGGGTAGAACTATCCCTGTAGATAAAGTACTTGATGATGCTATGATTGTTTGGGGACAAAATGGTGAAGCACTACGTCCAGAACAAGGTTACCCAATTAGAGTTGTTGTTCCAGGTTGGGAAGCAAACTTATGTGTTAAATGGTTATGTAGACTAGAGTTTGCAGCTGAACCATTCTATGCTAAAGAAGAAACTTCTAAATATACTGCTTTAAAGCAAACAGGTAAAGCCATTCAACATTTCTATGCAAACGAAGTTAACTCAGTTATTACTTCACCATGTCCTGAAAAACCATGGAAAGATATGAAAAAAGGTGATATGGTAGAAATTGAAGGACTTGCATGGTCTGGTATGGGTACCATTACCGATGTTGATATTTCACTTGACGGTGGAGACAATTGGGAAAAAGCATCACTTAAAGGTCTTGTTGTAGAAAAAGCATGGACAAGATTCTCTTACATGCATGAATATACTGGTAAACCTCTGCTTCTTTCAACAAGAGCCGTAGATGATGCTGGACATATTCAACCAACAGTAAAAGAAGAAAGAGCTGCCGTTGGTGTAGAAAGTGTATACCACAGAAATGCTATCCATACATGGGCAGTATCAGCAAAAGGAGACGTAACTAATGTACAAATCTTATCTTAAAAAAATTGTATCATCTTCAGTTGTTGCATCAGTAGTTCTTTTAGGTACTGCTTGTAATGCATCAAGTGATGATAGCAAAGAAACAACAAAAGCTCCTACTAAAGAAGTAGCAGCAAAAGTTGAAAGTGTGGCAAAAGCACCAGCAGGTGAAACAGCTGAGCAAATTGCAAAAAGACTTAATCCAGATGGACTTGGTCTAAATCCTGCTAAACCAGCATTATCTGATACTGTAAAAAACAAATATGACTTCAATGGTAAGCATATTGTTGATGGTGGTATTTACTATCCAGTTGTTAATGGTAAAACAGGTGCGTATCATGTAAATGAAGCTGCACACAAAGCTACAGTTAGCTACGGTAAAGTTGCTACTAAAAATGAACAAATCGCTTGGGATATTGACATTATGCCTGATGGTCATGGTCTTCCAGCAGGTGAAGGTTCAGCAGAGTTTGGTGATGAAGTATATGAAGAGAAATGTGTTTCTTGTCATGGTGACTTTGGTGCAGGAGATGGTCTTTACCCTCCATTGGCTAAAGGTAATGGTTACGAAGGTCAACAAACATTAACCAACCAACGTGTAAATGGTAATACTGACGGACCTACTAGAAACTTTGGTTCTTACTGGCCATATGCAAGTACAGCATGGTGGTATATTAAAACAGGTATGCCTCACCAAGCACCTATGTCATTAACCAATGATGAAACGTATGCACTTGTTGCCTACCTTCTAATGATTAATGAAATTAAAGTTGATGGTGAAGAAGTAGATGAAGACTTTGTACTAAGTAGAGAAAACTTCAAAGACATTGTAATGCCTAACATTGATGGGTTTGAGCCAAATATTGATGGTCCACAAGGTCAAGAAAATGCAAGAGCTTACTACAACAACACTGCAAACTATGGAAATGGTTCAAGATGTATGAAAGATTGTATAGATGGTGAACCAGAGATTCAAACTATTGGTAATGTAATAGAAGATTTCGAACCAGCATTATCATCAGAAAAATCTTTACCAGCTAAAAAAGCTGATGCTAAACCAGAACATCCTGGAAAAGCAACTTATGATAAGTCTTGTGCAATGTGTCACACAACCGATGCAATGGGAGCACCTGCAACAGGTGATAAAGCTGCATGGGATGCATTACTTAAAGGTGGTAAAGATTCAATCTATAAAAATGCTATTCATGGTAAAGGTGGGATGCCTCCAAAAGGTGGCGCTATGTCACTAAGTGATGATCAAGTTAAAGAGATTGTAGACTATATGCTAGAAGAGAGTAAATAAGTTTTAAATTTTTATTTAAAACATGTTTTACACAATTAATACACAATGGGTTTTTATACTCCTAGTGTATTGATAATTACTGATGATTTTAATCAAAATTTTTGATTAAAAAATATCAGTTTTTACAACGGTTATGACACTATTTTGTCTTAAAATGTGACATATCCAAATCAACCCAATCAAAAGGATTTCAAGATGGAAAGAAGAAAATTTTTAGGTTTAGGTCTAGCTGCAGTTGCACTAGTACCAGCTAGTTTAAGTGCTGTTGACTTCAGAGCAACAAAGCCAGAGGCATGGACTGCACACACAATAGCAGACGCTACTAAAGCACTTTACGGTGAGATTAAAGCTGAAGAAAGTGGAATTAAACTAAACGTTCCTAAAATCGCTTCTAACGGTGGAGCTGTTCCTGTTAAAATCAAGTCAGATATTGCTATGAAGTCACTTACAATTCTTCAAGATGCTAACCCAGAAGCTGCTGTTGCTACTTTTACTATGGATGAGAACACTGTTATCGATCTTATGGTAAAAATTAAAATGGGTAAATCAGGTACAATCACTATTATTGGTGAAGGTCAAGATGGTAAATTCTACTCTGCTACTCAGAAATTAGAAGTTGCACTTGGTGGTTGTGAAGGTTAATTCCTCACAATTTGACAAACATATTTTAAATTATTAAATAAAAGTAAATAGAAAAGGAATTAACATGGGTAACATGAAAATTAAAGCAAAACTAAAAGATGACACTCTTAAGTGTAAACTACAAGCTACACACGAAATGATGACTTACAACGCTGCAAAAGAAAAAGGTGTTGAAGCGAACTTCATTACACATATCATTGCAAAAGTTGGAGACAGAGTAGTTATGGAAGTTTCTACAAGCCAATTCTTATCTAAAAACCCAATTTTAAAGTTCCAAGCAAAAGCTGCTGGAATTAAAGCTGGTGATAAAATGGAAGTAACTTGGACTGATAAGTCTGGTAAAACAGTTACTGAAGACAAAAAAGTTAAATAATTTAACTTTTAAAACTCCCTCTTGGGAGTTTGTATAACACTTTCGCCTTAAACTTTAAACCAATGAATCACTTCCCGTTTTAATGTCGCATCACTTCGTCTCATAAAATGTGCTGTCATATCAAAATCTGATTTATCAGAATTCTCTTTATACTCTTTTATAAATGCTTTATACTCTGTCTCTTTAATAGCTGATATTTCATACTTTACTTTATCATACACACTATCCACTTTTTCACGAGAAAGCTCTTGTAAATTAATAGCAGAATAACGTACATTCTCTTCTAAAGTCATATTCATCTCTAAATAAGCTCTCATCGTTGCTAATGTAAATTCTATTTGAAGTGTAGGAGTATCATTTCCTTCTTTAATTACTGTTGCCAATGCTTTACTATATCCCCAAGCCCCATCAAGCTTTAAATCAGTATTAAACACCACTTTTACTAGTTCTTCTAAATTTTCTTCTACTTTTATTTCTTCAAACATTATTACTTCTCTTTTTTAGAAGTATTATAACAGACATCTTGCAAAACTAAAAAAGTGCTAAAATAGTAAGATGAGAAAAGTAGATAAATTTGAGAATACAAATGATGAGAATTTTAAGCGAGTAGTAGGCGTAAAACGAGCTACATTTGAAGTAATGG
>CACVAP010000094.1 GCA_902727895.1 uncultured Sulfurovum sp.
ATGAGCATTATGGGTCAATCTTAGAACATAAGAGAAGAAACAACAATGAAACACTTAATCCTTATGGGTATACGGGTAGAGAGATAGAAACTAACGATCTTTATTATTATCGGGCTAGGTATTATGATTCTTCTACTCAGAGATTTCTATCACTAGATCCTATTGGGTTTAGCTCTGGGGATTTTAACTTTTATCGGTATGTTGGGAATAGTCCTTTGAATTTTCGGGATCCTTTGGGCTTAGAAGAGCTATTAGAGCCAATTCTTGTTAACGCTTATGAAGATACAGAATCATCCAACTTTATTCTTGATATGATTCCAGCAGAAGGAAATTCTGCAGAAAGAGAATATCCTCCTTTAAAGTATATAAATACATTGGCAAGAACATTAGCAGGAGAACCCTTACCTAAAAGAAACAATGAAGCTGAGAAAGAATATTTTCCTTTGAAAATGGCTAATTCATTTACTCGTGCTGTTGTTGGCGAAGAATGTCAACCATGGACAATAGCAACAGGAGGTACAGCTGGAACTGATCTCTGGGGTGGGGGAATTAGTATGGAAGGAGGACTTTTTACTTCAAAGTTTTGTAATTCTGATTCATCAGAAACAATTAGGGGAGGTATTTATAAAAATGCTGAATATGGTATGGATTTAGGTAAAGATAGTGTAAAGATGGATCAAAGTATAAAAGGAATAAAGAAGAGATTAAAAGCTATTTCAACACCAAATATAGATGCAGGAGGAACTGTAGTTATGAGTAGTGAAAATTCAGATAGTTCTTTAAATGGTTACAATAGTAATGATGGTTTTTCTTTTGGTCCTTGGACTTTATCTGTTGGAGGTGCAAAAAATGATGATGAGACCTATGACTTGATAAATGTAATGGCTGATTATGATGCTACAGGTAAAGGTTTAAATGTTCACCATAAAAAAGGTAAAGGGTATACCACTTGTGAGGTTAATATGTCAGGAGATAATTGGGAACCTATATTCGAAGAAGATGGAAATTGGGATTGTGAACACCCTGAATTATTTGAGTTTGATGTTCCCACTGTATCTCATTCAGATTCAGAAAAAAATAAGAAAAAATAAGAAAAAGGAAGACTACTTAATGAAACTTCGTATTTTACTTGTAATACTTGGACTGCTTAATCTTACTATAGGTTTCGCAAATGAAACTGATTTAAAGTGTCAAGAAAAAGCTGTAGAATGTTTTGAAAAAGCTATTTTATATGAAGAAAACCCTAAAATATTTAATCCAAGTAAGGCAAGAAAATTATATCTCCAATCCTGTAATTCTAACTATGCAAAAGCTTGTTATAATTTAGGAGCTATTTATGCAATCGGAGAATATATAGAACAAGACTTTAACAAATCAAAATTTTTCTATACTAAAGCTTGTAATCTAAAAGGTTCTATACTTGGGTGTGCAGGAGTGGGATTATTATATGAACAGGGAAATGGAGTAAAACAAGATTATAAACAAGCTATTCAATATTATGAAAAAGCTTGTGACATTAATGAGTCTATGGGTTGTAATCAACTAGGAATAATCTATAAATTTGATGATTATCAAAAAGAAAATTATCCGAAAGCTTTAAAATATTTAGAAAAATCTTGTAATTTAAATAATGCTATGGGATGCAGTAACCTTGCACATATGTATATTAAAGGGTTAGGTGTAAAAAAAAATATTTTAAAAAGTAAAAAGTTTTATTTAAGAAGTTGTAACTTAAATGGGTCGCTAGGATGTTTTGGTATAGGTATTATGTATTTTAAAGGAGAAGCTGTAGAAAAAAATATATTGAAAGCAAGACAGTTTTTTAAAAAATCTTGTAAACTAGGTTCAAAGAAAGGGTGTAGTATTTTTAATCACTTAAGAGTCAAATAAAACTTCTCATTCTAGTGATTAAATATCCACTTTTAACTACCTCTTCCTAAGAACCAATGAACAAGGAAGCATCAAATTCAACCAAACAAAAGAGCTACGCTATAATATCTACGGACAGCCAACACTCATAAAAGAGTTTGACGGTATAGTGACAAGAATCTATTATGACCAAGAGAAACAAGTACCTAAAAAAATAAGAGATGGATTAGACAACAGTACAATACTTATCCATAATGACAATAATGAACTCATAAGCACCATTGCCCCAAATGGAGCAATAACACACTATGAATACAATAAACAAGGAGAAGTAGTGAGTATCAGAAACCCTCTAAACGGTAAAACAACCTTAGAATACGATACTCACGGAAACCTTGTTAAAAAAAGAGATGCTAACAACAATACAACAACCTATAGCTATACAAGAGAACAAGCACTAAAAAGTAGAAGTAATGCTCTAAACCAAACATCTATACTCAATTATGATGAAAAAGGAAGAGTAAAAAGCTATATTAACCCAAATCATCAAAGTACCCAATACTTCTACGACAAACTAGACCGAATAAAAAGCACTAAAGATGCCATAAGCAATAGTATAGAATACAAGTACAATAATAAAGCCCAACTACAAGCCATAATAGACCCCACAAAAAACCAAACCCAATACAGTTATGATAAACAAGGAAGAGTAGAACAAGAAGAACTCCCTAACAGTAAAGTAGTAGAGAAAGTCTATAACAAAG
>CACVAP010000095.1 GCA_902727895.1 uncultured Sulfurovum sp.
AATGGTCAATATGAAAGTATTGAAAACAGAAAGACCTGCTGTGGTGTAAGAAAAATTGAGCCTTTGAAAAGAGCTTTAAAAGATTTAGACATCTGGTTTACAGGACTCCGAGCCTCCCAAAGTGTTACAAGAACTAAAATGAGACTTGTTGACTGGGATGAAGGATTTCAAATCATTAAAGTCAATGCTTTAATTGCTTGGAGTGAAGAGGATGTATGGAATTACATAAAAGAACACAATATTCCCTATAACAAACTTCATGACATGGGTTTTCCAAGTATTGGCTGTGCGCCATGTACCAGAGCCGTTGAAGAAGGTGAAGACATACGCGCAGGACGTTGGTGGTGGGAAAATCCCGAACATAAAGAGTGTGGTTTACACAACAAATAAAATTTATACAATGACAAATTCAAACTTTTAATTTGAACTAATCAAACAAATGATTAATGGAGAGAATAATGATAACTACAGAGCGATTAACGCACTTAAAACAGTTAGAAGCTGAATCAATACACATAATGAGAGAAGTCATTGCAGAGTTTGACAATCCTGTAATGATGTATTCAGTTGGTAAAGACTCAGCTGTAATGTTACATCTAGCACTAAAAGCTTTTGCCCCTGCGAAACTTCCGTTTCCCCTACTTCATGTAGATACAAAATGGAAATTTAAAGAGATGATTGCTTTTAGAGATCAAAGAGCCAAAGAAGAAGGTTTTGAACTTTTAGTACATACCAACCCCGAAGGCATAGAACAAAATGTTGGACCTTTTACACACGGTTCTGCTGTACATACAGACATCATGAAAACACAAGGCTTAAAACAAGCACTTAACAAATATAAGTTTGATGCTGTATTTGGTGGGGCAAGACGTGATGAAGAAAAATCTCGGGCCAAAGAGAGAATTTATTCTTTCAGAGATAAGAACCATCGATGGAATCCAAAAAACCAAAGACCTGAATTATGGAATCTTTACAATGCAAGAGTTCATAAAGAGGAGTCCATTAGAGTTTTTCCTATTTCTAACTGGACGGAGCTTGATATTTGGCAATACATTTACCTTGAAGGTATTCCTATTGTGCCTTTATATTTAGCAGCTTCACGACCAGTTGTTGAAAAAGATGGCATAAAAATCATGGTTGATGATGACAGAATGCCCATTGAAGAAGGTGAAGAAATCAAACATGAAATGGTTAGATTTAGAACACTTGGATGTTACCCATTAACAGGAGCAGTTGAGTCAACAGCCACAACATTACCTGAGATTATTCAAGAAATGTTATTAACTAAAACAAGTGAACGACAAGGTAGAGTTATTGACAATGACTCGGCTGGTTCAATGGAAAAGAAAAAAATAGAGGGGTACTTTTAAGATGTCAAATTTAGAAACAAAAATAGCAAACGATATAGAGGCGTATTTAAAAGAGCATGAGAACAAACAATTACTCAGATTCATAACTTGTGGTTCAGTTGATGATGGTAAATCTACTTTAATCGGTAGACTTCTTCATGATTCTAAAATGATTTTTGAAGATCAACTGGCTGCCATTAAAAATGACAGTAAAAGAACAAATGCAACGGATGGTGAGTTTGATTTATCACTTTTAGTTGATGGTTTACAAAGTGAACGAGAGCAAGGTATTACCATTGATGTTGCTTACAGATATTTTACAACGGATAAAAGAAAATTCATTATTGCCGATACACCAGGTCATGAGCAATATACAAGAAACATGGCAACGGGTGCTTCGACGGCTGATTTAGCCATTATTTTGATTGATGCTAGATATGGTGTTCAAACACAAACGAGAAGACATAGCTTTATTGCAAAGTTACTGGGTATTAAACACATTGTGGTTGCTGTTAATAAAATGGATTTGGTTGATTTTGATGAAGCGAAATACAATGAAATATGTGAAGATTATCTAGCGTTTTCAAAAGAGTTAGGAATGACTTCAGATATTACGCTTATTCCATTGTCAGCACTTAACGGTGACAATGTTGTCAATGTTAGTGAAAAATCACCTTGGTATAAAGGTGAAACTTTAATGACAATTTTAGAGACGATTAAAATTGATGAAGACAGAGATTTAAAACACTTTAGGTTACCAGTTCAATATGTAAACAGACCCAACTTAGACTTTAGAGGTTTTTGTGGAACCATTTCATCTGGAATTATTGAAGTTGGTGATGCCATTACCGTATTGCCATCAGGAAAAAGTTCTAGCGTTAAAGAGATAGTTACTTATGATGGAAACTTAGAATATGCCTATGCACAACAAGCAATTACGCTTACTCTAAATGATGAGATTGATATTTCTCGTGGAGATGTAATAATCGTAAAGAGTGATGAGCAACCAGAGCATGCCTCTGCTTTAGATGTAGACATAGTGTGGATGAGTGAAGATCCTTTAATAAAAGGAAAACAATATTTCATCAAAAGAGCATCTACTCAAACCGTTGGAAGCATTGATAACTTTTACTATAAAACTATAATGCTCCCTTTTTTTCATACCAGTAAAGAAGATTATTTAATATCACCTCAGTACGATACCTTTGGTAACTTATACTCTCCTTTTGAGTTGGGATTATTCACAGATTGAAAATAAACTTCAT
>CACVAP010000096.1 GCA_902727895.1 uncultured Sulfurovum sp.
TCTTAAGAATATGGACTTGATTTTTAATCAAAGAGCCAATGAAATCTAATTGTGTTAAAATATGTTATAGTAAATAAAAGGCATACAAGTAGGGTGGAGAAGTCTTATACTCTTGATATTCAAAAGTATGTTTATGGTATTGATGATTTGCATCAATGGTACATAATTTAAACAACGTGGAATACATAGCAATAACGGCTAATGAAAAATAACGTCGTTTGTATCCTCGTAGGTGTTTCATGGGCGAATATTACTCAAATAGGCTTAGAGTTCTCCTTTCTCGCCCCCGTTCTTTAGTTTGTATAAGTTATAATAATCACAATTGACTGAGGAGTTTTTTTGAAGAACAATGTTTTTATGAGGATTGGAATACTTTTTTTGGTATTTTCAGTGTTCACATTTGCTGCAAAAGTGCAATATTCTATTTGGGATAAAGGACTTGGGTTTGAGCAATATTTGCAAGAACATAACATTTCACAAGAAATTTTAGAAAATCTGGACAAGGATGATTTAAAACTTATAGATGAAATTGGTTATAACCATCGATACTTTGAACTCATAGCATCAAACGGTGTTCTACTACAAACTTTATTACCCATTGGGGATGAACTTCAAGCACATTTATTTCGAACACATACTGGCTATAAAATTGAAATTCTTCCAATTTCTTACCAAAAAGATACACATGTTGCCGTATTAGAGGTCGATAAGTCTCCTCACTCTGATATTGTAACCAAGGTTAAGAACAAGCGTTTATCTACAGAGTTTACCCGTGTATTAAAGCATTCAGTTGACTTTAGAGGCATACAAAAAAAAGATAAAATTGCCATTGTTTATGACCAGAAAATGCGTTTAGGTCAACCTTTAGGGGTACCAGATATTAAAGTAGCTATGATTGAATCTCATGGAAAGAAAAACTATGTTTTTAAACATACCGATGCTAAGTACTACAATGAGCAAGGTGAGGTACTCATTCAAAAATACATGAGAAAACCGATTAAACATGTAAGAATTACTTCGCATTTTACCAACAGACGTTTTCATCCTGTTCTCAAACGATGGAAGGCGCATCATGGTACAGACTTTGGTGCTAAAAGAGGTACCCCTATTTTGGCTGCTGCTGATGGAAAAGTTATTTTTTCTGGATGGAAAGGTGGCTATGGAAAAGTTACTAAAATTCAGCATAATGATGGTTATGTAACGCTGTATGCTCACCAAAGTCGTTTAAAGGCTAAAAAAGGAAGTTCTGTTAAAGCTGGTCAAATTATTGGATACGTAGGAAGTACAGGACGTAGTACTGGTCCACATTTACATTTTGGTTTATATAAAAATGGACGGGCTATTAATCCTATGCGAATGGTTAAGTTTTCTAAAGAGGGATTAACTGGTCAAGGTAAGAAAGCTTTTTTAAATAGAAAAAAGAAATATACTAAAATTATAAATAAAATTTTTGAAGATAATATCCCTTCTTATGTTTGGAATACGGTTAATGAAGTTTCAGTATTACCGTCTATGAAGACATATTATCAAAATAGAGGCTGGTAATGAAAAATATTATTGAAGACTTTGTCTTACATCCCTTAGAGAAGCCAAACTTTGTGAAAACAGCGTTTGCAACTTACATACAAAATGGAATTAAGAAGTCATGGGAAATTGTTGAATCACATGATTCTGTGGCAATTTTAATTTACCATAAAGAACGCGATGCTTTTGTATTGGTTAAACAGTTTCGTCCTCCTGTTTATCGTAGAAATGGTGATGGAATGACCATTGAACTGTGTGCTGGATTAATTGACAAAGAAAAGTCTTTAGAACAAATAGCAAAAGAAGAGATAGAAGAAGAGTGTGGGTTTTCTGTTCCTTTAGAGCGAATAGAACGTATTACAGAAGTTTTATCTGCTGTTGGTACTTCTGGTTCTAAACAAGTAATCTATTATGCTGAAGTAGATGAATCTTTACGTATTAGTCAAGGTGGGGGGATTCAAGATGAACAGATAGAAGTTGTAGAAATCCCTTTAAAAGAAGCAAGAACATTTATGTATGATGAGTCTATTGGTAAAACGGTGGGATTGATGTTTGCTTTTATGTGGTGGTTTGATCGCTTCGAGTAAGGTATGTTTTTCTCAACATACCTTATCGTTATTTTTTTAATGCTTCAGCTATTAATTCAACTGGATTTTTAAATATAGTCTCTACCTCAGCATGATTCATGGCTTCACTCAATTGTACTTTACAAGCAGAACATTCAGCCGATACATAATGGGCTTTAGTATTTTTAATCATTGCTGCTTTTGGTTTTCCTGCAGCTTCAGCAAAATGAAATTTCTCAGTTTGCATGGTAACACCACCAAAACCACAACAACGGTTAGGCTCAGACATTTCTACCATTGGATAGTTTGCTGCTAATAGATTTCTAGGTTGTTCATAAATACCCTGAACTTTTCTTGCATGGCAAGGATCATGATAGGTAACAGACTCATCAAATGTTCCACGTGTTTTCAGAATATTTTGTAATTCAGTGTTATCATCTAACCATGCTGTTGCCATATGAATTTTTTCAGTTACTTTTTTTGCTCGAGCTTCCCACTCTGGCATGTTATGGTTTTTGAAAAATACTTGCCAATCATGTTTAATCATGGCAGAACAAGTTGCTTCTGGAATAAGCATTGCATCACAGTCATCCATAAAACTTTCGAAGTATTCTATATTTGCTTTGGTCATACGTTCAACTGAATCTACGGCTCCCGTAAAGTAAGCTGGTGCACCACAACATAGTTGATCTTTAGGAATAAAAATGTCAATGTTTAGCTCTTTTAAAATGTCGACTAAACTGTCACCAATATTTACATAGTTATAGTTGGCTAAACAACCAATAAAGAGGGCAACACGCATGTTTTTCTCTTCTTGTTTAGGAGCTAAAATCTCTTCAGGTTGACTGTTTAAAAAAGAAACTTTTGACATAGAAGGGAGTAAACGTCCTTTCTTTACCATAGGCATAGAAAATCTAGCACGTAGACCTCTGCCTTTGTCATCTTCTGCTACGGCACAAGTTTTAAACATGAATCCAAATTTCATAACAACATCCATAACTTTACGATGTTCTAAAAGATAAAATGCAATGCGTTTAAACCATGCAATTCCAAATTTATCTGCAATGTCAGCACGAACTTCTTCTATGACCATGTCTGTTGCCAAGTCGTTTGGACAAACTTCGACACAGTTGGTACATAGAAAACAGCTTTCAAAGATATTTTTAGCATTTTTATCGAGTTCTAGATTACCTTGCTGGTATTGAGCTAGTAAATCAATAAACCCTCTAGGAGAGGTTACTTCATCGGGATTAACTTGGTGAATGGTACAAACTGGAATACATTTTCCACATTTTACACAGTCATCTGCTGTTTCTTGGAAATTAAAAATTTCTTCTAGGCTTTTACTCATATTACCTCTTTACTTAATCTCTATGTTCATTAAGCCAAACCATAATACCCTTTTGGGCATGTAGTCTATTTTCGGCTTCTGAAAAAATTTCATCTGCATGTTTTTCAAAGATTGTTTCACTTACTTCATAGTCTCTGTAAGCAGGCAGACAATGTAAGAAGATAGCATCTTTTTCTGTTAATGACATTAAGGCTTCATCCACAATATAACCATCAAACGCTTTTATACGTTCTTCTTTTTCGTCTTCTTGACCCATTGAAATCCATGTATCAGTGGTCACTACATTTGTACCTGCTACTGCTACTTTTGGATCATTTCCAAAACTGATTTTTGCACCAGACTCTTTTGCTATTTCGAAAGCTTCTTCTACAATATTTTTATCACATTCGTAACCTTTTGGGGTTGCGATTCTGAGTTCAAATCCTAGTTTTGCTGCTAACATGAGCCATGAGTGTGTCATATTATTTCCATCACCAACATAAGCAACAACTGGTTGCGTTACACCAAACTCTAACATGGTTAAATAATCAGTCATAACTTGTACTGGGTGGTAGGAATCGGTTAATCCATTAATAACAGGTACTTTAGAGTATTTTGCAAACTCTTCTAGTTTTGATTGTTCAAAAGTACGAATCATGACCATGTCAACCATACGGCTTATAACCCGTGATGTATCTTTCATAGGTTCACCACGTCCAAGTTGGATGTCATTTGAGGAAAGGAACAAACCAATTCCTCCTAGTTGATAAATACCTGTTTCAAAACTTACACGTGTTCTTGTGGAACTTTTTTCAAAAATCATACCAAGAGTTTGTTTTTCTAAATAAGGTACAAAGTTTTTGGCTTTAGTCTCTTTTTTGATTTTTTGTGCTAAGGTTATCATTTCTAAAATTTCATCTTTTGTGAAATCTTTTAGGCTTAAAAAGTGTCTCATAGGGATTTCCTCTTACTTTTGATTATCAAGTAGGTTCAATTTGAATTAAGGCAAGTATTTTACCATAAAGAGTTTAATGTTAAAAATCAAACAATTTATTA
The DNA here is from genome assembly GCA_902727895.1 of uncultured Sulfurovum sp. Taxonomy (GTDB): domain Bacteria; phylum Campylobacterota; class Campylobacteria; order Campylobacterales; family Sulfurovaceae; genus UBA1140. Next base: position 4,477 of record CACVAP010000096.1, read on the forward strand.
TAGCTTTGAGAACCTTTTTTTTGTTTGTTTTCAAAGGGGACAGAATCAAAGCTAAGTTGATTTCCTTTGACAATTACACAAGATAGGTCAGCACCATAAATAGCAGAGGTATCAATACAAATTTTGTTCTTGTATTGACGAATATTTTCTTGTGATAAATGTCCAAATATATGATAGTGTTCATTTTCTTTGGCTTCTTGATGAATGTAAGGAATAAGTTCATCCAAAGGCATCAGGGGATTTTTTGAACGAGAAACACATTTAATCATTTTTTTTCTAGCTTCGGTTGTATTTTTACTAAGATATTTCTCTTCAGAAGGGGCATGTGTAAAAGTTACTGAAAAATTTTCATCATGAACATATTTATACCAAACATCAGTTACCTCATATAATTCTAAGAAGAGCTTGTGTAAATGAGGAGTTTCTTCTAGAAGTGCTACAGTGTTATAATATTTTTCTTTATTGGCTAGGCTCTTAGGCGTAATAACAAGTGTTGGATCATTTGTTATGTATCTATAAACCATATCTTCATGGTTACCTTCAATTAAATAAAAACGTTTTCTTTGATTGTTTAAATGCTGATAATTCTTATGTATGAACTCAATGGTTTCTTTAATTTTTTCATGACTTCCTTTGTCTACGAAGTCACCAAGTAAAATAATAGATTTATGTTCATTTTCTGGAGTAATCTGGAGAAGACCTTGAGGGTTGATAGAGAAGCCTTGTTTTTGTAAAAGGCTTTTTAACTCGTCAATACAACCATGTACATCACCAATGATGATGTATTCATTTTCTGAGGGGAGTAGCATTAACCGAACAGACCTCCACCACCAACGTTAATATCTCTTTTTGCAGCATTAAGCTCAATGATGAAGCCTCCTGTCGCATCGATGAGAGACATCATTCCTAAGATTAAAAAAGTTGCATTCTGTGCCCATTCAACCATGAAGAACATCACAATAAATACCATAGATACAATAAAGCTAAGCAGCGTTTCTGTTGCACCAAATTTATTGGCAGTAGCTGCTTTAGCAATCTCAATAAAGAGTGCGAGTGAACCAACAATTAAGAAGATTTCTCTTACTCTTAGTATGAAATCTCTATCAGCACTAATATGGTGTGTTAAAACAACTGATTGTAATGATAGACCCTTTAAAGGAGCAATATGATCAGCACCTAAGTGTAGCCCAATATAGGCAATTAAAATCCACGTAAATGTTGACATCCCTGTAATAAAAAACATTTTTTTCCTTAATTATTTTTTTGTCATCGCTTGACTAAGGTATTCTGCATTCATAACCTTATCCATTGGTTTTTGAACATCTGAAGGGTAGAGAACAAATTTAGAGTTATCTGAACTGGATAAGGTCTTCATAGATTCAATATAAGCATTAGATGTTAAGAATTGCATAAGTTGTTCATCTGAAGTATCTGTTAAAATAGTTTTTAAATCAGTAATTACTTTATACATGGCATCTGCACGTTTTTCAATGAGTATTCGTTCTGAATCTGCACGCAGTTCTTGTGCTTGATGTTGACCTCTTGCTTCTTCAATAACAGCATTACTTTTTCGTTCAGCAATAATCTCTTGGCTCATAGCATTAACAATGTCATCAGGAGGCTTAATACTCTCAAATTTAACTTGTTTAATCTCAATTCCCCAACGTTCTTTACAATCTCTTTCCATTAAAGCTTTAATCTCAGCTGGAAGACTTTCTGCTTGTTCTTGAATTTCTGTAAATTTAAACTGAGAAAGTTTAGAGAAGGTACTGGTTACAACCAATGCGTTAAGCTCTTCTTTATAGTCATTAACATTTTTAACAGCTTTCATAGGATCAATAACAATGGCTGTGGCAATCATGTCAACATTAAGATTAATATTGTCTTTGGTCATAATGTCTTGGTCATCAGGATCGACTCTAAATTCTTTTAAGTCTACTTCAGCTTCTAATTTGTCAACCAGTGGGTTAAAGCTTTGAATTCCTTCTTCTAGGAGTCTATCTTTACCATGTCTGTCAACGACCCATGCTTTTTCAGAAGGCACAACGGTTAATGCAAAAAGTTTACCAAGTCCTAAAGTAATAACGACTGTTTTAAAGAAGTTTTTAACACTACTAATCATAGACTGAATTTTATTTCTAAAATTTGTCATGGCAGTAAAAACTTTAACACGTAGAGGATGTTCAATATCTAGAAAGTATAGAAAGACAGGGATACTTAGTAAAACGAATATAATAAGCAATAGGTATAAGAATTCCATGCAGAAAATCTCCTTTTTGTGTATGCATAAAAGTTGTTCATAAAAAATAATAGTAAATATTATATTATGATTATAATTATATCATGATGATAAGAATAAACCTTTATGAAAAGTAAAAAAAAACTAATTTAAAAGAAAATATAGTTAATTTTATGTTAGAATAATCATATATACTTAAATTTTATAATATAAAAGGAACAAATTGTTCAATAATAACAAAGATGATGAGGCTGATTTTTGTGAGTCTTATAAGTCTCAAGTGTTGGGTACTACTCCTATAGAGAAGGAAACTTCATTTTTTAGTACATTTTTAAAACTATTAACGATTCTAATGTTATTAGCAATTATAATAGGGGTTTCTTTCTATGGCTACAACTATTTTATGAATAAAAAAAGATTAGATAGAGTTGCACTCCCACCTGTCTCAATTCAAACTTCTGATGATGAATTGCTACTAGAAGATGAAGATCTCATTGATAAAGAAACCATAAGAAAGACAGAAGAAAAAAATAATGCATTATCTATTATAAAAATGCCAATTTCTGATGAATTAGAAATTAATAAAATAGCGAATGATGTAAAAGTAGCCATTGCTCAAAGTGAACTGAAAGAAGAAAACAATAGTAAAGATAAAATTCTTGATAAAGTAATAACTAATGAAAGTGCTACTAAGAAAATAGAAGAAGAGAAGAGCTTAGAAGTTCCAACTTTAGCTCCTGAGGCACAATACTTAGAAGAGTTAGCTGACTTATCTAAAGAAATTGATAAAGAGAGAAAGCAATAAGCTTTCTCTTTTCGACTTATTTATTTAAAATCTCTGCTACTTCTTTAGCATGGTAAGAAATGATAATATCAGCACCTGCACGTTTAAATGCAATCATGGTTTCCATCATTACTTTTTCATAGTCAATTACCCCAGCTGCTCCAGCAATCTTCAACATAGAGTATTCTCCACTAACATTATAAACAGCCATAGGAAGGGAAGATCTCTCTTTAATATCTCTTACAATATCTAGGTAAGCCAATACTGGTTTTACCATTAAAATATCAGCACCTTCAGCCTCATCAGCAAGACTTTCTAAAATGGCTTCATTTCTATTGGCTGGATTCATTTGGTAGGAACGTCTGTCTCCAAAACTAGGAGAACTCTCAGCAACATCTCTAAATGGTCCATAATAAGCAGAAGAAAATTTAGTTGAGTAAGACATAATAGGAAGATGTGTAAATCCATCAGCATCAAGACCCTCTCTAATGGCTGTAATCATACCATCCATCATTCCTGAAGGTGCTATCATATCTACACCAGCTTTGGCATGTACCTGTGCTTGTTTTGCTAAGTTACCTAAGGTAATGTCATTGTCAACAGTTTCTAGTACGGGGTCAAGAACACCACAATGACCATGGTCAGTATATTCACAAAAGCATAGGTCTGTTACGACAAACATATCTGGATGAGCTTTTTTAATTTCACGAATAGAGGAAGCAATAATTCCATGCTCACACATTGCATCAGATCCGACAGAATCTTTAGTATCTGGAATCCCAAATAAGATAATAGAATAAATCCCTAGTGCTTTTAAAACATCACATTCTTTTAAAACTTCATCAATACTCATTTGATAAACACCAGGCATAGAAGCTACTTCAACTTTTAACTCTTTACCACTTTTAATAAAAAGAGGATAAATGAAATCATTAACCGTTAATCTTGTCTCTTGAAGTAAATCTCGTAGTACTGGGTTGAATCTTTTGCGTCTAAATCGTGTAAACATGTTTTTCCCTTATGTTAATTTGATGAATTTTATCATAAACTGATATAATCTTGACCATGAGACAAATTGATATTTCCCAAGTGGCAAAACTACCAACCAAGTATGGTACCTTCAACATTCAGGCATTTAAAGAGTTTGGTAAAGAACACTTGGCTATTTTTACAGATACATTAGATGAAAACCCAATTGTACGGGTACATTCAGAGTGTTTAACAGGTGATGCCTTGGGTTCAAGAAAGTGTGATTGTGGTGAACAATTGGCATTTTCACAAGAGCTTATTGCGTCTAAAGGGGGGATGATTATTTATCATCGTCAAGAAGGTAGGAATATAGGTTTACTTGGAAAAGTAAATGCTTATGCGCTCCAAGATGGAGGGTTAGATACCGTAGAGGCAAATCATCAGTTAGGGTTTAAAGCAGATGAACGTACCTATGAAATTGTTGAGTATATCTTAGAGTATTTTAATATAAAAAAAATTCAACTTCTAACAAATAATCCTACTAAAATTGATTCACTTAAGAATGTTGAAATTACGAAAAGAATTCCAATACAAATTGAGTCTAATCCTTATAATAAAGATTATTTAGACGTTAAGAAAAACCAGATGGGACATTTATTATAATGCAGAATGAAGCGTTCAAAAAATTTACAGACTTACTACTTGAATGGAATAAAATTCATAACTTAACAGGGGCAAAAACTCCTGCTGAAGTAGAAAAAAACATTGAAGACTCAATATTCCCTACGAGCTTTATAAAAAAGCCAAGTTCTATTTTAGATGTAGGAACTGGTGCTGGATTTCCTGGATTAATACTAGCGATGGCTTACCCAGATGTTAAAACGGTACTTTGCGAACCTAGAAAAAAAAGAGCCATGTTTTTAAAATATGTTGCTATGGAACTTGAACTCTCAAATGTTGAAGTTGTTAGGAAGAGAGTAGAAGAATACGAAGCTGAGCCTTTTGGACTTATTTCATCTCGTGCTGTGACTGATACTAAAATGCTTTTAGATTTAACAGAACATTTACAAGATGATAAAACAGGTTTTCTTTTCTATAAAGGGGAACAAGTATTCAATGAATTAGAGTTGGTAGAGCAAACTTTGGATTATGATATAATCGAAAAAAATCAGCGAAATTACTTGTATATCAAGGGCAAAAAATAAAGGATTGATATGTGGTTAAAAGTACTCATATTTGTTATAGCAGCTGTTGCTATTTATAGGATTTTTGGTGGTAAAGTACCATTTTTAGATAGAGAAGTGAAAGAAAAAGTAAAAGAAGAAGATCATGAGTTTGGACAGATAGAATCTACTTCTGAATGTGCAGCTTGTGGAACTTATATGACAGAAGAAGATGCACTGATTTATCAAAAAAAAGCATATTGTTCTTCTGAGTGTTTAAATAAAATAAAGAAGTAAACGATGAAAATATTTGAACATGAATACATAGAGAGTGAAAAGTTTTATGAGGTTAAATCTATTGAAGAAATCACTTCCACTCCAGCTAATGCACTTCTTCAGTTAAAACAACTTTCTGTCTCACTAGCACTTGCTAAGCATTGTCAACTAAATTCTTTACGTTATGCTTTAGAAATAGAGAGTATTGAAGATGCTATATTTGCTAATTTGTTGGGGGCAACCTATGTTTTATCTAATAAAGAGTTGGCTAAAGAACTTATGCCCATTGCTCAACACTATCTTTTTGACACACAAGTTTTAGGATATATTAACGCTGATGAAATTGAAGAGATGGCTAGAGCTGGAGTTGATGGGGTATTTATTAGACAAGGTACTTTTTAAAGTACTTTATCTAAACCTAGTAAAAGAACAACAGTAAGTAACCCACCAGCTATACCAGCTATAACATCATCGCCCATTACACCTACACCACCTTTTACTTTACGATCAATGGTACCAATAACGGAAGGTTTCCAAATATCAAAAAGTCTAAAAGCTGCAAAACTTCCAAGAATAGCAATTTCATAAGCATAATTATAGGTCACAGTTTCAGCTGTTGATATAGCAAACATAAGTGCTATCCACATTCCTGATACTTCATCAATAACAATACTTTTATCATCATGAGAATTTGTTTCTTTTTCATACTTGTTAATTTCAAAGACAGCAATAATAGTAATTGCGAAAGTCAGCATAAAGAAGGTTTCCATAGGCACTACTTGTAACAAGGCTACCCCTACTATAAGTGCTGCAAAAGAACCTACCGTTCCTGGAGCCTTTGGTGCTAGACCTGTTCCAAAAAATGTTATAAAAAGTCTATTTAAATTCATGAATTATTTTCCTATATATTATTTGATGGGCAGGAATGCCCATGTTACACTTTATGTGAGTGAAGTTGTTTGGTAGAGTCCCATAAGTTTAATGTAAAAGTCTTCTTCACTATGCACTTCCATTATCCCGTCATTTGGCATAATCGCATCGTAAAGTTCTTGAAGATTTTCAAAACGTTCAGGAAAGAGGGTACTTAAAATACTTGCTGAAACTTCTCTTCTCATTAATACAGAGGGAGGCATCATTCCAGCATTGATGAGTTTTAAGATAGATGGTGAATGATAATGTATGTGATGGTGTTGTCCATGGGGACAAGTTCCTGTACTTACTAAAGTGCGACATTTATTACAATAAACATATTGCTCAACCGTACTTACTTTTATCTCAATATCTTTTGTGGCATCAAAAACAGAATTCAGTTTGTCATGGTCATAAAAAAGTCCAAGTCCTGCATGGTTCTTTCCAATGATTAAATGATGACAACCATAGTTTTTAGCAACCAAAGCATCTAAAATTAACTCATTATAGCCAGCAAAAATGTAAGAGTTCTCTAAAGGAACAATGACTACTTTATTTGCTGGTAAGAAATTCTCAACAAAGGTCAACATCGCGTCATATCTTACATCATAACGAAGACCATTATTTGTAAATGGTTTTAATAAAAATATAACTACCAAGTCAGATTGATCTAGTGCTTGTCTTATCATACGTTCATGCGCTCTGTTTAATGGATTCGCAGCCAAGACTAAAGCAGAAATATTTTTTGCATCTACTTCTTTAATCTTTGCTTCTACCATCTTTTTTGAAGCTGTAATAAGTGGATACTCAACATGGTAGTCACCTGTTACAGCCATATTCCCAAGTCTTGCCATGGTGGTTTTTACACCAGGGTGGCTTTCATCATCTGTCCCATAGATACATTTTAAACGCTCCTTGGGGTCAATAGGAAATATCTCATCTACAGTTAGTTCACCTATAACTTTTTCTTGGTGAACAAGCTCAACTACATCGCCTTTTTTTAGAGACTTTAAACACTCAGCATTTCTTTTTCCTGAAGGAGTTAAAAGAAAGGGAAAAGGAAAAGAGACACCTTTATACATTTTTGTTTCACGTACTTCAATGGCTTCTTTTTCACTCATTAGTCTGTCTACAGGGCTAATTAGTCCTTCTTGAACCAATGCCATGGTTGATAATGCTTCAGCATCAATATGTAACTGACTATTTCTTTTTGAAGATGCCATACTTTTTCCTTTTTTCCCATAAACTTTTTCTTGAAATACCTAATTTCTTAGAAAGCTCAGTATCAGGGTATGAGTACTGAAAATTGTTAACAATAAATTTCACATAATCATCAATGGTCAAAATTTCATTTTGGTCATAAAGTTTATTATCGGTATTTATTTCAATTGTTTTATAAGTTGTTTCTATATCTGTTGTTGTGGAGATGATAAAATCACGTCCTTCGAGTATAGCAAAAAGTTGTTCGCGTTCAGCCTTCTTGAGTGTTTGTAAGTCTGAAATATATAGCAAGTGTTTCACATTTGCTTTTTCTATTTTAGATTTCCAATCTTTTGAACCAAGAGGAACAAAAGAGAGTACTCTGTCTTTTTGTTTTGCATAAGTAAACGCTAATTTATCTACAAGTTTTACATAATTTGTAAGTACAAGAAGAGGTGAAGACATTTTATCAATATCATCATCTATATTAATATCTTGAAGTAAATACTCATTGTATTCTCTATATAGAGTTTTATACTTCTTAAGTGTCTGATATTCTTTGTAGTGTTCAATCTTTCTTTGAAGCTCTTCAATAATAAAAGGTTTAACAATGTAGTCATTTGCACCAAGCTTTAATGGAGCAGCTACGGTATCATTGTTTATGTATGAAACCATAAGAATAATAATCTTTTCTTTATACTTTGTAATCAGTGAGTTAAAGTTTTGACCAGGTAAGTTGGTTGAGAGTAAATAAGCATCACCTGTACTTGTGGACATGGCTTCTTTAACAGAAGAATAAACTTCAGTTTCATAACCTGCCTGTCCCAGTTTTGCAGAGATACTCTGAGCTAAATAGAGCTCATTTTCAATTATGGTAATTTTCATTTTTAGTCCAATCA
>CACVAP010000097.1 GCA_902727895.1 uncultured Sulfurovum sp.
AATTTTATTTTCATCACAAACATCATTGAATTCTTCGGCATTTTTGAGGTTTTGATAAATCTCTTTTTTTACAAACTTGTCTTCTAAGTTATGCTCTTTAAGCACTTTTTCCACATGCGCACAATGCGCACAACCATTCCCATAATATAAAATAATCTCATCTTTGTCAGGGCTAGCATTGAGCGTTAAAACCAACAACGGAAGCATCCACAAAAATCTCCAAAAATTTCTCATTTTAATCTCCTACTTTCTTCCATACCCTACTCTTCACAAGTAGTTAAAATGTTATAGTTTTCACAAGCATCTTCAATCCCACCATCACATGCTTTTTTAAAAAGTGCTATGGCTTTGGGTTTGTTTTCAGTAATGCCTTCACCCTTTGCATACATAATTCCTAGGTTATAACATGCTTGCATTTTCCCATCGTTACAAACTTTGGTTAAAAGTTTTGACATAAAGTTAGAATCAAAACAGCCCGTAACTTCAACGCTATCACAACTTTTACTTGTTCCATTTGTATCATCCGTAGTGTTTGTGTCAACATTCCCAGCGTGTAACAGTCCCATACTTATTATTAGTATTAACATCATTTTTTTCATCATAATTCTCCATTTTTTTAATTTGTGACCTATCCCTATTATATTCCAAAAAACATAATAGATAATAATAAAAAACATTTTTTTATACATGTTTTGGTTATTTAGCTCCCATCATTCGAGTGTGTGCCTTTTCTGAAGTATTTGAAAAGTTCGTCAAGCGTTTCATCACCAAAGTAGCTGTTAAGTCCCCTGTGACATTGACCGTGGTTCGGCACATGTCTAAGATTCTGTCTACCCCTAAAATAAGTGCTACCCCTTCAACAGGAACACCAATTCCTTGTAAAATAGTTGCTAAAATAACAATACCAACCCCAGGTGTACTTGGAGAACCAATAGAAGCACCCACCGTGGTCAATGCTAAAATAACAAGCTCCACTAAACTTAACTCGATGCCAAAAAGTTGGGTTAAGAAAATGGCAGCACAAACTTGGTAAAGTGCTGTTCCATCCATGTTGACCGTAGCCCCTAAAGGAATAACAAACTTAGAAATAGCACTGGGAACATTGAGTTTGTCTTCAGCTGTTTTCATGGAAAGAGGCATTACAGCTGCTGAACTCGAGGTTGAGAATGCCATGAGTTGCACTTCTTTAGTTTTAAAAACAAATTCCCAAGGCATAATCCCTGAAGCAAGATAAACAATAAAAAGGTAAAAAGACAAGAGTATAAGTAATCCTAAAATAACCGTCAACATATAAACTGACATCGAAGAAATGGCATCAAAACCTATTTTAATGGTAATATTTCCCAACAATCCAAAGACAGCATAAGGAGCCAGTTTCATTGCCCAATCAATAATTTTCATTGAAAAAGCTTGTACTGATCCAGCTAAATCAATAAGAGGTTTTGCATCTTCTTCCTTGATACTCATTAATGCCACCCCAATAAAAATAGACAAAATAACAAATGCCAAAATATCTCCATCGAGTTCTGCTTGAGCTGTATTCACAGGAATCAAAGAAACAATCATATCAGGAACAGATATCTCTTTAAGCGATGCAACCGTGTGTACTGTCGAAGCTGAGCTGTGAATGGATTCTACAATACTTGAAGAAACAAAATCACCTGGTTGAACAAGATACGATATGGCAATCCCAATGGTCACAGCCACAATGGTTGTAAATACAAAATAAGGGGCTATTTTAAAACCAATACTTTTAAGTACATGCACACTACCAGCCGAAGTAATCCCTAAAATAATAGAACTCATAACCAGTGGTACAACCACCATTTTAATGAGTCCTAAAAAAATATTTCCAATGAGTGCTACCCATGGAGCCACACCAAAAGCAACCGATTCTGGAACCAATGCAAAAGCTGATGGAGAAAGTATAAGTCCAAAAAGGACTCCTAAAACCATTCCTAGAAGAACTTGAAACCAAAGTTGTTTAATCATTTATTTCCTTTATTTTAATTTTTCGCTACCATAAAATATGGCATAAAAAACAGGTACGAGTATCATGGTGAGTAGCGTTGCCACCACCAAACCAAATACAATCACCACTGCCATGGAGCTAAAGAATGGATCACCCATAAGAGGTATCATCCCCAATGCTGTGGTTAATGCTGCCATGGTAACAGCACGTAACCTATTTATTCCAGAATTGTAAATGGCAAGATTTAAGGGCTTTTCATTGACCTCATTTTCCAAGACAATTTCATCTATGAGAACAATGGCATTTTTAATCAACATTCCTGAAAGACTTAAAAGTCCCAACAGCGACATAAATCCAAAAGCTTTGTCCATAAATAACAATCCAGCCACTACCCCAATAATGGAGAATGGCACAACCAACCAAATAATGATGGTTTTTTTAATCGAGTTAAACAGTGCTATCATAATCAAAACCATCATCACAATAAACAAAGGTAAGGCTTCAATAATGGGTTTTTGTGCCATGGCTGACAAGCGTTCTTCTCCATGCCATTCAAGTGTGTACCCCTTGTCTAAAGGAATGGTCTCAATTTTATGCTTTACCTCACTTAACAAGACCGTTGCCAACTCTCCTGTAATTGGATCAGCATGTATACTAATCGCACGTTGTCGGTTAAAACGATGGATAATGTCGTCTTCAAAAACTGTTTCATACGAAGAGACAATCTGACGAAGAGGAATACGTTTTTGTGCCATAGGGCTAAAAATCATAATGTTCTCTAAGTTCTTCACGTCTTCTCGTTCTTTTTCTGTCCCTTTAAAAATAATAGGAATAAGGTGTTTTCCCTCTCGGTACAAGCCAATGGTTCTGCCTCCAAAAGTCTCTAAAATAGCATTGGCAATGGCATCACGCGTGATGCCGTTGAGGTTGGCTTTTTCATCAGAGATAATCGGTCGTATGGCTTTTACACGGTTACCCCAGTCACTTCGTACGCCCTTCGCTTTGGGTTCATTCTGTAAAATCTCTAAAATTTGAGCTTCATAAGCACGCAGTTTATCCACGTCGTTACCCAGAACTTTAACTTGAACCTTTCCTCCACCTGTTCCCATCACAAAGCGTTTTCCTATGGCATTGACATTCGGATAGTTCTGCTTCGCAAGTTTTTCTACCTCTTTAATAATACTGTCTGCCTTGTCAACATCTTTAATGTCAATTAAAAGCTGTGCATACGCTGTGTTAGGAAATTCAGGAGCATAAATAAGTAAAAATCGTAAACTCCCTTGACCTATAAAACTACTAATATGTGCAACCCCATCAAGTGCTTGAATCTCTTTACTTAATGCATCTACCGTCTTTTCTGTTGTCGCAATGCTTGTGCCTTGTGGTAAATAACAATCAACCATAATTTGACTTCGGTCGAGTTCAGGAAAGAAACTCTGCTTCACTTCTTTAAAATTAAAAACTGAAAAAGCCAAAACAGCAATGGCAAAAAGAGCCACAATGTATTTGTAATTAATAGACCATTTTAAAATGGCTCCGTAAGCTTTATAAAACAGAGAGTCGTAAGGTTTTTTATTCTTGGCTGACTTGTTGGGTTTTAAAAAATGAATGGCTAAGAGAGGCGTTAACGTAATGGCAAAAACCCAACTCAAACTAAGCGAAATAAGAATAACAATAAAGAGTGATTCGGTGTATTCTCCCGTCATGTCATCTGACGTACCAATAATTGCAAAGGTTAAAATGGCAATAATCGTCGCAGCCAAGAGAGGAAAGGCTGTCTGTTTGACCACTTTTGAAGCAGCAGCCTCATGCTCTTCCCCTCGGTTAATGCGTACCAAAATACCATCAATCACCACAATGGCATTGTCAACCAACATTCCTAACGCGATGATTAATGCCCCCAAGGAAACACGTTCTATCATCACGTCAAATGCTGACATAAAAATAAATGTACCAATAATTGTAATCATCAGTACCCCACCAATAATTAACCCACTTCGTAAACCCATAAAAAGCAGTAAAACCACAATCACAATGGAAACAGCTTCGATGAGGTTAATCATAAAGGTATTAATAGCACTTTTTACGTCATTGGCTTGATGCACAATGGTATTGATGTTTAAGCCTAAAGGTTTTTGAAGTTTTAACTCTTTTAATTTAGCATCCAGTCGCTCACCCATGGCAACAACATTACCCCCTTTTTGGGTGGAAATACCTAAGGTAATAGCAGAGGCTCCATCGTACTTCACCATAGATGAGCTGGGTTCTTTGTAAGTATCTTTAACCGTAGCAATGTCTTTTAAAGCAATCTGAGAATTACTTTTAACGCCCCGTATAATAATGTTCGATAAATCCTCTACCTTATGAATATTTCCCTCTGGTCGAATGGAAATATACGCTTCTCCCACCTCTACTTTTCCATAATTACTCACAATATTTTTAAGATACAGTGCTTGTAAAATATGCGTTTTACTAATGCCCAAAGCTGAGAGTTGCTCTTGATTAAACTCAATAACAATGGCACGTTGTTGCTCACCGAAGGTATCAATTTTTCCAACCCCTTCTACTAAGATAAGCTCTTTTTTCAAAAAATCCACATAATCTTTTAACTCATCATACGAATACTCTTCTCCACTAATGGCAAAAAGTACCCCGTACACATCACCAAAATCATCGTTAATAATGGGCATGGAAGCACGTGGAGGTAGATAAGGATGAATGGCTTCTACTTTTTTTCGCATCTCATCCCAAATTTGAGGAAGTTCTTTTGAGCGATACTTATTTTTAATGCTTACTTTTATAAGCGATTGACCAGCAATGGACTTGGCATCTATCTCTTTTAAGTACGGTAGTTTTTGAAGTGCTTCTTCAATTCTATCTGAGACTTCAAGCTCCACTTCTTTGGCACTTGCACCTACATAAGGGGTAATAATCAAGGCATCTTTAATCGTAAATTCAGGGTCTTGAAGTTTCCCCATTTTCTCATAAGCAATAAGACCATAGGCAATACTTAAAATAGTCACCACATAAATAATGAGTCTATTTTTAAGACTAAACTTTACAATATCCATCTTAGTTTCCTAATTTTTTATAGACTTGAATTGTGTCATTCTCTTTCAAAAAATGAACCCCTGAAGTAACGATGCTATCACTTGTCATTAGCCCCTCTAGGACTTCTATTGTTTTGTTTTGTAGTTTGCCTGTGCTAACTTTTTGTTTACTAACTTCATTTACTTCATTTACTTTCCAAACGTAACTCGCTTTACTCGCGTCAGAAAAAACAGCTTGAAGAGGAATAAAAAGTTTTCTCTCTTCGCCATGTTTTAAAATCACTTCTACCTTTGCTGTCATCCCTGGTAAGATATTGGTATCTTTTGGATTATCTATCAGTAAAGTAGCCTCATACGTTCGCGTAACTTTTTGGGCATTGGTCGCAACATCAAGTAGTTTGGCTTTATATCTTGTCTCTTCACGGTTGCTAATAGAAACATAAAAATCAACTTTATCTCTTACATTTTTCATATTTATTTTCTGAGACGATTGGGTAATGTCATTTTCAGGAATAAAAAATTTAACTTTGAGTTTCTTAGTGTCTTCCAAAATCAAAATAGGTTGTTTTGCCATTACCCGTGCAAAATCATTCACCAATTTTTTAGCAATAACCCCATCAAAATCAGCCACAAGTTTAGTTTTAGAAAGCGTCTTTAACGCAATGTTGTATTGTGCTTTACTCACATTTTGAGCTTGTTTAACTTGTTCAAACTGTGACAAAGAGATGTTGTTAGAAATATAAAGCTTTTTGTAACGCGTATAATCAGATTTGGCTTTATTGTAATTGGCTTTTGCCATACGAACATTAGATTGAAAAATACTGTCATCCAGTTTAGCCAACACAGCACCCCGTTTAACCCTCTCTCCTACTTTTCGAGGTGACTTAATGATTTTCCCCGAAGCTTCAAATGCCATCTCGGCATGTTTTTGTGCGTAAATTTCTGCTGGATATTCATAACTCTTTTTAAAAGCCGTGTTGTGATCCAGTGTTAATACTTTAACAACTTTAGGGGCTATTGAAATGTTTTCATCTTGTGATTCTTCTACAGATTGACAGCCACTTAGTAATAAAATGGACAGTAACAGTATGCTTCTCATGGTCTACTCCTAGTTATTAATGCGTTGATTTAGTTTAGATTCTATGTTTGATTTATGGGCAGGGTTACTGAGTAGTTCTATCTCTCCCGAAAAGAAATAAATAGAACTTAAGTTACTCAGATAGTCAATCACAGCAATGTTTTGATTATGTTGGGCAATGGTATAGGTATTTTGAGCATCCAATAAAGTAATAATATTCTCAATCCCATTTTGATAACGTTCTTGAACCAGTGCTAAACTCTCTTGGGAAACGGCTTGAGACTCTCTGGCAAATATAATCTTTTGAGAAGCACTTTTTAAGAGACCATAATGTTTTTTCAGACGTTCCATAATGCTACTTTTTGCCTCTTTTGTTCTGAGTTTTAAGTTCAAGATGTCTACTTTGTCTTGTTGGATATTGACTGAATTTCGTCCTCCTTCATAGATGGGAAGATTAACATTGAGTACAGCTTGGTAAACATTATTATCCGTAGAGAATGGATAGTCAGAACCTTCACCATTACGTTCTAAAATACGATAAGCATTCCCTTCAAAGGCTACGGTTGGTAGACGATGTTTGTTCTCATTCATTTTAAGTGAGGTCTCTTGTGCTTCGACAAGTTTGTCTAGTTGTTGTAACCTTGGATGCTCACCTAACATTTCATTTTGAAAAAAGGTTCGTACACTTTGATGGGCAATCACTTCTAAGGCATCTTGGTTTAAAAGCTGAAAGAGTGGACTTTCCACACGATAATTTTCAAGCCCAATGGGATAATCAATCTGTAAAAGTGTGGAGAGTTCAATTTTTAAACTGTTTAATTGCTCTTTGGTAGTTTCTAAAGTGGAATTGATGTTTGCCAATGCACTTTGCCAGCGTAAAAGGTCACTTTTTGCTGTAGCACCTACCCCATAACGTTGCTGTGCAAAATTGAGGTTTTGTTCAATAAAGCCTTTTTGATGACGCACAATCTCAATGTAGTTTTTCACCTGTATCATCGTCAAGTAGCGTAAAACCACTTCGTATAACACCTCTTCATTGTCAGCTTTGGTTTGATGTTCCGTTCCCTGAAAAAGTTTTTTACGTATTTCAATGTTTTTAATCACTTGGTCAGAATAAATGATTTGAGTGATTTTTGCACCTGCATAACTTTGTCCTTGCACGTAAAACCCAGGGGCATACTTGGGTCGGTCTTCGTCTATTTGTACGTGGTTAGCATAAAGATTGATGTCAGGTTTATAGTAACTTTTAGCTTCATTAATGTTCAATGCCGTACGGGCAATGCTATTTTGGTTTTGTTGAATATTTAAATTGTTTTTTTGAGCCAAGGCTAAGGCTTTGGGCAAAGTTAAAAGTGTACCTTGGGTAACAGGAACGTCTTCATAGTTACTGAGTGGACTTAAAGGCACTACACTTGCAAGCTCCTCTGTCTTTAAAAAATCCATTCCCTGTGTGTCAGTACCTTTTACGGCTACAGTTTTACTTGGACTATGTTCTTTATAGAGTTCATACACAGCCATAGCAACGGTACGAACCAGTCGGTTTACATCATTCTCTACCGTGGGCATATTATGAGTCACCAAATAACTATGTTTATATTTCTTCAAACTCGTTTCTTGTTCAAGAAGTGCTACTTTTTTAGGAGTCTTTAAAAGTTGTTTTTCACAAGTATCTTGACAGTTTGTCACTTTAAAATGAAGTCTGTCTCCATCTGAAAACAATGCTTTACTTTGTTTTTGAATCTCCTCAACATACACTTGTGAAACATCATCAACCAAAAGATTAACTGTGTACGTTTTTGCAAAAAGTGAAGAGGAAGAAAAGAGCAGAAAAGCAAAAAGCATTGTTTGAGCTTTACATCTTAACATCTGCAACCTCCTTTAATAAGTTAGCTTCTAACTGATGCCATGATTCATCATCATAGGCTTTTTGAGTAAGATAAGGATGTAGAAAATAAAAAAGACTTAGTGAAGCCATTTGACTATTAACCTGAGGTCTATCCTCAATAATATTCCAATATCCTGCACTTGAAAGCTTTAAAATTCGTGCATTGGCAATAAGATGTTCAATCTCATTCTTTTCAAGTTCTACCATATACCCATGTTCTATCTGATGGACAATTAGCTTTCGCATCAAATTTACCTCATCATTCATAATACTTCTCATGCTTAATTTGAACTGTGGAAACGTTACTATAATGGAATGCATCTCTGTATGTAAAAACTTGTACTTTGCATCGAGGATTTGGATTTGAAGAAGAAACTCTTTAAAAAGAAATTGTCTGTTATTTGCAAAGTCAAAAGCATGTAGACTCTCAAACAAACTGTGTGTGTACTCTTGAAGTATCTGTACTAAGATGTCTTCTTTGTTTTTGAAATAATAATAGAGATTCCCCACACTGATCCCCATGTTGTCAGCAATATGCCGTGTTGAAGTACTTAAACACCCTTCTTGATTAAAAAGTGCTATCGAAGTATCTATAATATCCTTTTTTCTACTTGACATTTTCATCCTTTAGAACAAATGTTCTAATATTATAGAACTTTTGTTCTAATTTTAAACTGAGTAAAAAAAGTCCTTTCGTTTATCTTCGTTAATATTTGACTTAAACTTCGTTCATGTTCACGTTCTATACTTCTCTTATCAAAACAACTTAAGGACATACAGAATGAAAACATTACAACTATTAACTATTACAGCAGTACTTACAACTTTAAGCATGAGTAGCCTAAGCGCACAAGAGAAATCACATGAGAGAGTAAACGATAATAAAAGAATTATAGTAAATCAAAATGACCATAAAGATACTAAAAAAGCACCTAAGACAAAAGATCATAAAAGCCCAAAAAAAGAAGTAAAGCGTGCTGACAAAAAAGTAAAACATAACGCTTCAACTTCTCACAGAACAGACAAGCGACCAAACAAAGCAGTAAAACATGCTGACAAAAAACCAAAAAAAGTTACGTCACGTTCACATAGGATAGACAAACGACCCAATGCTGTTAAACATACTAAAATGTTAAAAAGAGGTGACCGTGGACTGGCTGTTAAAAAATTACAAAGAGCCTTAAAAAAAGAAAGACTTTA
This sequence comes from uncultured Sulfurovum sp., assembly GCA_902727895.1. GTDB lineage: Bacteria > Campylobacterota > Campylobacteria > Campylobacterales > Sulfurovaceae > UBA1140. The sequence continues at coordinate 9,186 of CACVAP010000097.1, forward strand.
TAGAGGTCGTATTGATGGTATGTTTGGAAAAAATGTTAAAAGAGCTGTAAAAAAGTTCCAAAGACAACATAGACTTAAAGCTGACGGTATAGCAGGTGCTAGAACACTTAGACTATTACATATTAAATAATTATCCCTTATCATTCTTACTAGCATAATCTAGTGAGAATGAATTACCTCTTCCTTTGTTACCAAGCATTTACTTTTGCTTACTTAGCGTTTATCCCCTACCGATACAATTTACAATAGTAAATAATTGAAGTCCCAATGAACAAAAAAGTTATCTCACTAAGCTTAGTAACTTCCTTTTCTCTATTTTCAATCACAGGATGTAATAGTGAAACTGTAGCTTCCGAACTTGTAAACACTACTCCTCATACCAATCAAGAAAAATGTTTCGATGCCAATGGCGAAAGCATCACTTGTATAATGAGTGGTCAGGATGGTGCTTACCTAAAGAATATGCCTTCGTATACCCAAGAAAATAATGATATTGTCTCAGACAACATCACCAATCTCATGTGGCAAAAAACAGCTGATATGAATGATGATGGGAAAATTAATGTTAGTGACAAATTGAGTCAAAGTGCTTCTGTTGACTATTGTTCAACGCTTGAACAAGGAGGCTATAGTGACTGGAGACTGCCAAATGTTACGAGCCTTTATTCGCTCATAGACTTCTCTGGTCAAGATGTAAGTGGATGGAGTGGTACAGATACCCAGGTGAACGAATCATTGATGCACAATGGGCAACAACTTCACTCTACGTTGCTAATGAAGAACAAATGTTTGGTGTCAACCTAGCTGATGGAAGAATTAAAGCATATGACTTAAACTTTATGGGTCAAGACAAAACCTTTTATGTCCAATGTGTCAGAGGTAATGAAGCCTATGGCGTAAATAACTTTGTTGACAATGGAGATGAAACCATTAGTGATACCAGTACCAACCTTATGTGGCAGAAAAATGACTCTGAATCAGAACTGGCTTGGGATGATGCCATTGATTACTGTGAAGACTTTAACTTGGCTTCGCATACAGATTGGCGATTGCCGAATACCAAAGAGTTACAAAACATTGTTGACTACAGTAAGTCACCCGACACAAGTTTGTCAGCTGCTATTGATACTGAGTATTTTAATGCTACTCAAATAAGTAATGAAGCTGCTCAGGATGATTATGGTTTTTACTGGACAGGGACAACCCATGAAAACATGACCAATGGTAGTGCTGCTGCTTATGTTTCTTTTGGTCGTAGTTTAGGCTACCTAGATGAAAAGTGGACAGATGTTCATGGAGCAGGAGCCCAACGAAGTGACCCTAAAAATATGGATATTCTTGGTGAAGACTATCTCACCATTACCGATGACAATGGAAATACAGCCATTGTACATGGGCCTCAAGGCGATATTATTCGTGGGGTGAATTTTGCAAGATGTGTTCGAAACATCTAGTTATAAACTATAATTTATACTAAAAGTATTCATACCGTTACGAACTGTTTACTTTTGGTTACTCCCCGTTTGACTGGAACGCCTATAATACAAATATCAATCTTTTGACATTGATAAATTTAGTATACGAGGAATAACAGATGACCACCCCCATGAAGGTATTAGAGAAGAATAAAAAGAAAAAACCCCAATCGGTTGAGACACTTTTTAGAAATGCCTTACGCTCCAATCTTGAATTAACAGCCTTAGCTGACTCTAAAGCCAGTATTCTTATCTCTGTTAATGGATTTATCTTAACTGTTATTGTCACAGCATCAGGTTTACAAATGAATCATCCTTTAATGGTCTATCCTTTTATTGCAATTATCATTACAGCCTTGGGATCCATCTCGTTTGCTACAAAAGCCATTCAACCTCGCTATAAAGAACATTTAATTAAAAAAAAACATCAAGAGAACTACCAATCTATTTTATATTTTCAAGACATGGCTTCATTGACCCCTGAAGCCTATTTAACACAAGCCAAAGAAGTGATACTCACAACCGAAGCAACCCAAGAAAATATTTTGAAACATTTACATATTTTAGGAGCTGAGATAAAAATTAAATATCGTTGGTTACGCCAAGCCTATAACATTTTTGCCGTAGGACTAATTTTAAGCATGATATTGGTCGTTTATGCCCTACTTAACATGACTCCAGAAGGACTTTAAAATGAGATTTAGCTTATTAACACTTCTTTTATTACAAACGCTACTTTATTCAAAAGATATCTTTGAGATAGCAGGACAGATTGTTGCTGAGAGTGCTTTGTTTGAAAATGAGAATGGTGAGTCAACAAATGAACAAGATATTCGTCGAGCAAGAATTGCAATCAAAGGAAAACCTACTTCAGAACTAAAATATGAAGTTGAATACAGCTTTACAGGTAATAACGATTGGAAAGATGTTTATTTACAATATGAATTTATACCTGACTATTTGGTTAAAGTAGGAAATATAAAAGAGCCTATAGGACTTGAAGCACTTAGTACCTCTAAGGTCAATACTTTTATGGAACGTTCCTTAACACAAACCTTTCTCAATAAACGTAAACTGGGTGTTCAACTTCAACATCTCATTAAAGATGATGACCATCGTTATACCCTAACAGCTGGTGCTTTTGGAAAGTCGCTTGATGATTTAATAGATGATGAAGAAGATGGAAATTCTGTAGTGGGACGAGCAACCTATGCCTATATGCCAAAGAAGAATAAGTTACTTCACCTAGGAGTTGCTTCAGCCTATACTAATTATGATGAGCAAAAACTAAAACTCAATACCACGCCTGAATCAGACTTTTTTGATAGGAATTTAGTTTCAACTAAAATCAAAAATGTAGAGGATACAACAACAGTAGCTTTAGAAACTGCCCTGATATGGGATAACTTTTCACTACAAGGAGAATACATGAATATGAATGTGAAAAACATTGACAACAATTATGATTTTGAAAGTTGGTATGTACAGAGCAGTTGGTTTATCACAGGTGAATCAAGACGCTATAAAGCCAAAAAAGCTTCTTTTTCACGGGTGAAACCAAAACATCCTATAACCGAAGGTGGTATAGGTGCATGGGAAATTGCTTTACGTATGAGTTATCTTGATATTGATGATAAAGATGAAGTCGAGAGTAAAGAGACGGATTATACGCTTGGTCTAAATTGGTATGCTACTTCAAACGTTCGTATGATGGCGAACTATGTTCGAGCTGAATTAACCCAACCAGCTAGTAGCCAAGAAGATATTGGACAAATACGAATTCAATACGACTTTTAATGACTGTTACCAAGCGTTTACTTTTTGTTACCCATCGTTTTCTACCATAAGTTATAATAGACATCTTGCAAAACTAAAAAAGTGCTAAAATAGTAAGATGAGAAAAGTAGATAAATTTGAGAATACAAATGATGAGAATTTTAAGCGAGTAGTAGGCGTAAAACGAGCTACATTTGAAGTAATG
>CACVAP010000098.1 GCA_902727895.1 uncultured Sulfurovum sp.
TCAAATACTTAAACAAAAATACCGTAATCGACGTAAACGCTATAATTTAAGAGTAAATCTTATTTGTGGCTTAATTAATTTTGATAGGAATATGATGCTTTGAAAGTTAGTTTTGCAAGAAGTCTAACAAATAAAGCTTGTCACCTTTTTCAATAAAACCAGCTTCTATGACCTTAACAAAAACTCCTCTGTCATTCTCAAGCAAAGTGGGTACCCTCTTATCTATACTAGAAAGATGGTTACAAATAGTACAATTTTGACTAATCTCTATAACCACCTTTCCAATTTTTACTTTAGTACCAATAGGTAAATCATAAGGATTATAATCTATCAATATATTTTCACCCAATGCACCATATGATATTTTAATATTATTTTTAGATACTAAATCATAACTTGATGTACTTGTTAAAAGTATAGCACGCTCTACATCTTTAGCATAAAACTTATCATCAATAACACCATCCATATCTATTTCTATAAGAGTTTTCGATATACGCTGATCTTCATTTTTTTTCGAAATAAATAACTCTACTACATGTCCTATACTATTACTCACTACACTTTCCTTTCAATGTTATGGTCTTAAGTAACCATCATTATGACCATCAACTACGGCTTCATTTAAAACTTCAAGTAATTCACCTAAAGCTCTAATTCCTGCCAATTGCATTAAAACTTTTTGATTACTTGGTTCTATAAAAATTAAGGTTGGCGTACTTCTCACACTAAGATTCATAGGTAAAGTTTCATGATCTACATTAATTTCAACCAATTCAAAATATTTATTTAAAATTTTTTTTACTTTTATATTTTTTGAAATAACTCTCTCAAGTTGATCACAATATTTACAAACTGTTGATCTAACTTTAATAAGTACTATCTTTTTCTTCTCGCTAGCAATATTTATTGCACTTTCAAAACTTTTGTACTGAAGTCTAGGTACTTTGTGTTCTATTTGTTTATGAGAGAGAGGCTCTACAATCTTTTTAGACTGTGGTTCTAGCTTTGGTGGTATTACACTAGGCTCTTTAAACTTAGATTTTTCTAATTCAATAAGCATTCTACTTTCAATAATACTCATTTCATCAGTTATATCTTTCTTTTTAGGTAGAGAATTTTTCAATTCTTCATAAGCACTAGCAACATTTCTAGGATGCCAAATATCATAGAGCCTATCCTCAGAAAATGATAAAAGTTTTACCTTTTCAATAATTTCTTCCTTAGACAAACCATCTTCAATTCCTGCTAACACTTCCTTCTTTAGAAGAGCTAGATAATTTTTTGTATTCTCCAATGCTGATCTACGACTCATGTATCCATGAGAGGAAATAACATCTTGCCATTTCAGATTACTTAACTTATCTATATCCTTTAACCACTTTGTTATCGACCGAGTATACTTAATCGGAGTGATTCTATTATTAAATATAAGATCACCTGCAAAAACTATTTCTTTATCTTCTATATACACATATAAATGATTATCATCCCTCAAACTTTGAATAACTATTTCCATATTAGTGAATTTTAGCTTTAACTCATTCTCAACATAAGTGTCCAAGGAAACTACACGTGTATTAATTAATGCATCTTGCGTCAATTTCTTTTTTAAAAATAACTCATCTTTTCCTTCAATATTCTTCTTATAACCTTTTGGACCTACAAGCTGAGCACCCATTTCCTTATAAAATTCATTACCCAATACATGAACTTCATCCCAAGAGGTATTAATAACATATTTAACAGGTAAATTATTTTTCTTCTTCATCACAGCATAAGCTTCTTGAGCATAAGAGTAAGTAGGTCCACTATCAATAACAACATAACCATCCCGTGTTTCAACATAACATGAATTTATCATATTTCCACCATTAAGATTAGAAACTTGTGAAGGTATACCAAAGAAGCAATGTATACCATCAGAAATTTTATAAGGTTTCAAATGATAATTAAAAGCAAATAAATAGACAGAAGAAAAGAAGAAGACAATCACATAACGCATTTTATTCCTATTGAAAAATATTAAAATATTGCTATAGAATAGCATATATTTAATAAATTCTTAGAGATTAGAGATAAGTATCCATATTGGAAAATTTATTCTACACTGATTGGGAAATTAATACCCCTTCAAGAAGTTTATCAATATCTCCATCCAAAATCCCATCAACATTTGAGTAAGGAATATTTGAACGTGTATCTTTCACCTGCTGATAAGGTGCCATCACATACGAACGAATTTGATGCCCCCATCCAATATCACTTTTTTCTACACCATCTAGTTTTGCTTGCTTCTTTTCCATCTCATATTCATACAAACGAGATTTAAGCATTTTCATAGCAGTAGCCTTATTTTTATGTTGACTTCTACCATTTTGACACTGTACAACAATATTAGTCTCTATATGGGTAATACGAATAGCACTCTCTGTCTTGTTAACATGTTGTCCCCCTGCTCCAGAAGCACGGTAAGTATCAATACG
>CACVAP010000099.1 GCA_902727895.1 uncultured Sulfurovum sp.
GAAGTATCACTGGATTCAAATTAAGGACTATGCTTCTACTCTAACTTTAGAAAACTATATTCATCTTGTTTTGGCTAATTATGGTACTGGAAATAAGTTTGAAATTAATTTTTGTTAGGTACTTAAAGTAGGAGAAGTACCCAAAATCTCTGCCTCATTATGGTAACCCCACATATTGATATAAGATGCATTGGCATAAACAAACTGTTTATTAACATCAACCATACTTATCCCAGCGTGAGACTTTTCAAGAGATTCAGACTGTAAGATTAGTTGGTTTAAAACTTTATGCTCTTTAGTAATATCTTTTTGTATTCCTACAAAGTGGGTTACTTTCTTATTCTCATCTAAAATAGGATCAACCGTAAGCTTTGAAATAAATTCACTACCATCTTTACGATAATTTTTTAGTTCAACTCCAATAGATTCTTGTTTCTTAATAGCATTATTCAGAAGTTCAAGTTCGGGTTGTTCTCTATTTAATTCATTTAATAAACGTAAATTTTTACCTAAAGTCTCTTCTAAAGAATACCCTGTTAAGCGTTCGAAGGCAGGATTAACATAGATTATAGGTTCATCATCACCAGCTTCTGTAATGCTTATCCCTTCATTAGAGGATTCAACACTTCTTTTAAACAAATGAAGTTCATTTTCAAGCTTCTTTTTCTCAGTAATATCATTAATAATACCATGCCATACAATACTACCATCCTCTAATTTTTCAGGCTTTGATCGTCCATGAAGCCAACAGAGACCCTTTTGGGGAAGATTAACACGATATTCTAAATTCCACTCTTGCAGTATTTTAGCTGAGTTTTCAATGGACTCGACAACCCTATCTAAGTCATCCTTATGTATCCTATTAAAAACAGATGTTGCATCATAACGAACATCTTGTGCCGAAACCTCATAGATATTTTCAATACCCTGACTTACATAAGGAAAACTTGAACTTCCATCTGGACAAAGTTTGTATTGGTAAATGGCTCCAGGGATGTTTTCTGTTAATTTATAAAGTGTTTCAGCACTTTTTTTGACCTCTTCTTCCAATAATTTTTGTTCTGTAATGTCAGTATGTGTACCAATGAAGCGTAATGGTTCACCATCTTTATCAAAACTTAGCATCGCCCCTGTAGAAAGGATCCATCGATAAGTACCATCTTTAGCTCTTAGACGAAAGGTCAAGCTATATTTAGTAGTTCTGTCTTTAAAAAACTCTTCAAGTTTTAATGTTGTTTCAACAATATCATCTGGATGTAAAAGCGCATAAAAAGAACTAATATGATTTTTAATTTCATCAGCTCTATAACCCAACATACTTTTCCATTGTGGCGAGTAGTAAATAGTATCAGCTGGAACATTCCAATCCCATACACCATGTCCTGCTGTTTCAAGTGCTAACATCATAATCTTTTCATTTTCATGCGCTTTCTTCTCAGCTTCAATACGCTTTGTAATATCACGAAGAGAACCTTGAATAACCATCTCACCATCAAACTCAACCAATGAAGCAACTACTTCTGTATGAAAGAGTGTACCATTAATCTTTTTTAGTTCCATTTCAAAATGAATGGTTCCTTTTTCTTTTATAGTTCGGAAATGAGATCTAGCACGTTCATAATCCTGTTCTTGATAAAATTCTTTAACATTCATACCAATAAGTTCAGATCTGGAGCAACCCTGTATTTTTGCTAACATGGGGTTGGCATCTATGACTACTCCTCCTAAAGTATGCATATAAATCCCATCATGAGAATCTTCAATGAGAGATTTATAACGCTTCTGCTCTTTTTCATTGAGTTCACGCTCTTTTGTTGTATATATACTAAAACCAATGTCATCTGCAATCTCTTGAAGAAGCGCTTTTTCTTCTTCATCCTTAATAAGATCATTTCCAATTGAAAAACAGATATGTCCATAGAAATTACCTTCATGCTCAAGTGGAACAACAATGGCATCACTATTCTGATATGATTCAGACAAAAAACATGACATACAAGTTACTTTAGGCTCTTTAAATGTTTGTAATTTATCTTCTATACTACAACAAGATGGAAGAATACCTGCCGAAACATTTTGTTCTAACTTAGCTAAACCTTCACCCTCAAACCCTGAACTATAAAGTTTACGTTCTTTACCATCTAGTAGAACCCATACAGCAAAAAAATGTTCCACCACAGTGATCTCTTCACAAATTGCCTGCATTAATATATTTGTATCTTTTTCTTTGACAATAAGCTGATTAATATTTCGTATGGCTTTTAACAAACTGTTAAGATGCTCAATACGCTTTTCAGCTTGTACTCGATGGGTTACATCTTGCACTGTCCCTATTAAAGATTTAGGATTCCCTTCTTCATCTAATTCACGACGTGCTCGACACTCTACCCATGAAGATTCAGACCCATTTTTAGGAAATACTTCATAAACAAGCTCATGAGAACTTCCTGTCTCTAGGGCTGATATTAAAGAATCTTTTATGACTGGGAAAACTTCAGGCTTAACCAATGTTTTTAAAACATTTGGACCACCCATAGAATCCTTTTCCATCCCAAAAATATCATATATCTCATTTGACCAAAAAGCATCTAATGTCTTTGCATCTAATTCAAAATTTCCTATTTTAGCTACAGTATAAGCTTCTTGGAGCTTGTCATTTAAGCGTTTTAGTTCTTGTTCTAATGTTTGTTGTTCTGATATATCACGTGCAATGTACATATATCCTTCAAACTCATTCTCTGTATTTAAAATTGCTGATATACTGGTATTAAAATAACAAAAGTCTGCATATTTATTTGCTACTTTCACAATTTTATGTAAGGTTTTTCCTTGCTTAACAAACTCTTTCCATTTACTCTCTTTTATAAGCTCAAAGAGAATACCTTCTAAACTTTCTAACTGACTCCCAATCTTTATGCTAGGGACATTACATATTTGCGATTCTTTAGCATTTACAAATTGTATGCTTTCATCTTTGTTTGTCATAAAAACTAAGTTATGGGGGAGTGACTTCATCGCATTATGAAAAATAGTCTCTTCATCCAGCTTTATTTTTGTTTGTGAAACCAATTTTCTTTGTCTATCCATCATCTCACGTAGAATCTCTACATAGTAGTCAGGTATACTTTTTATAAGATCATGACGGGTAATAATACCTGCTATTTTTTCATCGTCATCCAGTACAACAATACGTCGTATAGAAAAATTCTCCATCATACTTTGTGCATTTAAAACGGTCTGTTCTTTATGAATAGTAATAACAGGAGAACTCATATAGGCTCTAATTGGTTCTTGAAGTTCAATACTACTCTTATGAATAAGTTTAAGTGCATCACGTTCACTTACCACACCCACAGCTTCATCATTTTCTTGAACAACTATTCCACCAACACGAAACTCTGCCATTTGTGCCAATACAGAATATACACTATCTGAAGGAGTACAAGTCAGTACTTTAGCTGTCATTACTTTTGAGACTTCTTTAATTGCCAAAAGCTGTTCAGGATTCAAATGACTTAAGAAGTCACTTTCACTTAACATACCTAGTAATTCACCTGTTTCCTCTACCACAACTAAATGACGAATTTTATGCTCTGTCATCTGCATGTAAGCATCTCGGTAATCTACATTTTTTTTCATACTCAATACAGGTGAACTCATGAGTTCTGAAGCAAGTTTTTTTAGATTTTCTTCTGGAGACAAAGAAGCTTTTAAAATATCACGCTCTGTAATAATTCCCATTGGTTTATTATTTTCAACAATGATGATGGAACTAATCTTTTTGTCTGCCATTGATTTTACAATATCATAGACAGGAGTATCTAAATTAAAAGTTACTAAGTTTGTTGTCATTATGTCGGAAATTTTAAGCATGTCATTCATTTTCATAACCTTAATATATAATAGATATTTATGTATATTATATTAAAGCATGTTTAACATAAATAAATAAATATTATTAATTAACTATAAGTATAATGGGGAAAAAGTAACATAAGTAACAAGAAAATACTATTAAAAAAGTTAAAGGATTAAATAAGTAAAAAGAAGTGGTGCACCAGAGAAGATTTGAACTTCTTTATTTACACCAACAAAATACCATGAAATAGGAGTTTAAAAATATTGGGTTACCCTTTAGGTTACCCTAAACTACATCTTATTCATAGCTTTTACTTCTGTGTTTTACTCTATAAACCGTTATTGTATCGTCTTCAATGTCAAATAGCACCCTATAATTACCAACTCTTAGCCTATACGGTGGCTCAAAATTAGTAAGTTTTTTTATATTGGCTACATCGGGGTAACCGTCCAGTGCTTCTATTTTTAAAAAGATTTTATGAGCGTCTTGTTTTTGAATTTTAGAGAGGTCTTTTAATGCTTTGTCGTCAATTACTACAGTCATTGTTTATAAGCCTAGTTGTTTCTTGGCTTCTTCAATGCTGTATTTAGGGTTGTTTTGTGCCTTGATGGCTTGTATCTCTTTGTAGTCTTCACTATCTTTTTCTATTGCTTCAATATCTAAAGTATTTAAGTTGTTTGGTAATTTAATATTTTTAACAATATCTTTTTTTAAGTTCTGAATAATTGTTAAAAAGAGTTCTAGTTTATCCTCTTCAACTTCAATTTGTACAGTTTGCATTGTATTACCTTTGGTAGTCATTTGGAACTATAATACACTTAAAAGGGTTAAATCTCAATTATGTGGACTGGGTAGCCCTCATGGTTTAATTACTTCCAGTAGCCTTGTTCCCTTTTGAAGTCGTAATTCCGTGCTGTACCAGCTTGATAAATAGTTAATATTCTGTTTTCGTCAACTCTTGAAAACTCATTAGTGTAGGTTAACGTCTCAAATAAATTTACTTCTTTTCCTATTTCAAATTGCAGATAATCCTCATAAATTCCAAGATATGTAACTTCACCATTAAAAAAGTCGTTGAGGGTTGTTTTCTCACCAGCTTGTAGCGTAGCCCCTCCAAGAACTACACTATCTTTTTTTATGCCCTGTAACTCATCATTATTAAATATTCTCATCAGTCCTATGCTTGAATCTATAATCTCAACCTATAATACTCTATAAAATGGCTCATCTTTCCAAAGTTCATTGATACCATTATATAACTGTGTGAATCTCTCAGTAGGATTTGAAACTATTATTTTAGTAGAAGCAATTTTAACTGTTAGGTGTTCAACTGGATTAATTACTAAGTATCGGTTAGCTAATGCAAACTTGAAGACTGGGTTTAAAATTTCAAGTACACCCTTACAAGCTTTGTCTGCTAATTTAAATTCATCTTTCATCTTGGAAATAATGGTGCTTACTTGATTAGGGATTATATCTTTTATTCTACACTTTAGACAAATCAGCCTGTCAGAGCATAGCCTCCATCTAAGCTAAATCCTATAAAAGCGTTATCTTTAAAAGTTCCATCAATATTTTTATCGACTTTAGGGGAAAATAGTCCCATATGTAAAGTACTAAAAACTCCTCGTAACGCTAACTTGGTACTTCCAGCCGTAATAGTGACTCCTTTTTTATGATGAACCCTCCAAGGTAAAAAGTCTTCAATATAATTTTTAATCTTGCTCTTAAATTTAATAGATGAAAGTTTTATAATAATAAAACACCAAATCTTAAAATAAAGAAATTGATAATAGCTCTGTGAAGTATGCATCATAATGTCTTTAAATCTAAAACGATTTTTTAACTCGTTAAACATTGATTCGATATCCCATCTTTGTGCATATCTTTTTATAATTTCCTCAGCTGATAGTTCTGTATCAGTTGCAATAAGTAGACGTAGAGATTGACTCTCATCAAAGCTTACCCATACAGCCTTGATGACTTCTCCTTTTAAAAACCTTGCTTTGGCTACAACTTCTTTATATTTGATATTTACTTCTTTTCCATAAATAAAAAGTGTTAATCCTTGGCTTAGATCTTCAAGTTTAGGTTGTATCTTGTCTCCATACTTTTTAGGTCTTCCCTCTTTCTTCTTTTTCGGAACCTCAGGTATCTTACAAATAACCAAATCTTTTCTTGCCATGCTAATCGTTGAAAAATTATAGCGATGCTTTGCCCGTAATATCAACCTGCCTCGTGCAAACCAACTATCTGTTAGTATCTCTACTTCTAACGATAGTCCTTTTCTTTTAATCACGTCTTTTATCAACTTTTGAATTACTATGGTTGTTGAAATCAAATTCTTTTTGGGTTTAACCAAATAAATAAAAAGTGGTAAAGTTATTGTTATACCTCCAATTCTAATAATCAAACCAAAAGCTAACCATTTCTGTCCAAATACAAAACTTGAACGATTTGCTTTTTGTGCATGCTCAAATTGATTATGTCCATTGGGTACTTTTTTCTTTCTACTTCGATAGACAATACTGTCATCTATTGATATTGAGACTTTTGTGATTTTAAATATCAACAGTATCATTACTATTATCTTTATTTGTATCCCAACATAATCAAATTTAACTCGACTAAATAGTTTTTGTATTCTATGGTACTTTTTTGGATTTACTATCATTGCTAGTTCTGTTAAATACCCACTACTACTGATTAATTCTGCTTTTATCAATGCTAATAGCAACTCTTTATTTCTGTATTGGATACTTTTTAGTATAATCTTTATGATTCTTAGGTTTATATGCATACTCTCTAAGAATCATCTTTCTCCTAAATTTTAGCTATTTCTCTCTTTTTGTCTAAAGTGTAGTTTTATTGGTAAGTGACCTATTTTATATTTATTATACTTCTCATGTAGAGTCTTATGTCTTGCTATTGATTCTTTACTAGGTTGAGTTAAACCACTATTACCTATTCTTAAATCATAATTCTTTTTCTTCTTTTCTCTCCCATCTGAAAAAGGTTGAGTTTCAATATACTTAATGAATAACTCATCTAATGTCATATCCTCAGCATTATCACCATTTTCTTTTTTTTCCGTTTCTTCTTTGAATTTTAAAAATTGTAATTGTGCTTCTTTGATATTGTCATGTCTTGAATGATTCGTAGCTTTTACGGTAAAAGTTTTAGAAAATTGTTTATAGGAGTAGTCACCTTTGTTTATATCCCAAACTTTCATTTTAAATCTAAACAGAAACTTTCTAATATTTTTTTTATGAATTTTGATATTAGCACTTTTAGGAATGCTTTTATAATCCTTGTGATTAATTGCCATAAACTTTCCTTTTATGGGTTACCCCAAAGAATTTAAGTTAGGTCACCCAATAGGTTAGAACTATTATACATTAAAAGGAACTGTGATACATTTAAGAAGTTAAAAGAAGTGCTATTTTATGGGGAAAAGAATTGAAAGAGTGGTGCACCAGAGAAGATTTGAACTTCCACGCCCTAAGGCACAAGCCCCTCAAGCCTGCGTGTCTACCGTTCCACCACTGGTGCATATAAATACTTTTAAAGAGTATTGAACTTTTAGAAAATGAGGTTAATTTTTAAAAGTTAGAGTGGAAAAATTCCACTCTAAACTTGCTTAGTCTTTAAACTAAAACCTATCCAAGGAATGGGTTAGCGTAAAGAGCAATAAGAGCAATAACAAGTGTATAAATAACTTGTGCTTCAATCATCGCAAGAGCAATAAACATAGTAGTCATTAGTTTACCACCAAGACCTGGGTTACGTGCAGTACCAGCAATAGTTGCAGCAGCAGTATGACCCATACCAATAGCTCCACCAAGAGCAGCAAGACCAAGACCAACACCAGCAGCAACTACTGAGTAAGCTTTAATCATTGATTCACCATCAGCGCCATTTGCAAATGCAACAGCAGAAAGAGCTAAGAAAAGTACGAAAAACTTTTTCATTTTAAAATCCTTAAGTTAATGGGCTTTAAGTCCCCGTTGACTGTGTTCTAAACCCATTCGGATAGCGTAAACATGATAAATCATGCCAACAAGTACATAAATGCAACCTGTTTCCCTACTAGAAGCTTATAATAACGACGCAATTATAGCTGATTTAACTTATAACTAAAGTAAATTTCTACAATATATAAGCAGGGGTACAAAGCTCTACTTTTTTACCTTTTTGTTCAAGAACAATAATGTCAATATCATCACCAACATTATAACGCTCTGAAAGATTATTTACTCTCTCTTGAGCTACTTTTGAAATATGTAAAAGTGCATCAAAACCATCTGGCATTTCAATAAACATTCCAAACTCAACAATCTTTTTAATTTTTCCTGCGTATTGTTTATTAACTTCATAAACCATTTGTTTCTTTACAGGAGCAGAAGTAATACCATCGATAAACGCTTTAGCACCTTCTACAGCTTCTTTTGAAGAACCTGTAATTTTTACCTTGTTATTATCACGATCAATATCAATACCTACACTATATTGTTCAATGATTTCACGAATGGTTCCACCACCCTTACCAATAATAGCTGGAATATGTGACGCATCAATGTCAAATGTTGTAGAACTTGGAAGTGCCGTACTTGGTGACATCTTCTCTAATGCTTCTTCCATAATATTTAAAATATGTAAACGTCCCTCTTTAGCTTGGTAAAGTGCGTCTTTTAAAACTTTTGCTTCAATACCACCTAATTTGATGTCCATTTGCATTGCTGTAATACCATCTGATGTACCAGTAATTTTAAAGTCCATATCACCATCATGATCTTCTAGTCCCATAATATCTGTCAATACACAATGTTTTGTACCATCAGTTACAAGACCCATAGCAATCCCAGCTACCAACTTAGAAGTCTCAACTTCTGCAGCTTTAAGGGCTAAAGATCCACCACACACAGTTGCCATAGATGACGATCCATTTGATTCTAAAATTTCAGAAACTAAACGAACTGTTCCATCTCTTTTTAAAGCAAGTGTTGGTTCTAATCCACGTTTTCCAAGGTTACCATGACCAAGTTCTCTTCTTCCTGGCGCTCTGGCTGGTTTAGCTTCACCCACTGAAAAACCAGGGAAGTTGTAATGTACCATGAAAGTTTCATAGAGTGCATTTTTAGAACCAATTAAGTCATAAGCTTGTGCAGCTTTTGCATCACCCAATGTTGCTGTAACCAATGCCTGCGTTTGACCTCTTGTAAAAAGACATGAACCATGAACAGAAGGTAAAATATTAGTCTCAATATCAATAGCACGAACTGCATTTAAAGCTCTTCCATCAGCACGAACTTCTTTTTCTAAAATAAGTGAACGAACAACTGATTTTTTGTAAGCTTCTAACATTTTAGAAACTACTTTTTTATCAACTTCTTCACCTTTTTCTTCTAAAGCAGTCATAATATTTTGACGAACTTTCTTTAGTTCTTGACTTCTCTCTGACTTAGCCATTGATTGTACTGCTAAAGAAACTGCCTCAGCATAATTTTCTTCAATAAACTTATAAAGATCTTCATCTTCTTCGTCTTCAAGTAATTCAAGTTCAATAATCTCTTTTTTAGCCACTTTAAAATCTACTTCATAAGCAGCAGTTGCTTGCTCAATTGCTGATTGAGCAATGTCAATAATTTCTAAAAACTCGTCTTCTTCTAATTCATTAGTAGCTTGTGTCTCTTCACCTTCAGAAGCATGTACACACATCTCAATCATCAATACATCTGAACCTGAACCAACAACCAATAAATCAAGTGTTGAATTTTCCTGCTCTACTAATGTTGGATTAATAAGTACTTCATCTTCTATTTTTCCAAGACGTACGGCTGATAATGCTTGATTAACTTGTATGTCAGAAGTATAAAGTGCTGCAGATGCTGCATGTAATGCTGCAACTTGCATGTCAACTGCTGGATCAGAAGAAAGTACAGTAACTGTCAAAACTACTGGGTAATTAAAACCTTTGGGGAAAAGAGGTCTAATTGAACGATCCACAATCCGTGAAGTTAATGTTTCAAAGTCACCTGGCTTTGTCTCTCTTTTTATAAATCCACCTGGGATTTTTGCTGCTGCGTATGCTTTTTCAACATATTGAACCGTTAAAGGTAAAAAATCTTCATCAACTGCTTTAGGGTCAATAGCAATGGCAGCTAAAAGTACAGCATCTCCACATTGGTACATAACTGAACCACTTGCTTGTTTAGCTACTTTATTAAATCTATACTTCTCTTCTAAATTATTACAACTTATTACAACATTTTCTTCTGTCATTCTTATTTTCTTCCTATTCTTTTATTCATAATATCTTCTATCTCTTCAAAACTAAAAGGTTCAATGTCCTCATAATAATATTCAATAGATATATAATCATCAATCCTGTGTGGACAAAAAATATTATCACATATTGTTACCAAGTTTTCATAGACAACATTGTCTAAGACTGGTACAGCAATGAAAATATTTTTGGCCCCCAAGGAAATTGCTGTCTTTACAGCCACCATCATTGTTAATCCTGTTTCTACACACTCATCTACTAATATTACATACTTATCCTCTAAGCAATCTAAGCCCTCCCCATTACGGTATTTTCTAATATATCTTAAAATTTCATCTGAGTACTTATCTTCTGCTTCATTATAAATATAATCTTTAGGTATTTCAAAAGCATCAACCAATGCTTTATGTATAACAACTTCTTCTGTTTCTCCTACTCTTGCAATACTCAATTCAGGATTCACTAAAGAATAAATAGGCTCAGTCAATAAAATATTCATAGGAACATTTAAGACTTTTGAAAGTTCATTTGCAAAATAAACACCACCCTCACTGGTACCCAAAACAATCGTATTCTCTTCAGAAAATACCTGTTTAGGTAACTCTCGAATGAGTTTATCTACAGCTTCTTCTCGATCTTTAAAAAGCTTTATAGCCCTCATCTAGTTTCCTGCTGCAGCTGCTGCAGTACCAAGAAGGTTTTTCAAATCATTGTCTACAAAACTAACACCCAAACCAACAGAAACTGAATTAGCACTAGAGTTTAATAAATTGTTTCCAGCAAGATACGCATTTATATGTTTAAAGAACTGATAACGTACCGTAGTGGTTAAGTTTGGATTGTCTCCTCTTATGTCATTAACAGCATTAAAGTCACTTAGCTCTGTACTTACTTTTAAAGTATCATTTAATGCAAAATAATCTATTCCAAAACCACCTTGACTGTCAATAATACCTATACGAAAGAGTAAATCATCATAACGTTTACCATACTGTGCAGAAAATAAAAAATCTCCACTTTCATGTAACTTATTACCAACATATCCCCCAGTACCATCATCTTCAAATGAAGGTTTAGAAGTTAACCCTATCATATAGTATCGAGTAGGATCTGGTTTTAATGTTAAGTTTAAATGTGATTTTGAATATCCACCATCATCATATACTTCATCAGAACGCATTTCTAGGTGAAGTTCACTACGAATGGCTGCATCTAAATATTTATCAATTTTATCCATGGTTTCCGTACCTTCAGTAAAGAAACTATCAACAGAGGTTAGCGCCTTATTTAAAGAACTATCTTTGTTTTCAATGGTCTTATTAAGGTTGTCTTCTAATCGTACAAACTTATCCATAGCTGTAGGTAGTTTAGCATCAAGTGTCGCACTAACAGAGTTTAAGTATTTAGTAATATCCGAGATTCGTGCCATAATCTTGGGTAAATCCTTATTAATACTTTTACCTGTCTTTTGAAACTCTTGAGATGTTTTAGTAATTTCACTACTCATGGTAGCAAACTTCGAGATTGTATCATCTGCATTTAATATGGCTTTATTCGCATTAACTAACGATAAATTAGCATTGTTTATAATATCATGAATTGTTTGATTATCTTCTCTTGAAATAGAAGCTAAAAGAGAAGAAAATTCTTTTAAATCAGACAATGTACTTTGAATGTCTTCTTTCCCACCTTGATTAAAAATATCTCTTATATCTTTAACTAAAAGTGTAATCTCTTGAAAAGCAGCATCAGCAGAAGTAGAAGCATCAGCAATAGAAGAGACTTTCTCTTCTTTACTTAACAATTGATTGGCTTGCAATGAATTTGTTGATATTCCAGGATTAATGTCTAAAAATTTTCCACCAAGTAAAGAGTCTTGTGCAATGCTAAGAATTGAATCATCAGGGATTTTAACACCCTCATCTATCATTAAATGTGTTTGAACTTCATTATTAACCAAAGTAACTTTTTCAACATATCCAATGTCCACACCCTTTAGCTTGACTTTTGCTTTCTCTTTTAATCCAGATCCATCATTAACCTGAGCTAAAATAGGGTATGACTTCTTAAATAAATTGTCAAAACTACTTAACTGGGTAAATAATCCAAATAAAAAAAACAATGACAATGTAATAAAAAGACCAACTTTAGCTTCTGTCTTCATCTTATCTTCCTTGTGAGGCAAATTCTTGTTCGACACTTTTAGAGATTCCACCAATTGGGTTTAAATTTAATTCAAAATAGACAACATTATTT
>CACVAP010000100.1 GCA_902727895.1 uncultured Sulfurovum sp.
ATCACTCTTTGAACCCTGTTGACTCTCTGACTTAAACGCTAAGTCGTCCCCATTGTTCTTGGACGCGTATTATAGACAATTCACTCTTTGTTGTCAAGGGTTTTTGGGAATTCTTTTTATTTTATTTTTAGCTTACTATATTATAAGAAGCTAGAGAAGATACTAAAACATGTAATTATAGATATTTAACTTATACTATACAAATCCTCAGAAGAAAAAATGTTATAAAAATCATTAAAGTCAACTATATAAATATTATTATTTAGTTTAGTAGTTTATATTTTCTAATATTTTTTTTTATTTTAAGCTGTGCCTGAGCTAATTTAATTTATAATTAAGTTATGCGTTAATTTTTTGCATATAAATACATAGGAGAATATTATGACTATAAAAGAAACATTAAAACTATCACTTATTGCAGTAGCAGTAGTGACATCTGCGCAGGCAGCAGCTATCGATGGTGATGATTTACCACCAGCAAAACCAGGACAATGTTTTACAAAAGCATTCTTCCCAGCAAAATATGCTACATCAACAGAGAGAGTACTTGCTTCAGAAGCAAGTGAAAAAGTACAAGTTAATCCAGCAAAATACGGTTGGGGTACAGAAAAAATTAAAGTTACAGATGGTACTCAAAGAACAGTAACTATTCCAGCTACATACAAAACTGTTTATGAAAGAGTGATGGCTAAACCATCTGCTAAAACTTGGAGAACAAACTTAAGTACAAATGCTCCAGAAGCGTCTCACACACTTATGAATGCTGCTCAATCAGCAGGGATGAATACTGGTGCTGCTCAGCCAGGTACATGTTTCTATGAGTGTTATGCTCCTGCAAAATACCAAAAAATTACAGAAAAAGTATTAGCTTCTGAAGCAAGTGCAAGAATTGTTGCTGTTCCAGCGCAATACAAAACTGTAACAAAAAGAATTCTTGTATCTGAAGGTACAGAAAAACTTGTTAAATCTCCTGCTCAATACAAAAATGTAAGAGAAAGAGTAATGGTTTCACCTGCAAGAACAGAGTGGAAAAAAACAAAATGTGGTGATAGAGGTTGTAATCAATCAGAAGTTGTATGTTTAGTTGAAATTCCAGCTGTATACAAAACTGTAACTAAAAAAGTTGTTGCTAAACCAGTTTCTACTAGAAAAGTAACAACTCCACCTGTTTATAAAACAGTAAATATTCAACAACTAGTTAATCCTTCATCAAGTAGAAGTATCCCTGTTCCAGCAACATATAAAACTGTAACTAAAACTCAAAAAGTTGCTAATGGTCAATATGGTTGGTCAAATAGTGCTGCTAACTGTTCAAATGCACGTTCTACAGGTATGGCTGCTTCTGGTGGTGCTGGTATGACAAATGCAACTGGTGGTGGTGACGGTTCAGGAGCTGGTATCTCAGCTGGTTCAAGACTTTCTGCATCTGCAAAAGCTACAGGTAACAAAGTATGTTTAACTGCTACACCTGCACAGTACAATAAAGTTTCTAAGAAAGTTGTTGCAACTCCAGCTAGAACAAAAGTTATCACTACTCCAGCTAAGTACACAACTGTTAAAGTTAAAAAACTTATCACTCCAGCAAGTGAAAGAAGAATGGCAATTCCAGCTACATACAAAACTGTAACTAAAAAGAGAATGGTTGCTGATGGTTATGCTAAATGGGTTCCAATCGTTTGTAAAACAAGTATGAATGCAGAAATGATTAGAAATGTTCAAAAAGCGCTTAGAGCAGCTGGTCACTACAATGGTCCAATTGACGGTATTTGGGGTTCAGCTTCTAAATCAGGAACTAGAGCTTACCAAAAAGCTAAAGGTTTACCAGTAGCAGGTCTTTCAGTTGCAACTATGCAATCTTTAGGTCTTTACTAGAAGTTAACTTCTAAACCTTTTCAGAAGAGATTTTCTCTTCTGAAGCTTCATTTTTAGCTACATTTTTCAACTTCTTTTAAACATCAACTCAATATACTCGCTTTAGATATATCAATCAATATTGATATAAATAATTTATTAAAACTAGTAAAATACTATATTTTATAGTTAAACACACAAAGGATTTATATGGCTCTTTATGATAGAGATTATAACAACGATTCTGCAATAGCAGATCATGGAACAGCTGTTAGTACTGCTACCGTTACATTTATGAAGCAAACATACCAACTGCTTGGTGCGAGTATGATATCGTCAGCACTAGGTGCTTATTTAACAATGCCTTATGCTGCAACGATTGCTGGCTATAAATGGTTTATCTTTGGATTTGTTATGATCATGGTTTTCTTCGGCTTTAACGCTACAAGAAAAAATCCAACTTTACATTTAATGGCTCTCTTTGTATTTACATTTGCACTAGGTGTAATGATTGTACCAATGTTAGCAATGATTATTGGTCAAGGTAATGGCGCATTAATTGGTAACGCATTTTTAATGACATCAGTTCTTTTTGGAGCATTAAGTTTATTTGCTATTAATTCAAAAAGTGACTTTTCAAGCTGGGGTAAACCTCTATTTATTACAATGATTATTATTTTTGTAGCATCATTAGTTAACATCTTTATTTTACAAAGTCCACTTATGCATGTTATTGTTACAGCTGGTGTTTTGTTATTATTCTCACTGTTTACAATTTATGATACACAGAACATTGCAAATGGTGCATATGATTCACCTGTAGATGCAGCTGTATCTTTATTCTTAGACTTTTTCAATATGTTTACTGCAATTCTTCAATTATTAGGAATTATGGGAAGCGACGACTAACAGTCAAATTCTTTGGAGATTTTTCTCCAAAGAAGAAACTACTTTCTTCCAACTACCTTTACAAAGACTACTTCAAACTCTAAATAATCTAATGGATAATTTAACATTAGAAATTTTATATCCTTATAACTCAATTGCTTAACCCCACCACTAACACCAGACTTTTTAATATAGCGAAGCATCTCATGTACAGAATCAAAGTCAAGTTTATACTCTAGCACTTCTAATTCATACTCAAATACTTCATTAAGCGAAGCTAGAATCGTTTCTTTACTTAGTACGGGGGATGTTATATTCATCGTATTATGTAATGTTCGAAAAGTATTTGCAGTAAAAAATGAAAAAACAAGTTTATCAGAGAATAAGGATATTTGTTTTAATAAACATGTTAGATCATTACTCCATTGTAAAGCAGAAGAAGAGATAACTAAATCAAATTCATTTTTATTAAAAGAATTAGAAAGATTATCCTCATTAAAATTCAAACAAACTTTTTTAACTAAGTCATCACTTTTATGGATAGCAAGCATTTCTTTAGAAAAATCTAAAGCCGTAAAACTTGAAAATTTAATATTTTGTCTCAATAAATTTTCATACACTGCCCCATCACCAGCACCAATATCTAAAATTTTTCCATAATACTTTTTATCTAAAAATATGCACAGTCTTTTAGCAACATCTTTTTGGACAACATTGTATTTGTTATATTCGTGTGCATATCGCGAGAACGCTCTAACTACTTTCATTTATCTCAGTTTCAATTAATTTAGGGTATAATCGCCGAAATTATACCCAGTTTGAAGTATATGCTTCAAACATTTAAAGAGGAAAAAATGATTTCAACATTATTAGTTGTACAAATTCTTTTAACAATATTTATTGTTATTGCTATATTATTACAGAAAAGTTCAAGTATTGGTCTTGGTGCTTATAGTGGAAGTAACGAATCAATGTTTGGAGCAAAGGGACCAGCTGGTTTTTTATCAAAAGCAACCTTTGCCCTTGCATTACTTTTCGTACTTAACACTTTGGCTATGGGATACCTATATAACCAAGAAAAAGCTCACTCAGTAGCTGATACTATTAACACAGCAACTTCTGTGCCAACAACTGATATAAATACATCTACTAAATAATTATTTTTGAGGAATCTCTCCTCAAAATAGTTTATAAACTTTTTAAAATATCAAAAAGGAAAATCAATTATGTTAAATGAAATCTATGAACACACAAAAGAACAAATGGGAAAAAGCATTGATGCTTTAAAAAGAGACTTCTCTACACTTAGAACAGGGAAAGTTAATACTAATATCGTCGACAGTATTCGGGTAGACTACTACGGTACACCTACAGCACTTAACCAAGTTGGATCAGTTGTTGTAACAGATGCAACTACTATTTCAATTACTCCTTGGGAAAAAAATCTTTTAGCAACTATTGAGAAAGCTATACAAGAAGCAAACATTGGTGTAAATCCAAATAATGATGGCGACTTCATTAAACTATTTTTCCCAGCCATGACTTCTGAGCAAAGACAAGAAATTGTAAAACAAGCTAAAGGTATGGCAGAGAAAGCTAAAATTGCTATTAGAAATATTCGTAAAGATGGGAATGATAAAGTAAAAAAACTAGAAAAAGCTAAAGATATTTCAGAAGATGAGTCCAAAAAAGCTCAAGATGAAGTTCAAAAAATTACTGATGCTAGCATTGCTGATATTGAAAAAACCTTGTCAACTAAAGAAGTAGACATCTTAAAAGTATAATTATGAATATTGAACAAGAATATATAGATGCAGAAGCACTTTTAGATGGTCACTTTCTTTTAGCAAGTGGAAATCACTCTAAGCGCTACCTTCAAAGTGCAAAAGTTTTAGAAGATCCAAAACGTGCTGAACGAATTTGTAATGCATTAGCAGAAATGATTCAAAAATCAGATATCAAAATTGACACTGTTTGTGCCCCAGCACTTGGTGGAGTCTTAGCTGGTTATGAGTTGGCACGTTCTTTAGGTGTACGCTCAATCTTTGTTGAGAAAAAAGAAGGTGGGATGGAACTCCGTCGTGGATTTGAAGTTCAAAAGGGTGAAAATATCTTAATTTGTGAAGATATTATTACCACAGGTGGCTCAGCAATGAAAGCTGCTCTAGCTATTGAGGCATTAGGAGCTAATGTTATTGCCTTTGCTTCTCTAGCAAACAGAGGATTCTGTAAAAGAGAAGGTTCTAGCCTAGAAGCCAAAGCAGAATGTAAACTCTCCTCCAAAGTACCATTCTTTGCCTTAGATGACTTTACTTTCGAAATGTATACTCCAGATGATTGTCCTCTTTGTAAAGATGGTTCAAAAGCTATTAAACCAGGTAGTAAATCGTAGTTCTCCTCACTTAAGACCAAGACTGAAACCTTGGTCTTCCTCCACAGTTACTTTACAAATATTATGTTATACTCTTTGTATATAAAATAAGGACATATAATGAAGAAAACAATATTAAAACCGATTTTAGCATCTTCTCTTACCGTAGCTCTTTTAGCTGGTTGTGTAGCTGGAGGTATGCCGACTATTAAGAATGCTGATGGAAGTACAAACAATACGCAAACTGCTGCTGTTATTGGTGGTTTACTTGGTGCTGTAGTTGGTGGTACAACTGCTAACAGAGGTGGTAAGCGTGTTGCCATTGGTGGAGCTATTGGTGCTGCTGTAGGTGCTGCTGTAGGGTATAGTTTAGATCAACAAGCTGCTGAAGTTGCACAAACACTAAATACCAATGTAAATAATAGTCCAAGTGCTGAACAAAATTCGAATAATGATTTAATTGTTTCAAACACTGATAAGTTTGTAAAAATTATGTTCCGTGATCCAATGATGTTTCAGACTAACTCAGCTACACCAACACCTTCTGCTGCAGCAGAAATAAGACAAATGATTCCTGCATTACAAAAACCAGTTTATGCTAATATGATTATTCAAACGGTAGGACATACAGACAATAGAGGAAGCTTCCAACACAATCAACAACTATCTGAGTCTAGAGCTTCATCTGTAGGTAATACCGTTAATCAAGGTGGCGTTACAAATGCGATCTATTCAAAAGGTTGTTCATTCTCTAAACCTATTGTACAAAACACTTCTACTGCTAATATGGCATTAAACAGAAGAGTTGAAATATACTTGTATCCAACTCAAGAAGCTGTAATTGACCCTTGTATTTAGTTACTTACATGTTACTATTTAAAAGTATAGTAACGTGCTGAGTAATCACCTTTAAGCAAAATTTCATTTGCATAAAAAACAAACATTGGTGCGTCACTTTCATCCATACCAACTGGTATGGGTAAAGCTTCTGTAATATTAATGTTTTTTTCAATCTTCTTTAAAATATCACGACTATCAAAATCTTTAATTGAAAACTCATCGACTAATAAATCATAAGCATTCTTTTTATCATTTGTATATCGTTGTACTTTCTTTGTTAAGAACAAAGCATTATCAAGTTCTGCATTTCCTCTTTTTAATAAAAACTCAGCCATATCAGAATTTTGTGCTTGAAGTTGTAAAGCTCCTGTAACCACAATACCTACTATAATAACTGACATAATCACCTCTATCAATGTAAAAGCTTTTTTAAATTTATATTTAATATTCATATTGTTCCTTATTAATAAAATGAACCCGAATCCCGTAAAGAGTACTCTTCTTTTAGCCAAAGATCTTTAGCTTCTCCCATATCATCGACTTTCTGAGCCTGTCCAAAATATGAAGGTAAATAAAATATTCCTTGATTATTAACAATTACCATTTGAGTAGTACTACCGTTAGAATATAAATGATACCGTAAATTTATTTTCTTATCTTTGTATCTACCTTGCTCATCAAGTTGGATAAAATGATTGTCATTATCAAGTACATGTACTTCTAAATCTTTTCCAAGGTTTATGCCACCATTATATGCTGAAATATTTTTACCTTGTAGAACATAACACTCTTCAGATTTTTTAATACAGAAGAATTCAATATCACCTTGCCCTTTAAAGGATTGACGAAGCGTAGAAGGTAAAGTTGAAGCATCTAATACTTTTACTTTTTGTTGTTGTTTTACAGCTGAAGAAAAAACTAAAAATCCAATGAGAGAAACAATGAGAACCACAACGATAAGTTCTAGAAGAGAGAAACCTTTATGTTTTAAATAAAGGTTAGTATTTAAAGAATTCATAAATTCAGATTATTTACAACCAGAGTATTTGATATCAGAGTACTCATCCGTTCCACCTTCTCTTCTATCAGCACCATAAGAGATAATATCAAAAGTGTTTCCTGTTTTCATATATACCATTTTTGCACCCCATGAGTCTTTAGGTAATTTTTCTAAATACGCTGAAGGTGCATAATTTGCATATTTATCTGAATCAGGGTTAGCTTGTAACGCTTCAAATCCTTCTTCTGTTTCAGGATACATCCCATTATCAAGTTTAAACATTTTTAGTGCATTTGCTGCACCTTTCATATTGACACATACAAGGTCTACTTTTGCTTTATCTCCTGCTCCGACAACTTTAGGTACTACAGCAGCAGCTAAAATTCCTAAGATTAAAATAACAACAAGTAACTCTAATAGTGAGAATCCTTTCTTAGCTGTTGTATATTGTTTTTGATTAATTTTATTAATTAAGCTTAAAGTAAGTTTTTCTTTCTTTAGCTCTATTTTATGGGTCATGCGTAATTTCCTTAATTAAAGTTAGTTATAATATTGATGATTTTACTTGAATTGAGCTTTATTATGGATAAAAGAAAAACAGGCATTGCACTTTTTATAACCTTGATGGTAATCGCCTCTATTATGTCAATAATAGCCGTTTCCTTCACCTATTTAGAGAAAGTTCAAAAGGATGCTGGTAGGACGTCAGCACTTATACAGGCTAACCTTTTATATGGAAATACTGTAGAAATTTTAAAACGTTTTTTTCCAGCAGAATCAGATAATAATGATAAACTAGCACTAATTTATACCATGCCTCTTATTTTGAATGAAGCGAAAAGTGGTTTTTCACTAAACCTCACTTGCCAAGCACTTATGATTGGTCCACCCATAAATTGGTTAGATGAAAAAGTAACTTCTACGATGCCCGAGAAAACAACAATAACTAAAGGAGTTTTTGAGAGCATCATAGAAATATATGACATAAAAGAGCCTAATGAACTTGAGGAACTACTTCTTCAAGAGATAACGGGAAAATATACACAAAATAGAGACTATGAACCAAGACTAAAACAACAAAAGGGCATTGTTTCTAAAGAACAATTTAATAAAGTTTTACTTCACTATGCTTTAATGTATGATGATCAAAAAGTATTAACGATTCCTTGGGAAAAATATTTTAGTTTTATACACACAACTAAAGATACTAAAATAGATGGGAACTATCTTTCTCCTGAATTTATGTCAGTAGCATTTGACATTCCCATTGAAATAGTACAAGACTCTTGGATTGTAGGAGAAAGCACTTTGAGTACATTCTTAACTGAAAATGGTATTTCAAAAACCATTAATAATAAAATATATGCAAATAAAGCACTCAATGCAATGCATTGTAAACAAACTTTTGTCTACCAAGAAAGACAATATAGATTTAAATTTAACTATATAAAAGGAAGGAGCAACAACTTTGAGTTTAATGGACAAAACTAACAATAGACTATTAATCCATCAAGATATGGAACATGTCACATTAGAACAGAGCGTTGAGATTATCTTAACCCCACACTTTTACACTTTCATTCGTGAAGAGCTAGACATCAACTTTAGCTATCAAGCTAAACAGATAGCTGCTTCACTTTTTGATGATTATGTTAACAACTTAACAGACTATCAATACCATGTCAGTAAATGTAATAACAACTGGTGCTTTTACGCCTATAATATTGAAGAGATAGAAAAATTTTTGGAAGGTGTAGGTATTGAAAAACATCGTGTATCCAAAATTTATTTTGCACAAGAATTAAGCTCTGTACTAGATAAGCCCATCCAAATTAGTGATAAAAATGTTTTAAAAACCATAGACGATACAGTAACTATCATTCCATTACGTTTTATGGAAGAAGACACTGAATTTAAAACACTGAATTTAGCCCAAGTAAAACTAAACTCGGGAGTCAGTCTAGGTGCTGCACATAGCTCTTTTATACCTTTAAAAGAGACAATTATACTTAGCTCAATATTTTTTATTTTAGGAACAATTTTCATTCTTGAGGGTAACCGTATTAAAGCTTCAATATCCAATGAAAATGAACAACTGGTAGAATTAATTGATGAAAACCCAAAATATGGTTCAACCTTATTAAGAACTAATATCTTAGAGACATATGAACCTATTGATAAAAATGAACGTGCTAAACGTCAGAATATAAAAGATATTGCAAAACTTCTCTCAGCAAACAGTCAATTGACAGCTTTGAATATTCGAAAATCAACTATTAAAGCCAATATAAAAACATCGAACTCTACCATATCTAAACAAGTAATACAAAGTGCAAAAGCCAAAGAGTTTAAAAGTTCTAATAGTGGCTCAGAGATACAAGTGGAGAAAAAACTATGAATATGATGACACTTCAACGTTATAAGAATGAACTAATTCTCTTAATAGCTTTACTATTTATATTCTTTGCTTTTATGTATAAACTTTCTGCAAATACTTATGTAAAAGAGAACCAAGCTGTTATTCAAAAACAGATAACAGAGATTAATAAAGTCACTACACTTAAAAACCTATGGAGTAATAAACAATTAGCCAATACTGTTAAAGTTTTAAAAACTGTTGTGCCTTCAACCAAAGTAGTAAGCTTTAGTAAAAAATCAAAAAAACTGGTTGCTTCTTATCGAAATTTAACTGGTAATGAACTCAGTAAACTTACTAATAAGCTTATTAATATTCCCGTGCAAATTGTGCTACTGGACATTAAACAAAGTAGTAAAAACCAATATACGATGGAGTTCACATGCAAATGGTAAAACGAATTGTTGGTGGTTTTTTTCTTACACTTATACTCTTATGGCTTTTTGCACCAAAAGTGGAACTTTATTATCTGTTAGAGAAATCATTAAAAGAAAAAAACATTATCATTTCCAATGAAACAGTAACAGATACTTGGATTGGATTAAAGATTGAAAATGCTGACATTTATGTTGCAGGAGCAAAAGTTGCGAATACAGCCAAATTAAACTTTAATTTCTTATTTTTTTATAACACTCTAAAAATAAATCAAATCAACATGGATAAATCTTTATCTAAAATGGCACCCAAAGTGATTAACAATTTAAATGCTAGCTATTCTATATTGAACCCACTTAAAGTAAAACTTACTGGAGATGGTTCATTTGGTGTTCTTGATGGAGAAGTAAGACTTATGGAGAAAAAAGTAGAAATTTTATTTCCTGTTGCAAAAGAACTTAAAACTATCAAAAAATTCTTGAAAAAAGACAAAGAGAAAGGATGGTTATATGAAACAAATTATTAATAGTAAATATCTTTCAACACTTATCTTTCTTTTATCTATAATGGTTATAGTAAAACTATTATGGATTGCTGTATCTCTATTCTTTTTACCTAGCACGGGTGAAGAGTATCAAAGTGAAAACACAACAAAAAAGCTTTATTATCGTGTTCGATTAACCAATGAATCAAAAGCACTAGCACCTATAAAGCCTGTCCCAGTACAAAATAAAGTAAGTTCAATGCGAGGATACAAACTCTTAGGACTTTATAACTCCAAAGAAACATTGGTCGTAACTGTTGAAAAAGGTAAAAAAACAAATATTTTATCTAAAGGTGAAAAAGTCAATGGATTTGAGCTTATCTCAGCAGGTACAAACTTTGCTATGTTTAAAAAGAATGCAGAAGAATTTAAATTAACCCTTGAAAACACGAAAAGTAATAAAAGTAGTGGAGCAAGTAAAAATACTTCTCGAGCGCCTACAATTAAAACTCAATCAACTGCAAATATTGTTGAAGAAGGTGGAGTGAAACATATTCCTAGGAGTTTGTTAACTACTTATACAAAAGATATGAATAAGATTTGGAAAGACATTGGTATAGCCCAATACAAAAAGAATGGTAAAGCTGATGGATTTAAAGTAAACTTTATCAAAAAAGGTAGTGACATAGAAAAGCTTGGTCTTAAACGTGGTGACATTCTAAAAGCTGTTAATGCAGAGCCACTCAATTTAAGTTCAGCTATGGGCTTCTTTAACAATATAACCGATTTAGAAAATTTAACATTAACCGTTGATAGAAATGGAAAAAGTGAGGATTTAGAATATGAGATTCAGTAAAATAGCAACAATATTACTCTTAGCACTTAGTGTGCAAGTACATGCCGAAAAAGTAAACATTAACTTTGCAAACTTAAGTGTCAATGACTTTGTAAAGATGGTAGGTAAAATTACCGGTAAAAATATTTTAATAGATGGAGAGATCAAAGGTAAAATTAACTTTGTAGCCAATAAAGAAGGTGTTGAGAAAAATGAACTCATACCTCTTCTTAATGCCATCCTTGAAACTAAAAAAATGACTTTGGTAAACAAAGGTAGCTACTACCAAGTTGTGAAGTCAGCTACAGCAGCTGGAGAAGGTTTACCTGTCACCAATAACATTAATACTGGTGGCAGAACAATGAAAACAGTAGTATTTCAGCTTTCTAATGTTAATGCTGCTGTCATTCGTACAAAAATCAAGCCATTACTACATAAAAGTGCAAAAGTAGTCTCTTTTAAAAAGAACAACCTTTTATCTATTACAGCTTACCCAAGTACCTTAAGATCAATTAAAACACTTATTGATAAAATCGAAAATAAACAAGCGAAGAAAAGTAAGATTGTTCACTTACAACATGCTCGTGTTAAAGATGTATTTCCTAATATTCAAAACATGGCAAAAGCACTTTTTCCTCAAGATATTATTTCTGAAAAAGTAGATACCCTTCAAGATATCTCAGGAAATGCCATTATTCTAATCGGTAAATCTTCTAACGTTAATCGTTTAGAACAGTATATTAGACAATTAGATACTGAAGGTGAAGGTGACTTACAAAAAATGCATGTTATCGCGCTTGCTAACTCCAATGTCGAAGAGATGGAAAAGATTTTAAGTAAGATTGTTCCTCAAATGACAGGAACAGGTGGAGCAACTGGTGCTGTTAGTAAAGGTGGAAAACCTATTCAGAAAGCTGTTATTGCTTCCGACTTAGAGAGAAATGCTTTAATTGTTTTAGCCAATGCTGAGCAATACCAAAATATTTTAGACACAGTGCAACAACTGGATGTTGAAAAATCACAAGTGTATATTCAAGCTAAAATTGTTGAAGTCAATACTAACTTAGCTGAAAACATCGGAATTAAATACGGACTAAATGGTGGGTCAATTACCTCAAATGGTCTTTTCTCTTTAGCAGCTAATGCTGGAGCGCCTGCATTGGCACTTTCTAGTGAACTCCTTGGCTTCTTAAACGGAAACTCAACAACACAGTTTGATAGTAATGGAAATGCCTACACAACAACAGATCCAGCCTTTGAATTTGGTTCTGTAGATAAAGTATTTGCCTTAGGTGCGCAATTAGACTTACTTAAACAAAATGGTGCAGCACAAATTTTGTCTAGACCTTCTGTCTTGTCAACAAATAACAAAGAGTCAACCATTTACGTAGGTCGTACCCAATCTATTTTGACACAATCTCAACAAAGTACACAAGGTTCATCAAATGTACTAAACAACTATTCACGTGAAGATATTGGTATTACTTTAAAAGTTAAACCAAGACTCTCTTCTAATAATAAAGTATCTTTAGAGATTGAAACAACCATTGAGGATATTCTACCAGGTTCAGGTACAGCAGCTGACAGACCTACTACTACTAAAAGATCCGTTCAGACCAATGCCATTATTAACCATGCAGAGACAATTATCTTAGGGGGTCTCATCAAAAGTGCTGATGGT
Source organism: uncultured Sulfurovum sp. (assembly GCA_902727895.1). Lineage (GTDB taxonomy): Bacteria > Campylobacterota > Campylobacteria > Campylobacterales > Sulfurovaceae > UBA1140. The sequence goes on from CACVAP010000100.1 coordinate 12,742, forward strand.
AACTCTGTAACTAAGGTTCCTATATTAGGTGATATCCCTATTATTGGTAAGCTTTTTACTTCACGAGGAGATTCAGCTTCTAAAGTAAATGTTGTTATTTATATTACACCTTACATTGTTCAAAAAAGTTCTGACTTAACAAGCTTACGTGTACGTTTATCTGAATTAGAATCTGTGCAAACACAATATAATCAGATTATTATGGCACAACTGGAAGAGGAAACTGGAGAAAGCAGCGACCCTAGACATGAAACATTTTCTAGTTCATCTAGTAGTACTCCCAAAGTAATAAAAACTAAAGCTCCAGCTGCAGATCGTTACCAACCAGTAATTGAGCCAACATACATAGAACAACCTGTCTATACACCTGAAGTAATTTCAGGTACAACTATTCCTGAGGTTAACTATAATACAGAAAGTAACTACGTTCAAAGTGAATCAATAATGGATAGCTTTAATCAGCGAAGTTCGGTAGACTTAAAGTCTTTAAATACAGGTGTTGAATATAACTCTGGAACAACTTTTTCTAATGTAGATACAAGTCAAGAAAGATTCTAAGATGATACGTTTACCCTTGCTCGAAAATGTTGACTTAGAACCTTACTGGAATGAAAATATTGACAATAAATTGGCAATGAAGCACAACATCCTTTTTGCAAATATACAAAACAAACCTTGTGCCATAGTACAAAAAGATTCTCTTGCTTCTGCATTAAATCATTTCTCAAAACTTGATCTTGACTATCCAATTGTTGAATTGGATGAAGGTAGTTTTGAACGTCTAGGACATAAGTTTAGAGAAATCCAAACTGGTTCAGACTTTGAAAATGTTGACACAACATCTGATGATATCATTGAAGTAGAATCTGATTTACTAGATTTCATTAGAAACTCTCAAGATTTACTTTCCAATGAAGAGTCAGCACCAGTTGTAAAACTGGTTAACTCACTCTTTTTCCAAGCCATTAAAAAAGGTGCTTCAGATATTCATATAGAAACCTTAGAGAAAAAAGGTGAAGTACGTTTAAGAATCAATGGTGCATTAAAAAAACACTTAGACATTGACAAAAATATTACAGGGCTTGTTATCTCACGTATCAAAGTTATTTCCAACCTTGATATTTCAGAAAAAAGAATCCCTCAAGATGGTCGTACTCAAGTAAGTATTTCAGGAAATAGTCTAGACATAAGGGTTTCGGTTCTTCCTACCTATCATGGTGAACGTGTTGTTATGAGACTTCTAATGACATCGGAGAGTATTCCCACATTACAAACCCTTGGTTTCACTGATGACATTACCAATGATTTAAATAAACTATTAACACACCCTCATGGTATGATTTTGGTTACTGGTCCTACAGGTTCAGGTAAATCAACTACTTTACATGCTTGTTTACAACACATTGCCACACCAGATAAAAATATTATTACTGTTGAAGATCCAGTAGAATACAATGCTGAAAATGTCAATCAAATTCAAGTAAATTCTAAAGTTGGTCTTACGTTTGCAGCAGGCTTACGTTCTATCTTGAGACAGGATCCTGACATTATTATGGTGGGGGAAATTAGAGATGCTGAAACAGCAGATATTTCTCTGCGTTCTGCATTAACAGGTCACCTTTTACTCTCTACCCTACATACAAATGATGCAACATCTGCTATTTCAAGATTAATGGACATGGGAATTGAAGACTTTTTATTAACTTCTACCTTATTGGGGGTTTTAGCACAACGACTTACACGTAAACTCTGTACAGAATGTAAAGTAGCAACACCATTAGCACCAACTGTACTAAAAGAACTAAATCTTCCAGAAGGTGTTTACTTTAAAGCAGAAGGTTGTACTGAGTGTGACTTTACAGGATACAAAGGGAGACAAGCTGTTGGTGAACTATTTATTATGGATGACAATGTTAAGGATATGATGCAAAAAGGTTTTAATGACCACCAAATTCGTGCCGAAATGAAGAAGTTAGGAATGAGAACCATTGCTGATAAATTAGCTGATATGATGATTGCTGGAGATACCTCCTATGAGGAGGCAATTCGTATTGGTATTATGGAAAACTAGTATGAACAGAGGACATAAAGCATTTACCATTGTAGAAGTATTAATTTCTATTACGCTACTTTCATTGGTACTCATGGCACTTTACAAGAGTGCCGATCTTATGAGAGCCTCTAACTTACACCTTTTTAACCATCTCAAAAAATCAACCAATACACTAAAGGGTTCAACAACACTTTATAAAGATTTAATTCATGCTGAACACAATATTACCATTAATACAGAAGAAAATTTTCACCGACTAAGTATTGAAAATACCAGTCATTCACTTTATGGTTTAGCACAGGCAAAAGTTGTTTGGTTAATTCATAAAACTGACAACACGCTTCTACGTGTTGAAGGAGGAGACTATAATATCCCTCTTAAAAATGAAGAACGTGTAGAGATAGATATCATAGCAAAAAATGTGGAACTCTTTAAAGTTTACAAAAGTAAAAAGAAAGATAAAATCTTAGCAATGATTCAAGTAAAAGGTCAAGACCCTCAAGTATTTATGTCTCAAAATATTGCAGAAGCTCCTCCCAAACCAAAAGATAGTAATACTACCAAACCAGTAACTCCTAAAGTACCTTAGTAACTTGAAAAAATTTATTTTCTTCTATCCTCTAAGTATTGCTTTACTCTTTATATTTTTCTATTGGGATGGTTCTACCCTAGCTATCATACTTAATGAGTGGCAAGTAAAATTGAGTTCACAGTTAACTAGCTTTACCCTAGCTAAAGATTTAATGCAAGAAAATCATATTTTTATAAGTCCTAGTCTTACACTTGTGATTGATAAGTCTTGCAATGGTTTTATCCCCTACTTCTTCTTTTTAGGCTCAATCATCGCTTTTCCGTCAACACTCAAACATAAAGTTAAATGGGCTATTTTAGGTTATATCCTACTTTCTTTGCTTAATGTCTTTAGAATTTGGTTTATTACTCAATTTGTAATGAACTCACAAAATAACTTCTCACTAGCACATGACTACCTTGGAAATATATTTCTTGTTTTATCAGGTACCCTTTTATTTGTTACATTTATCAAAACAAGACCTACTACATAAACTCATATATCTGTTAAATTTTCGTTAGATTAGCAACTTGACTATCATATATAAGAGTATTTTTCATAATACTTTTAAACAATAAGTAATTTCTCCACAATTGTATGATAAAATAAATTTTACAAAAAAATATTAATATATTTATTTAAGGTTTATTTTATAATGAAAAAATTTCTTTTAACTTACTGGACAGGAATCATCATACTATTTGCATTATTCTACTGGGAATATTCACCTATTAGTGCTATTATTAATAATTATCAAACCAATTTAACATCATTGCTAACTTCATTTTCTTTAAAAGAGGGAATGATGGAAGCACATCGTATTTTTATAACTGAACATTATGCACTCGTTATTGAAAAAGCTTGTAATGGAATGATTCCTTATCTCTTTTTTCTAGCTTCTATTCTTGCTTTTCCCTCTACAATTATGCATAAAGTAAAATGGGCGATAATGGGTTATTTATTTATATCTGCAATGAATATCTTTAGAATTTGGTTTGTAACTCAATTTGTACTACAATCTCAAAACAACTTCTCTTTAGCCCATGATTATTTGGGTAATGGACTGCTTATTCTAACAGGTCTCATTTTATTTACTTCTTTTATAAAAACTAGAAATAATAATAAAGAAGCAAAAGAAGTTTTACCTCAAACTAAACAAAGAGTACAAGTAACTGTCTAAACTCCTACTGACTCAAAATTTGATATAATATTTTCTATATCAATGAACGAGGAAATATTATGACTGTAACTAAATACTCTGCCAATGGTAATGACTTTGTTATTATCATTCGTAAAAAGAAAAAAGACCGTTCTAAATTGGCAAAGCGTCTTTGTCACAGACAAAATGGTATTGGAGCTGATGGACTGGTAGTCGTTATACCTCACCAAGAATATGACTTTGAATGGGACTTTTACAATGCAGACGGTAGCCGTGCTACTATGTGTGGTAATGCTTCTCGTGCCGTAGCACATTATGCTATGGAAAAAGGTATTTCAGAAGATGGACATGCAGAGTTTTTAACAGGTGCTGGCGTAATTTCTGCTAACGTCAATGGGAACTACGTTACTACAGACATGACAAAACCTATTAGACTAAGTACTGAAATCGAAGAAGAAGGCGAAACTTGGTGGTTTATTGACACTGGTGTTCCTCATATCGTTGGTATCCGTAATAACATTGATGAGTTTGACTTAGCACAAGCAAAACGCCTACGCGATAAATTTAATGCAAATGTAAATATTTGTAGAATTGAAGATGAAGAAACTTTATATGTACGAACCTATGAACGTGGTGTAGAAGACGAAACATTAGCTTGTGGTACTGGAATGGTTGCTTGCTTTATTCGTGCCAATGATGAAGACTTAGTAAATGATGATGTAAAAGTCTTTCCAAAATCTGGTGATGAACTGTATGTTTCTTTTGAAGAAGATATTTATAGATTTTCTGGACAAGTAACTAAAACTTTTGTTGCTGAAACCACTGACTAGTTCACACAATTTATACACAAGCACTATGATAGAATTAATATTTCAAAAATAAAAGGAAACAAATAACAATGAAAAAAATACTTACGCTCCTAGCCTTAACTACTTTTTTATTATCAGCAAAAACATTAGTAACTGTTAATGGACACCAAATTACAGATAGCCTACTTGATCAAAGTTATAATAATCTTGATGAAACACAAAAAAGTAACTTACTAGAACAACTAATCAAAGAAGAAGTAATCTATGCTAATTTACTAAACTCTTCCATTGTCAATAATGCAAAGTTTCAAGAGGCATTCTCACAACAAAAAAATGTGGTTGAACAACAGTATGGAAAAGCTTTAAACGCTGAACAACTTAGAAGCATAAAAGGTTCTATAGCTGTTTCTCTTTATCAACAACAAGAGTTTCAAAAAGCTACTGTTAGCGCAAACGAAAGTAAAAACTTTTATCAAGAAAATAAAGATAAATTTGTTTTTCCAAACTCTATAGAAATAGCAAATATTATTATTAAAGATCAAGCGACTGCAAATAAAATTTTAAAGTCCCTCCAAAGTTCTACTAATTTAGAGCAAGACTTTATTAAAGCTGCGAATGCTCAAAAACAAAATGGATATATGGGTTGGTTTGGAAGAGAGTCAATGCCTGCTAATCTTTTTGATAAAGCCTATAAATATAAAGTAAAAAGACTTATTAATGCTCCAGTAAAAACCAAACATGGATACAACGTTGTTTATTTACTTAACAAAAAGAAAGCTGGTAAACTCTCTTATGCTGAAGCACAACCTAAAATTGAGCAAATGCTAAAACAGAAGAAAGTAATGGAAAAACTAAAAAGTAAAATGGAAAATCTTTATGGAAATGCACAGATAGTTTATTAAGTAATAAACTATTATAAAATCAAAAGCCATTTCTTAGGCTTTTGACTTCTTCTCTCTTCTATACTCTAAAAATGTCATTAACAAAATAATAGCCACTCCTAAGTCAATCATTACATCAGCATAATTAAAAACTGCAAAATTAAAACCACAATGCCATGCTACATAATCCACAACACCTTCATGCAAAAATCTATCATATAAATTTCCTAAAGCACCACCAACTATTAGTCCAATTGCAAAAGCATATTGTTTTAAATATCCCTCATAGAAAACATAAGCAATAATACCTATAATTAAAACCAATTGTAACCACTTTAAATTATCGCCTAGAGAAGCAAGCATAGAAAAAGCTACACCTCTATTATAAAAAAGTTCTAGATTAATACAAGAACCTTCCATAATTACAGCATATTCAACACCATTAACAGCATCCATTGCCCAAACTTTAATAGCTTGATCAATGATAAAAGTTCCAACGACAACAAAAAGAAAAACAATTATATTTCGCATCATTACTGCAATGCCTTTTTAAAGAAAGAGGTAGTTTTTTCCATCATTTTGTCTAAAATAACTTTATCTTTACCTTCAAGTAAAATTCTCATAAGATTTTCGGTTCCAGAATACCTAACCAAATGACGCATACCAGCAGCTTCAATCTCTGTAAAAAGTTCTTGAACTCCTTCAATCTCTTCTATTGGTCGTTTACGAGAAATATGAATATTAACCAACTCTTGAGGATATAAATCAAAGAGATTAAATGCTTCACTAGCAGACTTATTGGTCTCAATCATATAAGCAAAAGCTTGTAATCCAGAAACCAGTCCATCTCCTGTTTTAGCAAAATCAGAGAAAATTACATGTCCACTCTGTTCTCCTCCAAAGTTTGAACCAACTTTTTTCATTACTTCAAGTACATGTTTATCACCAACATCTGAACGTTCTAACTTTAAACCATGTGAAGCTAAATAATCTTCTAAGCCTTGATTACTCATCACTGTTGACACTACTTTATCATTCGCTAGTTTCTTTTCAGTTTTCAAATGAATTGCCAACGCACCAATAAGTTTATCACCATCGACTACTTCTCCTTTTTCATCAACAATGACAATTCTGTCTGCATCACCATCTAAAGCAATTCCTATATCAGCACGGGTTTCTATAACGCGCTTAGCCAGTGCTTCAGGATGTGTCGCCCCACAATTGGTATTGATATTGTAACCATCAGGTTGATTAGAGAGTACTATTACCTCAGCACCTAATTCACGTAATACTGTAGGTCCTACAATGTACGCTGCTCCATGAGAACAGTCAATTACAATACGCTTACCATACAATGAGAATTTTTTAGGAAATGAATTTTTAATATGCACAATATAACGACCAATTACATCATCAATTCGTACTGAACGACCTATCTCTTTTTTGGTTACAAAGGTATTCTCTATCTGCTGCATATCATGAAATATATCTTCTATATTTCCTTCATCTTCTTTGTTAAATTTATTACCTTCTGCATCAAAAAACTTAATACCATTGTCATAATATGGGTTATGTGAAGCTGTAATCATTATTCCAGCATCACAACGCATGTTTTCAGTAATAAAAGCAATAGCAGGCGTTGGCATAGGACCAATTTGTACCACATCAAAACCTACAGAGGTCAAACCAGAGACTAAAGCATTTTCAATCATATATCCTGATCGACGGGTATCTTTACCCACTAAAATTTTATTATATTTACTTGTTTTTCTTAAATGTATTCCAGCTGCAATCGCTAAACGCATAACATTCATGGCATTTAATTTTCCACCAGCCAGTCCACGTACACCATCAGTTCCAAATAATTCCATTAAATTCTCCTAAAAATTGAAGATATAATTCTAACACATAAAAAAATAAATCAGATTATGCTTTATAAAAAAGAAGGTAAACTAAAAATTATGATGGTTAAGACTTCTAGCACAATCGAAGTTTGTGCTGAGGAATTAGATATTTTTCCATCTTTTCTTAAAGAGAGTGCCATTGCTATTCCCATAAATATTCCGAAGAACGATGCTTTCATTTTCAAAACCTTAACTAAAACTTAATATAAGTTTACAAAATTATTTTAAATAAAAACTTAATTTAAAATAAAATTACCTCTTTCAAGCAATTAATTTTCCCTATTAAGCCAAAAGAGATATAATGCAAACATTTAAAAATCACATCCCGTTACGTATTACAGGATGATATAAAGGTTAGTTTTGAGTGAAAATTTAATTGGGTATATTGATGACCTAGGAAATATTATAGATACACAAAGTGCAGGAGAAAATCCAACTGCACAAGCTATTGAATATGACAATTCAGAAGCTTCTTTAGAGATTATAAGACACTCTACAGCACACCTTATGGCACAAGCCATTACAGAACTTTACACCAATGCTAAATTTTTTGTAGGACCTACGGTTGATGAAGGTTTCTACTATGACTTTAGAGTAGATGAGAAGATTGGTGAAGAAGATTTAAAGAAAATTGAAAAGCAGATGAAAATGCTTATCAAGAAAAAATATAAAATTGAAAAGTATGAAATAACTAAGGCAGAAGCTTTAGAAAAGTTTGCAAAGGATGACCTGAAACAAGCTGTACTTACTAAAATTCCTGATGGCGTAATTTCAGTTTATAAACAAGGTGATTTTGAAGACCTATGTCAAGGACCTCACGTTCCTGCTCTTAGATTTTTACATAACTTTAAGCTAACACGTGTAGCTGGTGCTTACCTTGGTGGTGATGAAAAAGCTGAAATGCTAACTCGTATTTATGGTATTGCTTTTGCAGATAAAGAATCTCTTAAAGAATACATGCTCATGATGGAAGAAGCTAAAAAGCGTGACCATAGAAAAATTGGTGCAGAAATGGGTCTCTTTATGTTTGATGAAGAGTCTGGAGCTGGTTTACCATTTTGGATGCCACAGGGAACAAAACTTAGACAAAAACTTGAAAATATTTTACATAAAGCACATAGAAGAAGAGGTTACCAGCAAGTACGTGGTCCAGAGATTTTAAAATCTGACATGTGGAGAACTTCTGGTCACTACGCATGTTACGGTGAAAACATGTACCTAACTTCTATTGATGATCAAGAGTATGGGGTTAAACCAATGAACTGTATTGGTCATATTCAAATCTTTAAACAAAGTGGAAAGTCTTACCGTGACTTACCTCTTAAGTATTATGAATATGGTGTGGTTCACCGTCATGAAAAATCTGGTGCCTTACATGGTCTTTTAAGAGTACGTGAATTTACACAAGATGATGCACATATTTTCTGTACACCTGAACAGATTGCAGGAGAAGTAATTGAAATTATTGAGTTTGTTGACTCTGTTATGAAACTCTTTAACTTTGACTATACTATGGAAGTTGCAACTAAACCAGAAAAAGCCATTGGTGAAGATGATGTTTGGGACTTAGCAACACAAGGACTAAAAGATGCTCTTGATGAAAATAATCTTCCATACACTATAGATGAAGGTGGTGGTGCATTTTATGGTCCTAAAATTGACATCAAGATTACCGATGCTATTGGAAGAAAATGGCAATGTGGTACTGTTCAAGTAGACTTTAACTTACCAGAGCGTTTTGAAGTAGAATATGTAGCTGAAGATAACACACGTCAACAGCCTGTTATGATTCACCGTGCCATTCTTGGTTCATTTGAACGTTTCATTGCTGTTTTAACAGAACATTATGCTGGAGAGTTTCCACTTTTCCTAGCACCTACACAAGTTATTTTTGTGCCTATTTCAGAAGTGCATGCTCCTTATGCAAAAGAGCTTCAAGCACAACTTATGGACATTGACATTGACTGTGAAATCTATGATAAAAATGATTCATTAAACAAAAGAGTACGAAATGCTGAGAAGCAAAGAGTTCCTTATGTTGTTATTGTAGGAGATGAAGAAGTCCAAAATAAAAGCGTAGCATTGAGAAATAGACGAACAAAAGAGCAGTATAATCTTTCTTTTGATGAATTTATGGTAGAATTGAGCCAACAATTAAGTGAAGGTAAAATTTGAGTAGACAAAATAACAAGAACAACCGAGGTAGAAAAAAGCCAGACGACACCATTATGAATGATAAAATTCGTGCCTATGAACTCCGAGTTCTAGGTGATGAAGGTGAAGCAATGGGTATTTTGTCTCGTGATGAAGCACTTCAAATTGCTGATGATAAAGGACTAGATTTAGTACTGGTTTCACCTGAAGCTAAACCACCTGTAGCCAAGATAATGGACTATGGTAAGTTTAAGTATGAGCAAGAAAAGAAGAAAAAAGAAGCAAGAAAGAACCAAAAAATCATTGATGTAAAAGAAGTAAAGTTCTCTTGTAAAATTGCTGATGGTGATATTGCTTACAAAGTTAAACATGCCATTGAATTCTTAGAAGCTGGAAAACATGTTAAACTAAGAGTATTTTTACGTGGTAGAGAAATGGCAAACCCTGAATGGGGTGTAGATGTTCTTAACCGTGTATGGCCAATGCTTGAAGAAGTTGGTATACTAGAGCAAGATGCTAAACGTGATGGTCGTTATGTTAACATGTATGTAACACCTCAAAAGAAATACTTATAAAAATAAGTATTTCAAATAATATGATACTTTAAAGAACTAAAAAAATTTAGGGAATAATAACAACAACCGTACCGTTAGTTGTCTGTTCCCACACTTCATCCATATCATCATTTGACATCGCGATACATCCCTCTGTCCAATCAATTAATACATTCATCCAATCTCCATAAGGAGAAAGTGACCATGAAGGTGGTGTACCATGAATCATAATCATACCACCAGCACTCTGCCCTAATGTTGCAGCATGTGCTTTGTCACTAGCATTTGGATAAGATACATGTAATGACTTATAATAATCATTAGAAAATTGTCGATAATCCAATCTATACGCACCCTCAGGAGTTTTCATATCTCCCTCAACCTCTTTATCACCAACAGGAACTTTTCCTAAAGTAACATGATACTTATTAAAAACCTCACCATTTTGAAGAAGGTAAAGCATACGTGCTGACTTTTTAACAATGACTTGATCTGCTATCAAGATACCATTTGAGAAAAGATAAACTGTCCCCAATATGAACCCAAAAATAAAACGTAAAATCATTATTCCCCCTTATGATTACTTATTATGCTATCTTTTACTTTATCACAGAGGAGCTGAAGTGCCTTCATATCTCCCTGATTATCAATCAAATACGTCGCTTTTTGTTTCTTTTCCTCAATGTCTACTTGTGATAAAATTCGCTCTTCTGCTTCTTCTTTCAAAGAACTATCGCGCTTCATTAATCGTTCTAACTGTAATGCTTGAGGTATATAAACTACAATACTCTTGTTAATAGGATAGCGATTTGTCTCAAAAAACAAAGGTATGTCTACCAAATAAGGTTTATTCTTTTCATCTAAAAGTAATGATTGAGTTTCAATTTCACTAAATATAAGAGGATGCAATAAAGCTTCTAAACGTAATTTTTCTTTATTATCTCCAAAAATTAAGCTACCTAACTTTTTACGAAGAACCTTTTGATTTTCTACATATTCAGAACCAAATAGTTTTGCTATTTCTTCATGCTGTAAATCTAGCATGTTATGCGCTATTTTATCAGCATCAATAATGTCAAAGCCATAATCTTGAAATATCTTCGCTACAGTACTCTTACCTGTAGCAATCCCTCCTGTTAAAACCACTGCGTATTTAAATGCCATCTCTATCCTTTTATCATAAAAATCTATTTTACAGTATTCTTGATTTATTTCATCAACTCAATTGATTTTTATTTTTTTATGAATAAGAGTATAATCTTAAATTATATAAATCTTAAGGAAGTATATGCCCTTTTCTCCCACAAAACGTAACGGTACCCTCATGGGAATTGCCTTTGTAGCTGCTATAGCTATTGTAGCAACCCTACTCTCTCAAACTTCAATGCTTAAATCTTTAGGCATTTCTCCATTAGTTGTAGGTATCGTTATTGGTATTATTTTTGCAAATTCATTACATCATAAAATGCCAACTTCATGGGAAACAGGTATTACTTTTTCAGCAAAAAAAATCTTACGTTTTGCCATTGTCTTCTATGGTTTTCGTATAACCTTTCAGCAAATAGGAGAAGTAGGTCTTGAAGGTTTTTTAGTTTCACTTATTATGTTAGCTTCTACCTTTATTTTAGGTACATGGCTTGGAACCAAAGTATTTAAAATGGATGAAGACACTTCCATCCTGACAGCCTCTGGTGCTGCTGTATGTGGTGCTGCTGCTGTCTTAGCTACTGAACCTGTGGTAAAAGCAGAAGAGCATAAAACAGCCATTGCTGTTTCCATGGTAGTACTCTTTGGAACCATCTCCATGTTTCTCTACCCTGTATTACACACAACTGGTGTCCTAGATATGACAGCTAAAGAATTTGGAATTTATGTTGGTGGAACCATTCATGAAGTAGCCCAAGTAGTAGCTGTTCCAGCTTCTATACCAGGTCTCGATCCTGAAGCTGCCAATGCAGCTGTTATTGTTAAAATGACCAGAGTAATTATGATTGCACCGATGCTAATTATTCTTGGTATTTGGCTTTCATACAGAGCACAAAGAAATGGGGCTGTGGGTTCGAAAGTGAAACTTGTTATTCCTTGGTTTGCTGTTTATTTTATTGGTGTAGCTGGTTTTAATTCCCTTAACCTCGTTCCTCAAGACATTGTTTACTGGATAAATGAAATTGATACCTTTCTACTTACCATGGCAATGACAGCGCTGGGTATAGGTACACGTTTTGCTAAATTTAAAGGTTTAGGTTTAGCACCCGTCTACACAGCACTCTCCATGTTTATCTGGCTTGTTGTTGGTGGGTACTTTATTACCAAGTTTATTTGTAATATTTTTTAATAAAAAAAAATATAAATCAATAAGCTTAAAATAATAATTAAAGAGCTAGAATCATTATTAGTTAAGAAGATTACAACAATTTCGTTTTCTCCCAAATAGATTGTATAATTAAAAATATTTCTACAGGTATCTTCTTAACCTATCTCTTTTAGAATTAACCTCATAAAACCTAATCTTAATATGTTAAAATATATCCAATTAGAATATGAAGGATTAATACATCATGACAAACCTCTATGAAAAACTTGGACTCTTTTACCTTGGTCGAGATATTGACAAAAAAACCCAAGAAGCCAGTGAAGCTTTAACCCTACTCAAAAACAAAAACTTTACAACGCATGCAGCTATTATTGGTATGACAGGTTCAGGTAAAACTGGTTTGGGTATTGGACTCATTGAAGAGGCTGCCATTGACAATATTCCTTCCATTCTTATTGACCCTAAAGGTGACATGGGAAACTTGCTTTTAACTGACCCTACTTTTTCTGCCAAAAACTTTGAACCATGGGTAGAAGATGAAGCACATAATAAAAACAAAGATGTCTCTACCTATGCCCAAGACATTGCTAGTATGTGGCAAAAAGGAATTAAAAGTGACCATCAAGATGAAGCACGTGTTCAAAAACTGCATGATGTAGAAAAAACCATCTACACACCTGGAAGTTCTGCTGGAATTTCCATTAATATTTTAGGTTCACTCGAAGCTCCACCACAAGAAGTTCTTAATGATTCTGATACTTTTGCTTCTTACCTAAAAAGTACCGTATCCTCTTTACTTTCACTCATCAAAATAGAAGCTGATCCTGTAAGCTCAAAAGAATATTTACTCATTGCACAAATTTTAGCTAACAAGTGGACAGCTGGTGAAAACATTTCTCTTGAAGAACTTATAGGGGCTGTTATCTCTCCTTCTTTTGAGAAAATCGGTGTTTTGCCACTGGAAAGTTTTTACCCACAAGATAAACGTTTTGTACTAGCCACCAAATTTAATGCCATTATTGCTTCTCCTACTTTTTCAGCATGGCTACAAGGTGAAGACTTAGACATCCAGAAGCTCCTTTATGATGAAAATGGAAAAGCTAAAATAGCCATTCTTTCCATTGCCCATCTTTCGGATGAAGAACGTATGTTCTTTGTAACCATACTTCTTAACAAATACATAGCTTGGATGCGTAGACAGTCTGGAACATCAGCCCTTAAAGCCATACTCTATATGGATGAGATTTATGGGTATTTCCCTCCTTCTAAAAACCCACCATCTAAAGAACCAATGATGCTGCTGTTAAAACAAGCCAGAGCGTTTGGGACAGGTGTCGTTCTAAGTACACAAAACCCTGTAGACTTAGACTATAAAGGGCTTTCAAATATTGGAACATGGTTCATAGGACGGTTACAAACTAGCCAAGATATTGAACGTGTTATTGATGGGTTAGGAGGAAAAGTTGGTGCTTCTTATTCTAAATCAGAAATTAAAGATTTACTTGCTAATCTCCAAAAACGTACTTTCTTTTTAAAGTCTGCACACTTAGAAGACATAAGAGTTTTCTCAACACGCTGGGTAATGTCTTACTTAAAAGGACCACTAAAAGCTACTGAGATTTCAAGACTCATGGCAAATAAAAAAGAATCAACTCCTCAAACCCTTATAAGTAAAACAGCTCACGATGAAAAGAAACAAGAGTTTATTCACATTGACAAATCTATTGAACAACATTACGCTATTGATGTAAGTGGTCAAAACAACTTTAGAGCAACCCTCCAAACGAAAGTAGAACTACACTACTTTAACCAAAGTAAAAACATTGACCAAAATGAAGCCTTATGTCTTAACATTGAACTCTATGAAGATGACAAAGTAGACTGGGAAAATGCTGAGACCTTAGAGGCTTGTCCTAATTATTCGGAAAACAAACCTAGCACTGCAAGTTATAGCCCTTTACCTTCAGAAGTGAGCGAAGACAAGGGACTTAAAAAAACAAAAAAAGAGCTTGTAAACTGGCTGTATAAAAACAAGCGTTTAACCCTATACAAAACTACTTCTCCAAGACTGACCTCTAAGCCAAGCGAAAGTTTAGGAGATTTTAAAGTACGACTCAAAGACATCTTGGATGATAAAAAAGAGATAGATATTGAAAAACTTCAAGTGCGTTATGAGAAAAAAGAAAAAACCCTTATGAAACGTCTTCAACGTGCCCAAGAGAAAGTTGAAAAAGAAGAAGCAGATGCTAGTAAATCTATGATAGATACAGGGATAGCTGTGCTAGGAGCTTTATTTGGACGTAGCTCTTCAGCAAAACTAGGTCGTGCTTTTACAAAAGGTAGTCGTGCCTATAAGGAACGTGGTGACATAGGAAGAGCAGAAGAAGCCTTAGTAGAAATCCATGAAGACTTAGAATTGTTAGCTGAGGAACTAGAAGATAATATAGATGAGTTAAGTGATAAATATGATGTAGATGGCGTAGAAATCTCTGATGCATCCATGAAGCCTAAAAAGTCTGACATAGCAGTTGAAGAACTTTCAATTGTTTGGGTTGTCTAATGTGTTATAATTCACATAATTAATGTGAATAAAGTTCTTATACTTTAGCACAACTTTCAATACAAAGAAATACCATGAGACTCAACAAATATATCTCGCATAACTCTAAATACTCACGTCGTGAGGCTGATGCCCTCATTGAAGCTGGTGAAGTAAGCATAAATAAAGTCAAAATTGAAAACTTTGGGCATGACGTTCAGGAAGATGACCAAGTTTCAATAAGAGGCTTACATGTTAAGCCTAAAACTGAATTGACCATGATTGTCTACAACAAACCAAAGGGAACTTTGGTTACCCAAAAAGATGACCGTGGACGAACTACTATTTTTCATAAACTCCCTGGTAAATTTAGACACTTCATTCCCGTAGGACGACTTGACTTTGCTTCTGAAGGACTGTTACTCTTAACAGACTCTCCTCGTGTAGCTGAGGTAATGATGCAAAGTGGACTAGACAGAACCTACAACATCAAAATAGACAAACCTTTTTCACCTGAGATGGAAGAAGCAATGAGAGAAGGACTTTACCTAGATGATGCCCGTGCTGGTGGTCATGAAAAATCTAAGATTTATTCTATGGAATTTTCTCCTTTTGTTCACTATGAAGTACGTGGTACCTCAGAAAACTTCACCAAACTTCGTGTAACCATTGCTGAGGGTCAAAACAGAGAATTACGTCGTTTCTTTGGACATTTTGAAGCCAATGTACTTGACCTAAAACGTGTTGCTTTTGGAGGAATTGAACTTAACAACCTTCCAACAAACAAAACACGTTACTTTACCCGTCGTGAATATGATGACACCCATAAGTATTTAAAAATGGTTAAACAAGTAGAAGCTCAAGAAACCAAAGAAGAAGAAGACCGAATTAATGCTGAGCGTCTTAGAAAGAAGAAAGAAAACCAAACAGAAGACCAAGCACGTCGTGCTAAATCAGCTGAAGACAAACGTCTAAAAGAAGCGAAACAAAAAAACTCTAACCGAAATAATCCAAACAAAAAAAACAAGGACTAATTTTGTCTTTAGCGTTAAAATATAGACCAAAAACGCTTAACGAAATTATAGGACAAGAACACCTTTTAGCTAAAGGAGCTGTTCTTCGTACCCTCATAGAAAAAAATGCACTTATGCACTCATTTTTCTATGGTGCCCCTGGTTGTGGTAAAACTACTTTAGCGCGCGTCATTGCGAATGTACTTAAACGACCCTTCTTTGAACTAAATGCAACCACCCTTAAAGTAGAAGACTTACGTAAAATTTTTAAAGAGTATACAAATGCCCTTGAAAAGCCTCTCATCTTTATAGATGAAGTGCATAGACTCTCCAAGAATCAACAAGAAGTACTTTTACCTTTTATGGAGAATCATACAGCCCTTATCATTGGTGCTTCAACTCAAAACCCTTATTATTCACTCACTTCAGCCATGCGTTCACGTTCACACCTTTTTGAACTCAAACAAATTCATGATGAAGCCCTACATTTACTTCTAGAAACTATCATTGAAAAAGAAGTTATTGACCTACCACAAGATGCTAAAAACTTTATAGTCACATCATCCACTGGTGATGCACGTGCTATGCTTAATTTACTAGAATCTTCTAAAGCCTTAGAGAATATCTCTATAGAACAATTAAAGTCCATTCGCCCATATGCCTTACAAGCAGGCTCCTCAGAAGCTGATTCACATTATGACCTAGCTTCTGCCATGATAAAGTCCATACGTGGCTCAGATGTCGATGCTAGTATCTATTACTTAGCAAGACTTGTAAATGGTGGAGAGCCTGCTGAATTTATTGCACGGCGTTTAGCCATATTGGCTTCGGAAGATATTGGGAATGCTAATCCTCATGCCCTAAACCTTGCTTCTTCTACCCTGAACATTGTAAAGATGATTGGTTACCCTGAAGCACGTATTTCTCTTTCTCAATTGGTTATCTATCTTGCTTCTTCACCAAAATCAAATGCAGCTTACCTAGCAATTAATAAAGCGCTTTCAGCCATACAAGCTGGTGAGATACATTCTATTCCTGCAAATATTAAACAAGATAAAGTTAACTATTTATATCCTCATAACTATGGTGGATGGGTGGAGCAAAATTATATGTCTAAAAATATGAAGTTTTATGAAAGTTCTAAAGTTGGATTTGAGAATACTTTGGATGAGTGGTTAGGGAAGATTAAAAATATTTAACAAAAATTTTGTAGGGTGGGCTTTAGCCCACCTTTAAAGAATAGAAAAACTACTTAGAATTTTTCTTATCTCTAGCAAGTCTTTTTCTTACTACTGGATCTAAAGATCTTTTTCTAATTCTTACAGAAATTGGTGTAATTTCGATAAGTTCATCTTCTTCAATCCATTCCATAGCAGATTCAAGTGTAATTTGTCTAGGTGTAATTAGTTTTACAGCTTCGTCTGTACCTGAAGTTCTCATATTTGTTAATGCTTTACCTTTAAGTGGGTTAACATCTAGATCACCTGGTCTTGCAGATTCACCAATAACCATTCCAGAATAAACTTTATCTTGAGCATTAATAAACATTACTCCTCTAGCTTGTAAATTAAAGATTGAGAAAGCAACTGCTTCACCATCATCCATAGAAACTAAAGCACCTGGTGTTCTACTTTGAACTGTACCAGTATATGCTCTGTATTCTAAATAAGAGTGGTTCATAATTCCCTCACCTTTTGTGTCTGTTAAGAATTCATTTCTGAATCCAATAAGTCCACGTGCAGGAATTTCAAATTCTAAACGTACAGTTCCATCAGGCATTGGAGCCAATGATGTCATGTTTGCTTTTCTTTTTCCAAGTTTCTCAATAGCAACACCTTGGAATTCTTCTGGTACATCAACTACTAAATGTTCAAATGGTTCCATTTTAACACCATTTTCTTCTCTAGTAACAACTTCTGGTCGTGCTAACATAAACTCGAAACCTTCACGTCTCATGTTTTCAGCCAAAATACCAATTTGAAGTTCACCCCTACCAGATACTTTAAATGATGCATCACCCATTGGTTCCATACGCATTGCAATATTTGTTTCCATCTCTTTAGCAAGACGTTCTTGAATTTTATTTGAAGTTACGTGTTTACCTTCTTTCCCAGCAAGTGGTCCATTGTTAACAGACATAATAACTGAAAGCGTAGGCTCTTCAACATGCATTGGGTCTAATGCTACTGGATTTTTTGGATCACAAATAGAATCTCCAACATCAATAGTACTAAATCCAGCAATTGCTACAATATCACCAGCTTCTGCTTCCTCAATGTCAATTCTATCAAGACCTTTAAAACCAATAAGTTTAGAAACTCTTGATTTTACTTTAGAACCATCAGCTTTAATCAATAGGTATTCGTCACCCTTTTTAACTTTACCATTAAAAATACGTGTAATACCAATACGACCAACAAAATTATCTGAATCAAGTGTAAATACTTGTGCTTGAGTATCATTGTCTGCTGAACCTTGTGGATAAGGAACTTTATCAATAATTGCTTCGAAAAGTGGTGTCATGTCTTTATTTTCATCTTCCATGTCCCATTTAGCATAACCATCTCTAGCTGCTGCATATAATACAGGGAATTCAAGTTGATCTTCATTTGCATCAAGTGCAACTAAAAGGTCAAAAACTTCATCCATAACTCTATCTGGATCTGAACCTTCTTTGTCAATCTTGTTAATAACAACCACAGGAATAAGACCAAAACCAATTGCTTTTTTCAAAACAAATTTAGTTTGAGGCATAACACCTTCTTGTGCATCTACCAATAAAAGTACACCGTCTACCATTTTAAGAACACGCTCAACTTCACCACCAAAATCGGCGTGACCAGGAGTGTCAATGATATTTACTTTATGTTCTCCATAAGTAATAGCTGTATTTTTAGAAAGAATCGTAATCCCTCTTTCCATTTCAATTTCATTTGAGTCCATTGCTCTTTCTTGCACCTCTTCGTGTGCTTGATATGTTCCAGACTGTTGAAGAAGTTGATCAACAAGTGTTGTTTTACCGTGGTCAACGTGAGCAATAACGGCAATATTTTTGATTTTTTGCATTAAGTGTATCCTACTATAGTATTAATAAATTACGCGAATTATAGCCAAAAATTATTATAGTAACTCAATATCAATAATTTATTATATTTACTTATAAAATAAAATAGGAAGAGTGTAATTTTTGTCACAAAAAACTATGTTTAGTAAATAATAATCAATGATATTAAACATTTTTTAAGTAAAATTTCTATTATTCATTTTTTTTAAAGAGTCGTTTTAATTTCTTTGTGTTATACTACTCCATATTTTTAATTATATGAAGGAGATTTCACAATGAAATTAACACAATCACTTGTAGCTATTGCTACACTAAGTACTTTAAGTTTTGCTGGTGGGGATATTAACCCTGTAACTGTATTTGAACAAGAGCCAATTATGGTTCCAGTTGAACCTGTAGTTGTAACACAACCTGTAGTTGTAACACCAGCTCCAGCTCCAGCTCCAGCTCCAGCTCCAGCTCCAGTTGTAGCTGCTGCACCATTAGGTCTTTATGTTGCTGGTGGACTTACTGGTCTTGGTGTACGTACCAATGATAGAGTTAATCTATTTTCTGAGGAAAATACACAAGATAGACAAGTTGGTGTTACAGGTAGACTTGGTTATGACTTTATGAACTATTTAGGTGCTGAATTAAGAGGTACTGCTGGTGTTTCTAAAGAGAATGGTAGTAAATTTAAGCAAGTTGGTGCTTATTTAAAACCAAACTATGATTTAACTGATGATCTTAACCTTTATGGTTTAGCTGGTATATCTAAAACAAATGGTGCATTTACACCTACTGAAACTGGTTTCTCTTATGGTGCTGGTCTTGACTATGGTATTTCAGATAAAGTTTCTGTATTTACAGATGTAGTTAATTACATGAAAAAATCTAATACTGCATCACAATGGGGTCTAACTCTTGGTGCTGGTTACGCATTCTAAGACTTCTCTAAACTTGTTACAATCTTATTATTTTCATAAGATTGTAACTATTCTTTCTTTTCTAAAATATATCTAAAAATTTCACTATTTGATTAAGTTTTTATACATATTTTAAAAACTTTCAGGAGATGCTCGTGAGATTAATCATACTACTCAGTATATTACTATCAACACTTTATTCAAATCAATTAGATGATAGACTAAAACAAATACTAGTAAATCAACCCCATCAAGTTTCCCACATTGAAACTGAACGAACTCAAATAGTTCAGCTTTATCAAAAAAACCATAATAAACCTTTATGGATAGGTCATGCAAGAAATCTCAATACTCTAGTAGCAGCATTACAAGATCCTTATTTTAACTATAAATATAAAGATATACATCAAAGCCAAATTGAACAGTATACTCACCTTCTACATGACAATATGGATTTAAATAATAATAGTGAGGAGTTAACTAAGCTAGATATTCTGTTAACACGTGCCTATATTAAACTTATCACATTTATTGTTCAAGGTGATATAAATTGGGACATGGTTCAAATGAAAATTATGGGACTTAAAGAAGCTGAAGATATAAGTGCTAATTGGGAGATGGTACGTAAATCATTACCATCAACTGAAAAACTATTTTCAGCAATTACAAACCAAGACATCAAAGGCTTTCTCCTCTCACTTGTTCCAGTAAAAGCACAATACCAAGAGCTAATTAGTACACTTGATTTTTACCAAAATCTAAATAATTTAGAACGTATTAAATATGCTAAAGATTTAAAACTTGGAGATCAGTATCAATATGTCGCAGATATTAAAAAACGTCTCATTCTAACAGGAGACCTGCACAATAAATATAATACGACTGATATTTTTGATGAAGAACTGAAACAAGCTCTTTATTCATACAAGGACCGTTTTAAATTAGAGCAAAATGGTATTATTGATAAAATTGTTGTTTATTACCTAAACAAACCTATGCACCTTCTTTCTGAGAAAATTATCGTTAACCTAGATAAATTAAAAGTTTTCCCAAATCATTATCCTCATGAATATATTCGTATTAATATACCAGACTTTAAAATGAACTATTATAAAGATAATCAATCTATTTTAGAGATGCGTGCAGTAGTAGGTAAACCTGAGCGTCCAACTCCTATATTTTCTGCTAATATGAGTTATATTGTACTTAACCCCAACTGGAATATCCCAGAAAATCTAGTAAGAAGAGATTTAATTGTAGCATTACAAGAAAATCCTAATTATCTAGAAGAACATAATATTCGTGTCTTTTATGGATGGAAAACTAAAGGTGAAATGAAAACTTTTAAGCCATCAATGCTTTTCCCTTATGCAGACATATCCAAAGGACATATTCCTTATAGATTTGTACAATATCCAGGAGATGATAATGCCCTTGGACGTATCAAATTTATGTTCCCTAATAAATATTCTGTTTATCTCCATGATACAGATAACAAATCACTTTTTCAATACAGATACCGTGTTTACAGTTCAGGATGTATGCGTTTAGAAAAACCTTTTGAACTTCTAGAAGTTTTAAAATCAAGAATTAAGCAAAGAGATATAAATATTATTCCAAAATATAGAGACATACTAAAGAATAAAACTATTAATTTTACAAAAAAATTACCTGTTCACACAACATACTTTACAGTATTTAAAAGAAATGGGCTTACTTACTTTAGAAAAGACATATATAAGTATGATAAGTTTATTAAAGAATCAGAGATTAAAAACTTTTAATCCAACGAGATATACTTTGCAAGAAAGTATGTCTCTCTCCAAAAGAAAGATGTTTCTTTATCTCTTGTAGATTTTTTTTACATAGAAGTATTTGGGTATCATCTTTAGGAAAAATAAGTTCTTTAATCTTAATTGCTTCAACTAAGTTCCTATATGCTAATTCATAGTTAAAAAGATGATAATGGCACATAGCTAAACTATCATAATTCTTCGCCGTTTCTGGATGACTCAGCCTATATAATTCAATTCTTGTTTCTAATGCATGTTCAAAAAGCTCTAAAGCTAACGAGTATTCTTCCAATGAAGCATAAAAGTAGCCTAACTCATGCTGACTTTTAGCTGTCAACGGATGTAACTCTCCCAGAATACTTTTACGAATACTTAAAGATTTCAAATAAAAATTAAATGCCTCCTCTGTATTCTCTTCGGAAAAATATATATTTGCCAATGCACTATAAATTGTAGCCGATTGAAGTGAATTTACACCAAAAAGAGTTTTATTTATTTCTAGAGATTTCCCATATAAATGAAGAGACTTGCTGATATAGCCATCTTCAAAATAAACTTCGGCTAACTTTATATAAGAAGACACTGTTTTACTATTTAATCTCCCAAGCGTTGAGATTCTTACAGCCAATGCTTTTTCATAAAAATTAATAACTTTTTTAGTTAATCCTTTTTCTTTATAACTGAGTGCTAATTGATTATATTCTTCAGCACTTAACTTTTTTATTTCAGTATTAAACTTTGTAGAAGATACTATAGGTAGGGTATTATTAGCTAAAAGCGTAATCCCATTTAATAATCTAGCCATATATAAATATCTCCTTAGCTATTAAATTTATTAAAAGTATACCTATTTTTATTTAAAATAATTGGTAAGTATTAATAATTATTATTTATTTACACATATTTAAAGTAAAAATATTTAAAATTACAAAATAATATTATATTATAATATATAGTATTATTATTAATTAAATTTTAGTTTATTATTCTTTTTATCCCTAACTCGTTTTTAACCATCAAAGGAGTATAATCCCAAAAAAAATCCACGTTACCAGTCTTTAAGCTTTCATGCTGTAGTATGTGAAAAGTTAATTAAGACTAAATTTGTCTGATTTAAAATTATGAGTTAAACTCAAAGGAAATATATGAAAGTTTATTTGGATAATAATGCGACAACAATTGTTGATCCACACGTATTTGAGGAGATGGAACCATTCTTTATAAAAAAGTATGGTAATCCAAACTCACTACACGCTTATGCAGGGGAAACACACCCTCACATTAAAACTGCAATGGAAAGAATTTATGCTGGAATTGATGCCGATAGAAAAGATTCTGTTGTAATGACATCAGGTGCCACTGAAAGTATTAACTGGGTGATTAAAGCAATCTATTTTGAATACATTGTAACTGGTAAAAAGAATCACATTATTGTTTCTGAAGTTGAACATCCAGCTACCATTGCATCAGCTAAATTTTTAGAATCATTGGGATGTAAAGTTACTTACTTACCAATTAACTCTGCTGGTTTAATTGAAGCAAAAGATGTTAGAGAAAGTATTACTGACAAAACAGCTTTAGTTTCTGTAATGTGGGCAAACAATGAAACTGGTGCGATCTTCCCAATTAAAGAAATTGGTGAAATTTGTGCAGAAAAGAATGTACTATTTCATACAGATGCAGTACAAGCAATTGGAAAATTACCTGTATCGGTACAAGAGAATAACATTGACTACCTTACTTTTTCAGGACATAAATTTCATGGACCAAAAGGTATAGGAGCTCTTTACATGAAAAAAGGTAAAGAACTTATGCCACTCCTTCATGGAGGGTCACAAATGGGTGGTCACCGTTCAGGTACATTAAATGTTCCTGGAATCGTTGGAATGGGTAGAGCCATGGAAGAAGCTGTGAAAGCATTAGACTTTGAGATGACAGAACTTCGTACAATGAGAGATGCTTTTGAAGATGAACTTCTTAAAATTCCAAATACCTTTGTCGTAACACCAAGAGAACACAGAACACCAAACACCATTCTAATCTCTTTTAGAGGTATTGAAGGTGAGTCAATGTTATGGGACTTAAACCAAGCAGGTATTGGTGCAAGTACTGGTTCAGCATGTGCCTCTGAGGATTTAGAAGCTAACTCAGTTATGGAAGCTATTGGTGCAGATGAAGATCTAGCCCATACAGCTATTCGCTTCTCTTTAAGCCGTTACACGACGCAAGAAGAGATTGACTATACTTTAGCGACTGTACTTAAAGCTGTTGCTAGACTTAGAGAAATTTCAAGTTCATTTGCTTATGCACCAGAAGGTCATGACTCTGGACTCGTAGCACATTAACTTGTGTCTTAATTTTGCTTTTAGCAAATAAATAATTATAAAGGAAAAATCATGGGATTAGATAGTTTAGTTGGTGGTACCATCTGGGATGAGTACAGTGATAAAGTGACAGATTTAATGAACAACCCACAAAATATGGGTGAAATTACAACAGAAGCAGCAGAAGCAATGGGTGGTAAACTTATTGTAGCTGACTTTGGTGCAGAATCATGTGGAGATGCTGTACGTCTTTACTGGGCTGTTAATCCAAATACAGATGTTATTATGGATTCAAAATTTAAAAGTTTTGGTTGTGGTACAGCAATTGCATCTTCTGATGTTATGGCTGAACTTTGTAAATTTAAAACAGTTCAAGATGCTGTTAAGATCACAAATATTGATGTTGAAAAAGCAATGAGAGACACACCTGATACACCTTCAGTACCACCTCAAAAAATGCACTGTTCAGTAATGGCTTATGATGTAATTAAAAAAGCAGCTGGTCAATACCTTAACGTTGACAGTGAAAGCTTTGAAGAAGAAATGATTATCTGTGAATGTGCAAGAGTTAGTCTTGATACACTTAAAGAAGTAATTAGATTAAATGATCTTACAACAGTTGAGCAAATTACAGATTACACTAAAGCTGGTGGATTTTGTAAATCATGTATCAAACCTGGTGGACATGAAGATAGAGATATCTACCTTGTAGACTTACTTGATGAATACTCTAAAGAAAGAATGGTAGCTGGTTCAAGTATTGGTGGAGCACAACCAACTGTTGACTTTAACAGTATGACACTTCTTCAAAAGTTTAAAAAAGTTGAAAAAGTTATTGATGAAAATATTCGTCAAATGCTAGTTATGGATGGTGGAGACATGGAAGTTCTTGATATGAAAGAGAATGGCGAAATGTTAGACATTTACATTACTTACTTAGGTTCTTGTAGTGGTTGTGAGTCTTCTAGCACAGGTACACTTTTCGCAATTGAAAATGTACTTAAAGAAAAATGTGATCAAAATATTAGAGTTATACCAGTATAAACCTTCCTATATATTCCTTTTCCATATGAAAGGGAATATTATATTTTAGAATACTATAATTATAAATATGACCAATCGCTTGAGCTTAGCTCAAGTGATGTTCCTATTTAATTAAAAAGGCTCTAAAATGTATCGTATACTACACTTATTCATTCTCCTAACCTTTCTCTCTTGTTCAAAAAGTAATCCGATTCCAAAAGACAATACCCTACCCAGTAAGTATGTAAATGATTCTTATTTACAACAGTTAGACTTCAAAGGTGAAGAGGTTATTTCTACCTACATGGATAACAACTTTTACTATATACGTAAAGATGGTAAAAAAATACAAACCCTAACTTATGATAACGGTGCAGATCCATTTTCTGATGGCTTAGCTAGAACAAAAATCAATGGAAAAATTGGATTTTTTAATAGTAATCTAGAAATTGTATTAAAACCAATTTATGACTTTGCCTTCCCTTTTTATGATGGTATAGCAGAAATTTGTACAGGGTGTAAAGAAAAAAAAGATGGTGAACATACCATGCTAGATGGTGGGAAATGGCAAAAGATAGACCGAAATGGTTTGGTTATAGAATAACCTTAATAACTTATATCTACACATGCCAATCATCTATAGAACAAGTATAAAAAGATTCATTAGTCTTGTTCTCCTTCAAATAAATTTAATATCACTTTTAGGCAGCAAAGTACTTCATATATAACCTAAAGAACTTCTATTTATAAGAAAAAATTATTATTTTATTAAAAATTAATAAATTTATAAAATATTTTTAAATGTTAAATAATAATTAAGTTTAATAGGAGTATACTTTTTTTAACAGAAAACAATAATAGGAAATATCATGACACATTTAAAAATTTTATCTCTTACTCTTATCTCTTTCTTCTTCATCGCTTGTGGTGGAGCATCAGATGCATCAATAACTACAGCAGAAACTTCATCTTATGAACATGCAGAGAAAACGACTCAAGATGAAATTTTAAATGCTATCAATGAAGCAAGAGCAGTTGCTAGAGATTGTCAAGATGGAAATGGTTTAATCTCTGCTGCTCCTGCATTAATTTGGAACTCTGATCTCTATTCTTCTGCTTATGAACACTCATATGACTTAGCACAAAGCAATACATTCTCTCATTATGGTTCAGGTACAGCTTCTGATGTTACAGGGTCTAACAATGGAGATAGCTCTTACTTTAATGATCGTATCAAGGCTAATGGTTATGTGGGGTACAAAACCATTGGCGAAAACATTGCTGGTGGACAAGCAACTATTGAAGAAGCTATATCTGCATGGTTAGTATCTCCAGCACATTGTACAAACCTTATGAATTCTAACTTCAAAGAAATTGGTGTGGCTGTTGTTTCTGATGAAAATTCTGAATATGGAATTTACTGGACGCAAAGTTTTGGGGCAAAAAAATAACAATTTATAACTTTTAAAAACCTATATAAACTTATGAATGTATACAGAACTCTCAAACTTGAGAAAGTGAAAAATAATTTGTTTTATACTCTACTTAGGAACAAGTACATGCTGAAGCACTTTAAGCTTTAATAAATATATATTAGATGGAGAACAAATAAAGATCGATAGCCTCATACCTTTTCTTTTTAGGAAATGGGAGATGAAATAAATATAAAATAAGAAACTATCTACGAAAGCCATCTGGGAAAATATTGAGGAAAATATTAAATGACTCACGTAGCAGAAGTATAACCACAGAACGTGTTCCAATCGTGAATAATCTAAAGATTGCTAAAAAATATAAAATTTAATTTTATAACTAAACTTAATTTTAAGTTTTAAAATGTTAGAATTAATTATTATTTAATATAATTAGTTATATTAAATTAAAAGGAGTTTGTGATGTTAACCTTTAAATACTCAAGAAATAAGCAACATAGATATAATATCTATGAGAGCCGTCTTCAAAATGTAGTAATTAAAAGCAATTATAAACTGCTTCGTAATTTCCTATTAGTTATTAGTATACTCATTAGTGTTCTTGTCATCAGTCTTATTGTTTTTGACAACTATCAAAGTACAAAAACAGACTATGCGAGAGTATTACTCACTAATCAAATAGAAAGTAATCTGGTTAAAGATGAAATAACACATTATGAGATAACGCAAGCCATATCAAATGGTATTCTTCACAAAATAGAAACTGAAGAATCTCTTGAAAACATCTCTAATGTGCAACTAAAACATCTTGTTAAAACTGTCATGGAGAAAATTGAGTACTCTCCTAATAAAATTATCTATACCCAAAAATAAGGACTTTCCATGTACTACAACTCAAATCAAAACAGTAATGACTATTACAACTCTTACAAAAAAGAAATGGCTGAGTTAGAATCTTATAGAAGAGAAGAGAGTCTTCAAAATGTTCTTAAATTTATTTTTCTAGTTTTAGCAATTGTTCTATTAGCTACTGGAGCTTTTTATCTTTACAAGTATTTCAACCCAACACTAGATGAAAAGACTCCTATAAGTAAAACAGAAAAAGTATTTTCTAAAAATGACAACTTAGAGAAAATAGTAATTAGAGAAGAAGAACTTCCAAAAAGTATTCAGATACAAGAATCAAACCTTTTAATGCATCAAAATATTAAAAGTAATGCTACAGATACACAAAGAACTAGTGCAGGAACAGTAAGCAGTATGAATGAAAAAGACATTGAATTAATTGTTCAAATCATTATGTCACAAATAAATACAAAAAAAGAAATACCCCTAGAAGATCAACTCAAAAATATTGAGAATACAATATTTCAAACCAAAAGCCTAAAAGAAACGAATCATTACAATAAAATAATCTTAACAGAAAATGAAGTTAAAAATACAAAAAATAGTTCACTTATGAAACTTACTACTAATTTAAATAATATTATGAATGAAAGTGTTGATTTAACTGACAACTATTCAAAAGAACTTGACATAGAACTTACTTCTCGTGAAAATGCGATGCGTATTATTATTGTTCAAGAAGGCGACACGCTTTCAAGAATTGCAAAAAAAGCATATGGAGACTATGATGACTATCCAAAAATATTTGCAGCTAACCCTGAGATTATTAAGAATCCAAATCAAATTTTTGTAGGTCAACGTCTACGTATTCCATCTTAAAAAATAAAGGTACCTAATTACCTTTATTTCTTCTCTTTTTCCTCTTTCCTAATCAACACTTTATAAGCACATTATGATATATTTAGCCCCATGCAAAATATGCAAAAGGATTAATAAATGGATTATATGTTTGAAACAGGCTTTTTAGGAACAAGAGCTCCTTTCTTTATGGACTTTGTGATGATTATGGTAGCAGTCCTTCCTCTCTTAGCATTGGCTGCTATTGCTATGGCAAAAGTAAAGTCTTATAAGCTACATGCTCGAAGTCAATCTATTATTTTTGTGGTGTCGGTGATTGTAGTGTCTTACTTTGAGTATGGTGTACGCGCAGGTGGTGGATTTACAACCTTTATGGAAGGAAGTAATACTTCGCATAACTATGCATTCTATGTTCTTATTTTTCACATAGCTGTAGCAGTACTATCACTAGTAATATGGGTTAAAACAATTTGGTCAGCAAGAAAAGCTGAGAAAAATGGAACTTTACCTGGTTCTGCTTCTTTAGCACATAAAAAAGCTGGTCAACTTACTTTTGTTGGTATTTTTATGACAGCATTTACAGGTATTTGGGTCTACGTACTTCTTTTTGTTTATTAAGAATAAAGATAGCAAGTACCTCTATTTAAACTTCTTTCTAAAATAGATATCAATACTTTGTGACGGTACCGTTTTTTGGTGCTGTCCTACTTCTACTTTAATATTTTTACTCACATCATATTCCAAGATAAACGAATTACCCTCTGCTGAATTTTCAATAACAAACATCGTATCTTCTTGTATTTTTTTACCTACTTGAACAGCATATCCTTCACCTGTACCATCATCTTTAACAAAGACTCTGTCCAGCTCAACTTCATAAGCTAAATCTCTTGCTGCTTGATTCATAATGAACAGTTGGGCTTCTCTCCCTAGTGAGCCCTTACCCTCACCTAAACCAGCTGTTGAAACACCCAATAGTAAGTAAGATAAGATATCTTTCTTAGGTAGGGTTGGATCAGACGTAAAAGTAAGCTTCGGACGTTTAGCATTACCATGAATATTAATGGTGATTAATACATCTGGTAACTCATGTTCTACAGTTAAATCTAATAAAGGATTAATCTCTTTAGCACCTTGAAATACAATATTAGAGTCTACCACAGTAAAGAGCTTGGGGGCTTGCTCAACCCGTCCTTCTATCTGTTCTATCTTCCCTAACATAACCAAGCCTTTCCCAAACTCTTTGTTAGCTTTAACATTCACATCTAGGCTTAAGTCAATATCCCGTGTTTTATAGTTCGCATCGCGTGCATAAATAGTCACATCAATGAAGGTATCATTTAAAAATGAATCACTTTCTACTTTCTTCTTTTTATCTTTTTTGCGAATAATAACAACATCATTATCAGAGGAAGGATCTAAAAATTTTGATTCATAGGAGATTTTCATCTTATCTAGAAAAACACCCCCAATGATTTTTTTCTTCTCTCCTGTTTGTATATAATCAATATCACAACTAATTCTAGTCGTTCCATAGTTGGGATAACCTAAAAATAAATCCTCTATTTGGAATGTCGCTTTTAAATTTTCAGCATTTCCTTTTCCTTTGAGTGAAATCTTAGGATGCATGTCCAGTGAAACTTCTTTTTGTTCACCTAAATTAACAAAACCTTTTTCATTTAAATAAAAGTCTTTGTTTAAGCCTTTTTCTTTAAAGCCTGTGGTTTTAAAATTTAACTTATTAATCGACAGTAGCATACCCCTATAGTCTGCATCTACAGCCAACTGCTCTATATTAAAGCCTTCTAGCTTCAACTTAGAAGAAGTAAGGACTCCAGACACTTTTTCTCCTTTTAAACTGGCATCTAAACGTAAAGCTCCTTCTACATCCACAGCGTTAAAAGGATAAAGTAACTGAAACTCTTTTTGCACTTTTGTTAAAGAGTCAATATTCACAGTAGCTTTAATGTCTTTATTTTTTAAATCCCCTTTGGCATTTAATTTAAAGTGCTTTGTAAAAATATTCACATCTAATCCCTCAGCCTGTGAATAAGCATTTATGTTGGCTTTAAAGTTTTTATTGGATGCTAAGATTCCTTTTAATGAAAAATATTGCGTAGAGAGTGTTGCCTTCCCTTTTAAGTCTACTTTTACAAACTTATCTTTTAATTCAGAAGGAACGTCAACCAACTTAGCAGGATAAATCTTCTCACTGTTGATAGTAAACTCAATGCTATCATAATCAGATGTACTAGCCAAAATCTGCAACTTTTTAGCATCTAAATTAACTTTTGCACTACCAGCCTCTGTATTCACACTTAATTTCAGAGGTAGTAACTCTGATAAGTTAACAGAAAATGCATCAAATTTAGAGATATTCACTGTTGAACTACTCACTAAGTTCTCAGGCTTCATATAGTTTCCAGAAAATTTACTCTGTATATTCAATGCTAAATTGTTAGCATTACTAGAAATAGACAAGCCACCATCCACTAGCTCTTGTTTTAAATCTAAAGAAATATCTTCTGTATTTAGCTTAACTTTTGAGCTAATATTTTCTGCATTAATTGTTGATACAGCATCAAGATTTATCTTGAGTTTCTCTAGACTACCACTTGATTTTAAATTAACTAAAGTGTCACCTTCTAAGGTTATATTACTCTCTTTAAGTAGAGGATTTAAGTAACTATCATAGGCACTTAAAGAACTCTCAACATCAAAATAAAGTGTCTCTTCTAACTTATTAAAGTTTAATTTTGTATTGGCTGAAAGCTCACCTTTTGCTGCTGAGGAGTCAAATACTAATGCTATATCAGCAGCTGTATCTCCCTCTAAAGGTTTGGTATATCCTTGTAAACTTAACTCTTTTAATAAAAAACTTAACTCATTTTGTGTCGCTTTAAAATCCTTAATATCTGTCTTAAAGTCGACCTTTTTCATATCACCTTTTGCCACAACAGTGAGTAAAGGTAGACTATTAATTTCTATATTTTGTGCTGCTAATTGCTCTATTAAAAGTTTTTCGTTGAGTAAACTTTCTTTAGGCTCAAGCTTTGCATAAATGTCAAATTTCAAGCTATTATTCACATCATCAATCTTTACTTTAACATCAGATTTTGTCTCTAAATTTGCGATATCACTCTCTATTTTACTTTTTAATTTTATCTTTAAAGCATTATTTATTAAATCATAGTTACCTGTAGATGCCAATACTTTAGTATGCACTTTATAGTGCTGATACTTTAGGTCTAAAGCCTTTGTATCCACCGTAAAATCAATACTCTTCAAGTTCCCATCAGCTTTTATTTTCAACTTAGGATTACTAAGTAAAGAAGCATTATAGTCACTTAAAAAAGGCTGTATGAACAATCGTTCCCCTTCAATTGTTCCCAAAAGTTTGAAGTCTTCATTCTTTAAAATGGCTTCCATATTTATTTGACTAACATTTGAATCCAGCATAAATTTCACATCAGCTTTATGTTCTTTTTTCATGTCTGTTTCTAGATTATTTACGGTTAATTTTGCATGATTAACATGATAAGCATCATAGGAGGTATCTAGTAAAGAAAGATCAAGATGCTTAACAATAACTCTGTCAAAAGGTAAAGTACTATTTTGCTCATTCTCCTCTTCATTTGTACTATTAGCTTCTATGAGTGATGTTAAGAAATTTTCTTCTATTTGAACTTCATTTAAAACTAAATTATCAATATACAAAACTCTTTTTTCTAACTCTTCTAAATCAACTTTTACAGCAACAGACTTTGCTTTAACTTGGTCTTGATAATTTACATCATGTAAAACGAAACCCGAAAGTAAACTCCCTTCTATCTCACCATAAGAAATTCCTTGCTCTTGAAGAGGTGACTTCACTAATTTAAGAAAAGAAGAAGGAGACTCCAACATAAACAGTACTAACAATGAAGCGAATAAAATAAAAAGAATAAGCCATGAAAGCAAATGATAAATGGCAGATATTAGCTTTTTCAAAATACTTGTCCTATTCCTAAATGCAATGCTGGTTTATTACCTTTAGTTGGATAGCCAACATCTACCCGTAAAGGACCAATAACAGACAAATAACGTAATCCAACCCCAAAAGAGTTATACCAGTCTCCAGAAAAATTATTCACATCTTGTGACATTTTAGAGCTGTCTACAAAACCAACCAGTGAAAAGTTTTCACTTATGTAATAGCGTGACTCAAAAGAGGCATCAATAATACTTAACCCACCTATAGGATAATCCCCACTGTGTTCACCTAAATCACGATATTCATACCCACGGTTACTCATGGCACCCCCCAAGAAGAAGTGTTTAAAAGGAGGTGTCTCCTCAGAAATTGTTCCTACTTTAACCTTAGCTGCAAAAACCCAAGGATTAAAACTTTTTATATACCGTGCTTCAGCTAAGACTTTGAAATAATCTATTTCAGAGCCTAACTGTTTCATGGATTTTTCTAAATACAGTGAAGTGTAGTAACCATTTTTAGCATCCATTATTGAATCTCTTTTATCAATTACAAGTCTATAAAAAAGCGAATTTATTAGATAATTACCTGATAAGAAAACAGGTGTTCCTGACTCTATCTCAGAATGTTCTAACTGAAAACCGAAGAAATGTTCAAGGTCAAACAGTTTTTTACCAAAAGTAATCCGTTCCACAAAAAGTTTTTCAACATAAGCATCATAATCCCACTTACTGTAACCCAATTCATTTAAAAATGAGAAGTCACCTAAAATTGGCGTTTCTAATCTTGGATCAAAAAAAGAAGTCTTTGCTTCATACCCACGTTCAGACAGTTGTGCTTTTACTTCAAACCTTCGTAGATTTCCAAAAAAGTTATGGTCAATATAAGCGACCCCACCTCTGGCACCATCTTCTGTGTCATAACCAATGTTTGAAGCAAATTCTTTGGTCTCTCCTTGTTTTAAAAAAACTTTTATGGGTAAAGTTAAAGAGCTATTACTGTCGCTACTATTGAAGTCTGGTTCCATTTTAATTTTTTCAAAAACACCCAGTCTATAAATATTATCATAACTCTCTTCCAATTTAATAATATCAAAAAGTTCGCCCTCTTCATAAACTATCTGTTCTTTTATCAAAATACCATCAATCTGTGAAGAGTTATTAAGTTCAGTCGAACCAAAATAATATTTCTCACCTTTTTCAACACTAAAGTTAACATCTACCTGATAGGCATCTATGTCAACATAAGCTTTAGCATTTAAACGATGTTTAGGATAGCCATTTTGAGACAAGTAGTCACGAATCTTATTTTTAGTTTTTGTAAAGTTTGTCGTTTTAAAATGTGTGCCATTTTCCAGTAAAGAAAGTCCATGAAACTCTTTATCTAGATTAAGTGAAGAAATTTTTATGGGCGTGTTTTTTTCTATATTTAAATAAATAGTCTTATCTTCCACCTTAGAACTGATTTTGGCTTTATAATAGCCCATACTTTGTGCATACAACTCTAGATTTTCTACAAAGCCTGATACTTGGGAATTTTTAAAAGTAGGAGCATCTTTCCAAATCTTATAAATAGCAGGATATTCAATTTTACAAATCTTCAAAAGTGTAGATCTGTCAAATTCTCCTGTTACAAAGTCTACATCACCCGTAAACTCAACATCAGTTAAAACTTCAGCATGTAAACTAAAAGTAAATAAAAATAAAAATATTAAATGTTTTTTCATAATTGAAATAATAACATAGTGTTAAGGAATAAATGTGGATAAATTTTAAAAAAGTAGATGAAATATTTTTATATTTTGTAGTTACAAAAAATGGTGATCACTATTGGGCTCGAACCAACGACATCTTCCATGTCATGGAAGCACTCTACCAACTGAGTTAAGCGATCATATGATAGTAAGAGTGAAAGTATAAGCTTTTACCCTTAAAACAAAGCAAAAGTCATAACCGAGTCTAATAAAAGATATTTACGCTCCTCGTAGTTTCGGTTTCGATTTAAATTTGACTCTTTGTGCATGGGTAATGGCAATTGCCATGGCATCAGTTATGTCCATTGGTTTTATCTCTTTTTTAATCTTCAATAAACGCTTAACCATGAAAGCAACTTGTTCTTTTGTTGCTTTTCCATTTCCAGTAATGGCTTTTTTCACTTGTAACGCTGTATACTCTTCATAGTTTCCAACTGATAAAAGTATTTTCAAACTTAAAGCGCCTCTGAACTGTGCAAGCTTAAGAACTGTTTTAGGATTGTGAGCATAAAAAATATCTTCAATGGCTACTTCATCAGGGGTATGCATGGCTAACAACATATCAACACCTTCAACTAATTCCATTATTTGAACCTTTAACTCATTCATTTTAAACTTTAAGACACCTGCTTCAATTAATGTGTATTTATCACATGTAAGTTCAAGGAAGCAATATCCCATATTTCGAGTCCCAGGATCAATTCCAAGTATGACCATTCACATCCTTTATAAAATGTGAATAACTCTTATCACACCCTTTTATAGTCTAATTTTAGCCACTTTTCGATAATATTCACCAATTCTATTCACATCAATTAAAAGGAACCTATTGAACACAGGAAATAAAGTACTAAAAAAACTTAAGGAAGAAATCAGTAATAACGATTGGAACCGTTATATGAAAAATCTAACGTACAGTGAAAAAGAATCTAAAAATACTTTTGTACAATTTTACGCACCTAATATTTTACTTGCTCGATGGATTAAAACTAAATATGAATTTCAACTAACACACCTTTTTGAACTTGAAACGAAAGTAAAGCCACACCTTTCCATCTCAATAAACAAAAACTTAAATATACAAAAAACACTTAAAAAATCACAAACAGCAAATGATCAAAGTAACCAAAGTAAAAGTACGATTTTAAACCCTTCATTTACCTTTGACAGCTTTATTATTGGGGGTTCAAACCAGTTTGCGTATACAACAGCAAAATCTGTTTCAGAAAAACCAGGTACCATTTATAATCCTCTTTTCTTATATGGTGGTGTAGGTTTAGGAAAGACACATCTTATTCAAGCGATAGGAAATCATCAAATATCTCTAGGTCAAAAAGTTATTTATACAACATTTGAACAATTTATGAATAAGTTTACTTCTCATCTTCGTACCCAAACAATGGACAGGTTTCGTGAACATTTTAGAGAATGTGATGTCTTAATCATTGATGATATCCAGTTTCTTTCAGGTAAAGAACAAACCCAAGAAGAGTTTTTTCATACTTTCAATGAACTACATCAAGCAAAAAAACAAATCATTATTACTTCTGATAGACAACCACACAAAATTAAAGGCTTAGTTGATAGATTAAGAAGTAGATTTGAGTGGGGACTAATGGCAGATATCCAACCTCCTGAATTAGAAACAAAAATAGCCATTATTCAAAAAAAATGTGAGATTGATGGTATTAGCCTTAACTCTGATATTATTAACTTTTTAGCCTCAAACATGGGTAATAATATTCGGGAAATAGAAGGTGCTATTATTAAACTTAATGCCTATGCTGGGCTAATGAACCAAGAGTTAACCTTAGAATTTGCACATAATGTTATTAAAGATCAACTAATAGAAAAACAAAAAAATATTTCTATTAGTGACATTGTTACAATGGTGTCTAAAGAGCTAAATGTTAAACTTTCAGAAATCACTTCAAAGAAAAGAACCCGTATCGTCGTACGTGCAAGGCGTATCTCTATTTATCTTATTCGAGAATTAACAGCCAATTCTATGCCTCAAATTGCTGTTTTTTTCAATATGAAAGATCATACAGCTGTTAGTCACACCATGAAGAAAGTGAATCAAATGGTAGAAGAGGATGAAAACTTAAAACTATTGTTGGATGAATTAGCTAATAAAATAAATCAAAAATAAATAAATCACTTATAAACTTATTATTCAAAGTAAAGATATACGAAAAAAAGATATAATTCAATAAGTGAATAAATGTGAAAAGTTAACCTTTTTTTAGAAACAATATAAAGCCTAGATTATAGGTCTTTAAAAGGGTTTTTCACATATTCAACAAGAACTACTACTACTGCTACTTATTATTAATAAATAAAAGAGATAAAGGATAAAAAATGAAGATTCGTGTTAGTAAACCATTAATTGAATCTATACTAATAAATTTACAACCTTTTTTAGAAAAAAAAGATGCTAGTCAAATTACTTCACATATCTTCTTAGAAGCCATAAATGGAAATTTAACGATAAAAGCAACTGATGGTGAAATAGGTCTTATAATTAATTCAACCAATTTAATAATTGAAGAAGAAGGTACCTTCACAGCTAATGGTAAAAAATTACTAGATATTATTAGAATTTTAAAAAATGAAGAAATTATCTTAGAAACATTAGAAAATAATTTAAATATTAAACAAAATAAATCAAAATTTAAATTACCAACTTTTAATCCAGAAAATTATCCATCTTTTCCACTAATTGAAAATAAACCTCAAATAGCATTAGATTCAATTTCTTTAATTAAAAGTTTAAAAAAGATTTCATCAGCCATTGATAACAATAATCCAAAATTTGAATTAAATGGTGCTTTACTCGATATACAAAAAAATGAAACAAAATTAGTAGGAACAGATACAAGACGTTTATCTATTTCTACTTTGACAACACAAAATGAAAAAGAATTTTCACTTATCATTCCTAAAAAAGCTATTTTAGAAATTCAAAAACTTTTTATGGATCAAATTAATATCTACTATGATGATACAAATTTAATAATTCAAAATGAAAATTATTATTTCTTTTCACGTTTAATTAATGGGAACTATCCAGACTATAAACGTATTGTTCCAAAGGAAACAAAAATCAATATTACACTGCCTAAAAAAGAGATGCTAGAGTCTATTAAAATGATAACTACAATTTCACAAGAAATAAAAGTAACTTTTAATGATGAAAACATCAAATTTAATTCCTTAACAGCAGATAATATTGAAGCTAAAACAGAATTACAAATGCATACAGGATTAAATGAGAGCTTTGAATTAAATGTAAATAGTCGATATTTATTAGATTTTATAGCACAAGTGGAAGATCATGAATTTCAAATTTTGTTAAATGAGTCAACTTTACCCTTTGTTTTAAAAGACAAAGAATTTATTACAGTAATTATGCCAATAATCGCATAAAAAGAGGAAAATTATTAATGTCAACCAAATATATTTTTGTTACAGGAGGAGTATTAAGCTCTCTTGGAAAAGGAATTACAGCTGCGAGTATAGGAACTTTATTAAAACATTCAGGATTTAGAGTAGGTGTTTTAAAGTTAGATCCGTATATTAATGTCGACCCTGGAACAATGTCTCCACTTGAACATGGTGAAGTTTTTGTAACAAAAGATGGTGCTGAAACGGATCTTGACTTAGGACACTATGAGCGTTTTTTAGACTCATCTTTAACTCAAAATAATAACTTTACTACTGGTAGAATTTATCAATCTGTTATTGATAATGAACGTGAAGGTAAATATTTAGGGAAAACCATTCAAATTGTTCCTCATATTACAAATGAGATTAAAGAACGAATTGTTAAAGCTGGTGAAACTAAAGACATACTAATCGTAGAGCTTGGTGGAACAACTGGTGACATGGAAGGTATGCCTTTCTTAGAAACCATTCGTCAAATGAAACACGAAATGGGACGTGAACATGTAATGAGTATTCATGTTACCCTCTTACCTTATATTCGTACAGCTGGTGAAATTAAAACAAAACCAACACAACATTCTGTTCAAGAATTAAGACGTATTGGTATTACCCCTCAAATGCTTATTTTAAGATCTGAAGAGCATATTCCAACAGAAATTAGACGTAAAATTGCCTATACATGTGATGTTGATGAGAAATCAGTAATTGAAGCCATAGATGCTTCAACAATTTATCAAGTTCCTTTAAATTTTATGGCACAAGATATTTTAGACCCTATTGCTAAAGAGTTAAATTTAGGTGAATTAAAACCTGATATGCAACTTTGGTCTGACTTGGTTCATAGAATTATTAAACCAACGAAAAAAACCTCTATTGCTTTTGTAGGTAAATATTTAGACTTAAAAGAGTCATATAAATCATTAACAGAAGCACTTATTCATGCTGGAGCACACTTAGATACTAATGTTGAAATTAAATGGGTTGACTCTGAAAAAATTCAAAATAATGGCGCTAGACAATACTTAATTGATTGTGATGGAATTTTAGTTGCTGGTGGTTTTGGAGAGCGTGGTGTTGAAGGTAAAATTGAAGCCATTCAGTATGCACGTGAAGAGAAAATTCCATTTTTAGGAATTTGTTTGGGAATGCAACTGGCAATGGTTGAATTTTCGAGAAATGTATTAGGCTTAAAAGATGCAACTTCTGTAGAGTTTAATAAAGGGACTGAAAACCCAGTTATCTTTTTAATAGATGAATTTATTGATTCAGCAGGTTCTCGTCAAGTTAGAACGTCAACTTCACCAATGGGTGGAACCATGCGTTTAGGTGAATATGAGTGTGACACCAAAGAAGGTTCAAACCTACGTGAAGCCTATGGCGCATCAACTATTTTTGAGCGTCATCGTCACCGATATGAAGCCAATCCAAAATATAGAGATGAGTTAGAAGCACATGGAATGGAAGTTACAGGTGAGTCTAATGGTTTAATAGAAGCTGTTGAAATAGCTGATCACCCTTGGTTCCTAGGGGTACAGTTTCACCCAGAATTTACCTCAAGACTGCAAAATCCAAACCCATCAATTTTGGCTTTTGTTGATAATGCTTTAAAAAATAAAGATTAGATAGAATTAGGTTCGATAAAATCGAACCTTCTAACCCCTTTTATAAGGACAATATATGCCCTACCCCAAAATTACCCCCCAAGAAATAGAACAAAAACTTCAAAGACGATTTTTAAAAGATGGTCATCTTTCCTTAGCCAATTTACCTAAACCTTCAGAATTTAAAGACATGGACAGAGCCGTAACCCGAATAGTAAAAGCCATTCATACGGGTGAAAAAATTATGCTTATAGGTGACTATGATGTCGATGGTGTAATCTCTACAACACTCATTAATATGTTCTTTCAAGACATTGGCGTAGCCTTAGAATGGATAATCCCAAATCGTTTTAAAGATGGTTATGGTCTTTCACCTAATTTGATTCCTAGAATTGAAGGATTTGATTTAGTATTTACGGTTGACAATGGAATTGCTGCTGTTGAAGCTGCTAACATGTGTCAAGAGATGGGCATAGATTTAATTATTACCGATCATCATATTGTTCCAGCACTTATTCCTGAAGCTTATGCCATTGTGGATCAAAAACAAGTAGACTGTCCTTTTCCTTATGAAGAAGTCTGTGGTGCACAGATTGCTTGGTACCTCATAGCAGCTCTTAATAAGGCTTTAAATGCCAATGTAGATGTTAAGTCATACCTAGGCTTGGTAAGTATGGCTATTATTGCTGATATGATGCCTTTGCAACACATAAACCGTGCCATGGTGAAAGCTGGACTACAACTTTTAAACCGTTCGGAACTTCCAGCCATAAAAGCATTTATGGAGAAGTTAGACAAGGTCGCACTAAATGCAGAGGATATTGGTTTTCAAATTGCACCTGTGTTGAACTCGGCAGGACGTATGGATGATGCTTCGTGGTCAGTTGAATTTTTGTTAAGTTCAAATATTTATGATGCAAGGGTACGCTTAGACCGTTTAAAAGATTTTAATGAAAACCGAAAAGCCATAGAGCAAAAGATTACAGATGAAGCAACTCAACAAGTAGACATTAATGATGATGTGATTGTGGTGGCTGGAGAAAATTGGCATGAAGGTGTTGTGGGTATTGTCGCAGCACGGATTGGGCGACGTTTTGAAAAACCTTGTATTGTATTAACCAAGAGTGAAAATGGAGACTACAAAGGTTCTGGACGTAGTTTTCATGTGTGTAACTTATTTAAAATAACCACAGCTTGTAGACCTCTGCTTAACAAGTTTGGTGGGCATGAAGCAGCCATTGGTTTGAGTTTAAATGAAGAGAATTTAGATGCTTTTAAAAGTCAAATACAAACAGAGTATCAAAAAGAAAATTATGATGAACATCTTATTGATCCAGACATTTTAGGAGATTTAAGTTTTTCACATATCAGTTTTGAACTTGTGAATAAGTTAAAAGCTTATGAACCCTACGGTCAAGGAAATGCTAGACCAAAGTTTATTAGTACGAATGTTATTATCGAAGATGTGAATGATATGGGAAAAGAAAAAGAACACCGACGTTTTACCTTTTCACAAAATGGAATAACTCAACAAGCCGTACTCTTTAAAACCAAAGAAGTTTTTCATATAGGGCAGGTTATTTCCGTGATTTATGGCTTAAATGAAAATCATTTTAACAATAGGGTTACCTTACAATTGATGGTTGAGAAGATTTTATGAATATGACAATTTGTCATGTTTATAGATTAAAAAAGAAAAATAGTTTATAATACTGCCCATGTATCAAAAAAAGAAAGAAAGACTCTATGTCACAGAGCTTGTTGAAGATCCTTCGGTAGCTTATCCAGCTTATTATGTGTTATCAAATTCAATGTTGAAAAATGAGATGTTGCATTATGCACTTATTGTTCTGCATACTTTAGATTTTGAACACTATGAACACCCTACTTCTTATGATGATATATTTTCCATGTTTTCAGGTGGTATGTATCCTGTTTACAAAGAGATGTATGTGGTGGGTTATTTTGGTGGGAAGATGATGTATCTTGAATCTGCTGGTTGGAAAGGTATGCCTTGTACTGAAGATGTGTTTAAAATGGAAAATTGGATGGTTTGTTAGAATTAGATATTTTTCTAAATTATTGATACGCACTTAAATTAAAAGAGGAAGAATAAAAAATGAAAAGTATTAAATATAACAACGAAACCATAATACCATCTAAAGTTATTTGCATTGGTAGAAATTATGTTGAACATATTGAAGAGTTAAACAATGAAACACCTGATTCAATGGTTGTATTTAACAAACCAAACTCAGCTATTTCTGAGAGACTACAGTATTTTAGTGAAGATACTAGATTTGAAGGCGAAATTTGTTTTTTAATTAAAAATAATCAAATTTCAGGAATTGGTTTTGGACTTGATCTGACGAAAGCAAATATTCAAAATAAAATGAAGTCTAAGGGCTTACCATGGGAGAGAGCCAAATCTTTTGACGGTTCTGCTGTCTTAAGTGACTTTGTTTCATTTGATGGTGATATTACGGAGCTTAAATTAGAGTTGTATATAAATGATACTCTAACACAATTTGCTAATTATGATTTGATGATATATAAACCTATGGAGATAGTAGAAGAGATACAAAGTTTTATGACTTTTGAAGATGGTGATATTATAATGAGTGGTACGCCAAAAGGTGTAGGAAATTATAGAATTGGAGATGTTTTTATGGGTAAAATTTATGCTAATGATAAACTTTTACTTGAGTCAAAATGGGAAGTTTTGTAAAAATCTAATCAACAGTGAATAAGTAGCGTTAATTTATTTATATTTGTTGTGCTAGAAGTGCTAGTAGGAAAGTTATTCCTCTTATAGAAGATGTGTTTAAAATGGGAAATTAGATGCTTTATTGGTGAAAGCATGGTCGTTTTATTCCCTCTTAAAAGCTTTTTGTTTATGATGTAGACCTTAAAGGGATTTTAATGATAAAAAATATATGTTCAATAGTTACTT
The DNA here is from genome assembly GCA_902727895.1 of uncultured Sulfurovum sp. GTDB lineage: Bacteria > Campylobacterota > Campylobacteria > Campylobacterales > Sulfurovaceae > UBA1140. The sequence goes on from CACVAP010000100.1 coordinate 54,663, forward strand.
TACTCGTACTCTACATGAGTTCTTCTTTTTCTTCTAATATACCATATGGTTTAGAAAGTGAAATTGCACATATTCCTATTAATAAAGCCAACTATAGTATTCACATTCAATCTGTGAATTCTAAAACCCCCATTGCCTCATGGAATTCGCATGTTAAGCGTTCACCTGCCTCGGTTATAAAGTTACTTACAACCTATTCTGCTTTACTTAAATTGGGTTTTGATTACCGTTGGGAGACAAAATTTCTTTATACAGGCTCTTTAAAAAATGGTGTACTTAATGGGGATTTATATGTGAAAGCTTCTGGTGATCCAACGCTTAGAACAGAAAATATTTTTGACATATCTTCACAGGTAAGAGCAGCTGGAATTCGAAAGATCAAAGGAAATATTATTATAGATAGGACACTTTTTCAAGTGGCTTCTAAAAATAATTCAGGGTTTGATAAAAACGTTCATAGTCCTTACAATGCCATGCCTGATGCCATAATGTTTAACAAAAGAAAAAGTACCATTTGTGTGACACCTAGAAGTAAGAGAGCTAGTATTAGTAAAGATGTGCCTGATCAAAGTTATAAAGTTGTTAACAAATTAAAAATGGTAAATGGTTCATGTAAGGGTGGTCGTGCTTGGCCTAAAGTGAGTATTAAAACCAATGCTTCAGAGCGTTCAACGGTTTTTTTAACAGGAAAACTTTCTAAACGCTGTGGAGAGAGAAAAATATGTAAAGTAGTTTCCATGCCACACCGTGCATTTTATTATGCATTTAAAAATGGTTTGGAAAATCAAGGTGTTAAAGTCTTAGGAACACTAAAATTAAAAAAAGTACCTAAAAAAGCTAAATACATTTTTTCACACTACTCTGACTCTTTAGAATCAGTTATTTCTACCATTGCAAAAAAATCTGACAATGTTATGGCTAGACAAGTGATGTTAACCATGGGTGCTGTGAGTTTTCAAGGAGCCAGCACACCCTATAAAAGTCGTAAGGCCATTGAAAATACTTTAAATAAGTATTATATTTTAGAAAAAGGTACGACACACATTGCTAATGGTTCAGGACTTTCACGTACTTCAAAACTGACAGCAAAATCTTTGGCAAATTTGTTAGATCATGGGTATAAAAACTATGGTCATCGTTGGATGAATACTTTAGCCATAGCAGGAATTGATGGGACGATTAAACGGCGTTTCTCTAACTCTGTAGTTTATGGACGAGCATGGATGAAAACAGGTACGATTAAACGGGTTAAAAATATTGCTGGCTATGTAGAAGGTGCTTCTGGTGAGCAGTATGTGGTGGTGGTCTTAGTAAATGATCAGTATTCACGTAAATATGGGGCAAAGCTTGCAAACTCTGTTATTGAATGGGTAGCAACTTCTTTATAATGCCTGAGAATGCTACAGCTGTTATTATTGCAGGGGGAAAAAGTTCGCGTATGTTACAAGATAAAGCCCTACTTCCTTTTGGAGGTTTTAGCTCTTTAGCCCAATTTCAATATGAACGTTTAAATAAGTTATTTTCAAAAGTTTATATCTCGTCGAAAGAGGATAAATTTACTTTTCACATAGAGATGATTGAAGATGTGAATCAAGTTTCTTCCCCTCTTGTGGCTTTAGTATCTATTTTTGAAACGCTAGAAATTAACGAAGTTTTTGTTTTAAGTGTTGATGCACCTTTTGTGGATGAAGGTGTTATCAAAAAGTTGTATGAAGCACGAACAAGTACAGCTGATGTAACGGTTGCCGTTTCTGCACATGGACTTGAACCCTTATGTGCCATTTACAATAGAAGCTTCGTAGCTAAAGCAAAAATAGCAGTAGAAAAGAATCAACATCGTTTACAGACATTATTTGATGACTTAGAGATAAAAAAAGTTGTTTTTGAGGAAGAGGAAAAGTTTATGAATTTAAATTACCCTAAAGAGTATGCTGAAGCGAAAATACTTATATATAAGAGATAGAAAGAGAGAATTAACTTCTCTCGTCTATCATTTCTTGCATCATTTTTTGGGTAAATGAAACAAATTTTTCAAAAAGTTCAGACCGATACTTATCTTTATGGTAAATCATGTAGAAGTTACGTTTACATTCAAAGTTACGTAGAGGAACTTGAATAAGTTTTTTACTTTCTACTTCAGAGGTTACAGCAATTTTAGAGATACAAGTTAAGCACTCATGGTTCATGAGTAAAGATTTAATAGATTCAGTATGACCCAATTCTAAGAAGATATTAATGTGTTCAACTTTATCTTTAATATAGTCTAAAAAGACTTCACGTGTACCAGAACCTTCTTCTCGAAGTACCCATTTTCTGTCTTGTAGGGTATCAATAAAACATTCCTTAGACAAGCTTTGATCAGTAGTTACAACAACCAATTCATCTACCCCAACAATTGATTTAATAATGTCTGAGTCATTAACCACCCCTTCTATAAAAGCAACGTCTAATTCACCTTCTTTAATAAGTTCAACAATGTTTTTAGTATTCCCTTCTTTAAGGGCAACTTTAACGTCTGGGTAGTTGTTCATGTAAGAACAGATAATTGGAGGCATAAGGTAGTCTACAATGGTGGTACTTGCCCCTACTCTGACCATACCCTTATTAGCTGTATTTTTAAACTCATATTCTATGTCATTAATTTTTTTTAAAATAGGAGAAACTTCTTTTTGAAAAGCACGACCCATTTCATTAAGAACAAGTTTTTTATTGATTCTGTCAAAAAGAGGATTACCTAGAATTTTTTCAAGTTCTTTAATTGCCATTGAAATGGCTGACTGACTAAGCCCCATTGCTTTGGCAACGTTGGTAAGGTGTCCTTCTTTGACCACATTTAAAAATATTTCGAGTTGTCTGAGAGTTAATTTATCTTTTTTATCTTTCATACAATTATTATATCAAAGAAAAGGGGAGTTTTTCTGATTATCATCAAAAAAACTTAATATCTAGTGAAAAGGTATAGATTAAATTAAATCTACGCCTTTTTCACCTTTGATCATTGCACCGATAACATAAGCGTCAGTATTAGCACAAATAGCATCAACATTTTCACCATCAACAACAAGTACCATTCCTACTCCCATGTTGAAAGTTCTAAACATTTCATCTTCATCAATGTAGTCTGACATAAAGTTAAATACTGGAAGTACTTTAATACTGTCTTTTGAAACTTGTGCACGCATACCTTCTGGAAGAACACGTGGTAAGTTTTCAACAATTCCACCACCTGTAATGTGTGCAAGTGCTACAATGTTCTCTCTGTTTTCTTTAAACTCTTTTACATAAATACGTGTTGGTTCAAGTAAGGTGTCAACAAGAGGTTTTCCTTGAAAGTCAGAGTCTAAAGACATTCCTAATTTGTCAAAGAAAAGTTTTCTAACAAGTGAATAACCATTAGAGTGAACTCCTGAACTTGGAAGTGCTAAGATTACTTGTCCTTCTTTAACATTTGATACTGTGTCCATTTCTGAACGTTCTGCAATACCTACTGCAAAACCAGCTAAGTCAAAGTCATCGTTTGAGTACATTCCTGGCATTTCAGCAGTTTCACCACCAACCAAAGAACACTCAGAACGTCTACAACCCTCAGCAATACCAGCAACAACATCTTTTGCATTTGCTGGTACAAGTTTACCTGTCGCATAATAGTCTAGGAAGAACATTGGTGTACCAAAGTTACAAATAAGGTCATTTACACACATGGCAACAAGATCAATACCTACTGTGTCAAACTTATTACTCTCAATAGCAAGTTTCAGTTTTGTTCCAACACCGTCAGTTGCTGAAAGGATTACAGGTTCTTTGTATCCAGTTGGAAGTGCATAAGCACCAGCAAATGAACCGATTCCACCGATTACATTTTTGTCAAATGTTGATTTTACATCTGATTTAATTGCTTCTACGAAGTCGTTTCCTGCGTCAATATCTACACCAGCATCTTTGTATGAAATGTTTGCCATTTGTTATCCTATAAGTCTATGATTGAAAAAATTGCCGTATTATAACTAAAATTAGCTGTTTAATTTACGTCCAAGTTTCTCTTCAACAGCGTTTACTTTATTCCCGAGTCTTCCTACTGCCCCTTCTCTCCAATCTATCTTAATAGATGAGTAAACGCGTCCACAATCTTTTTGTAACTCTTCATAAGCTTCATTAATCACAGCCAGTACTTCAGCGACGGTTTCACCTTCAATGATGGTTCCCATAGGGGTAAGTTGATAGGGTAATCCACTTTTATCGACGATGTCTAAAACACGTGCGACAAAGGCACTTTTACTTTGGGTTGCTTCGGTTGGAAACATTGAAAATTCTACTAATGCTGACATTATATATCCTTGTATTTGATTTTGCATCATACAAGAAATAGCGTTTAATTATGATAAAATTATTAAATATATTTTAGGAGCAAGTTTATGCCCATTGGTCGAACAATATTTATATCTCTATTATTAGTTTTTTCACTTTTCTTTACAGGTTGCAATGGTGAAGAGAAAGAAAGTATAAAAACATCTAAAGTACTTTTAAAAGGAACGCCGAATGAAGATAACTATCAGTTAGCACAAAAGTACTTTGCTGAGGGAGAAAATGAGAAAGCCTTAGCAGCTCAGTTAAAACAGTTAGAAGAAGATTTAAAATATTATGCAGATGACAGTTTAGAGATTGCTTTAACGTACAATGATATAGGTTTAGTTTATGATGAATTAAAAGAGTATGAGAAGGCGATTGAATATTATACAAAAACCATCAAAATTGATGAAGTTAGATTGGGTTCAAATAGTACGGAACGTTCAACGACTTTTTTTAATATAGCTTTATCCTATGATAAATTAAAAGAATATGATCAGGCAATTGAATATTATCTAAAAGCTTTAAAAATAGATGAGCTTCTCTTAGGAACCAATCATGAAGATGTTTTAGCTGAGTATGAAGGCTTAGCAGAATCATACGAGCATGTATCTAAGGTAAATTTATCGTTAAAGTATTCAAAAAAAGCTTTGGCATTTAAAGAGTATAACTATGGTAAAGAAGACTTACGAACAAAAGAGGCTAGAGCAGAGGTTGAAGCAAAAGAAAAAAAGATTAAATAGATGATATATGTAATCATAGTAGGAGCAGGGGCAAGTGGATTGATTACAGCCATTGTGGCTGCACGACGTGGTAAAAAAGTGCTTATTTTAGAAAAAAATAACAAAATAGGTAAAAAGCTTTTAGCCACAGGTAATGGTAAATGTAATATTGCCAATCAACGTCCAACTTTAGAGCGTTTTTATTCAGAAAATCCTTCGTTTCTTAGTCATATTTTTCAAGA
>CACVAP010000101.1 GCA_902727895.1 uncultured Sulfurovum sp.
CTTGAACTCTGCACTATATACTTTCCGTTTCTTACTCATGTTTTATTCCTTGATTTCTTAATCTTTATTCTATCTTATTGATATAAAAAATCTTGTTTTTCTGGTCTAGTTTTTGGGGAGCATTATAGTGATGATACTGTCAAAATAACTATCTCTTAGCAGAAGAGGTGTATTCTTAAGATATTTTGAATTTTCAAGAGGAATCTCTTTTTGAGCATAATCAATACCCAAAGAGTTACTAATTTCAGGAACAACATTAACATTTCCTCTCAACATAAAAATACTGCTATTTCCAACTGCTAAATAAATATCATCAGAATTATAAGCCTTATATAGCTGCTTAAGTTCTTCATCATTTCCATCTGTTTTTGCTTGAGTTTTTTTCTCAGATAAAAGGTAATTTATATTTTCTTTATTGAATTCTAAAACTGTCCAAATTACACCATCAAAATCTAATGAATAGAGATGACTTAAATCAATAGGTTTTTTTCTATTTTTAAATCTATAAGATTGATAAACTTTCATTTTTTTCATATTCATATAAATAGAATCTTTGACAAAACCATTAAAGGAGTGAGATATGTTGTTATAGTTCAGTTCTTTTGTCATGCTGAATATAGAATGAAGCTCTTTCTTCTTTATATTGTATTCATTGCCTAAAAATAAGTCATATAGCACATTTACAATCTCTTCATCTTCAAGAAATCTACCATCCACTCCTTTTACAATTAAGGATAGTAAATCTTGGTTATTTGAAAAAATCAAATTTCGTTGCATCTGACCTTTTTTTAAATATGCTTGATAAAGTCTTCCATTCTCCAAATAAGCAAATGATTCAAAAATATTATCTACCTTTTGAGAACTTAAATAGTTTGCAGTAGTTCCTCCAGAAACCAATTCAATACAGTAAAGCTTTGATTGTTTTTTATTAATCCGAATAGCATGAATATCATTTGGTTCAAGACTATCTACCATTAACGTATCATTAAGCTGATAAATATAAAACCTATCTAGCATATTATGAAAAAAATCATTTATTCCCAAGGCATTTCCTTTTGAATCTTTATCAGATTTAATTTATCTATTAAAGAATTTATTTTCATTTTTGTCTTAAAAAGATACGTACAACTAGCTGAAGAGTATTTAAAATGTAAGCCATACAAGAGATTATTTTTTAAATAAAAACATCCAAAATTATTAATATGAACAAGTTTATACTCAAAAACAAGTTTCTCTACTTTAAAGAAAAACAATAATATTTTATCAACCAACATCCTTTGTAACTTTGATTCAAAGGATTTATATTTTTCTTTAATGTTCTCAATATCATTCAAATAAATAGGTTTATTATCTACAAGTAAAAGTCGTACTATATCTTCTAATTCAAGAAAATTGTCTTCTTGTTTTCTATCAAGCATTAAATTTGTTAACATTTTCTTTTTCAACTTACTATGAACATTATCTTTCAATTTTTTAGCTTTAGAAAATTTCACATAACGACTTTCACTTTTTCTTTTTGAAATAGAAAAAGAACCAAAATTCCGTATAGCAACAACTGACCCCTCAATTATTTCTTCTCGAACTTTAGTCATCATATCTGCATACATAAGCAATTGTTTTGCTAATATTTCCTCTTCACTATCTGTTTCTAAAACAGCATATTTATATAAATCCAAGTATAATATATTGCCTATATCTATCGCTGTTATTTTATATATATTTCCCATACTACATTTCCTTAAATTTATTAGATCTAGAATCTGCTATAAGTTTTTGAATAGCTTGTTGAGCTGTTACCTGTAAAGGATCAACCATAGCAATTTCATTCATTAAAATTTTATCATCTATTTTTAAATATGCTGTTAACTTTTCAAAAAGATAAGCTATCTCTGATTGGGCATATACGCTTCTTTTCTCTTCAAGATTATATTTCTTATAATATTGATTGGCTAAGATATAAGCCTTCTCTATCATACTATCATCAATATTAACTTTAAATTTAGATGCGTAAAGCTTCATAACTGCCAATGCTTCTTCTTTACTTGGATAATTATTGAAAAACTTCTCACTCCATCTACCATGTCTAAAAAATTGAGGAAAATTATAAACTAAATCCTTTACATTATTAGATGTAGCAAATAGAACACCATTTAATTTATACCCTTCTGGTGTATTTAAATTACTAAGTATTGTTAATAATTGACCTAGCATCGCTTTACTTTGTAGCATTTGTTCAATTTCATCCATTAATAAAATACATTCAATACCTGTATCATCAAAATACTCAAAAATCGAATTTATAACTGATATAGGATTGGGTTTTTCTAAAATTAATTCTATATTCAATTCCAGCATAGGAAGATTTTTTTCTCCTGCGTAACATTGAACTGAAAATGTTTTACCAACCCCAGGTACACCTAAAAAAAATACTGGCTTTGGTAGAATACCTTTCTCTTTGGCAATATCTACCCTTGATGCCCAATCTTTAAACATCTTTGCCCCTCCAAGGTTTGAAAAAGTCAATTCTGGTTCAATTGTTTTTAACCCTAATTTTGATTCTATTGATTGAGGAATTGTTATGCCAGCACTCTCTTCTTGCGTGGTAAGTACACCTTTAAGATTTTTTAATTTTTTAACAATAACAACATTTATAAACTCTAAAGGAGGTAAAATAGGAGAAAGAAATGCTATACGATTTTGGCTTAATAATGATCTCTTTATCTCTTTATCTGTTGGTAAAACTATGATTTCATCATAGACAACAGTTGAATATTCTTTATTTTTAAATTTTTCAAGGTTTTCATAATAAGCTTTATCCTCAGCTAAGAACCACTCCAACATTATTCTCTAGCCATTTCTAATACTTTTTTAATTTTTTTATCAAGTGTGATGATTTCCCCAACTAAAAGAGCTTCCTTTATATTTAATTTAATTAGTTTTTCAATATTTTTTCTTTTTCTATCATTTTCCTTTATAATATTATTTTTGTAAAATACATTCAATGCTTTTATTGCAGATACTTCAGTATTCATATTTGTAGAGACAAGAGTTGTAATTGAAGATACAGGAATAGCCATTTGAGAATATGAAAAAGTTGTAGCTTCTAATGAAAAAGAAGATAGTAACCATATCGTTATTTTATATTTCATCCTTACTTAACCTCTCTATTAATATCTGCTCTTTTATAGTCTTCAACTCTTTGAGCGTTAAATAAATTAAACTTTTAGATTTAATAATTTTCTCTTCAAGTTCATTACTTTTTTTTAAAGCTTCCCAATATTCTTCATAGTTTTCTACTAACTCTTTTCGTTCTTTCGCAATCTCTATAAACTCCATCTCAATGTTCATTGCTAATGTAGCTGTATTTGTTGTCACAGACATTGTGCAATCAACTAAGTAACAATAGCCCCCTAATGTAAAGGGGGTACTTATTATCATTACTAGAAATATATATCTCTTCATAATTAAATTATAGCATTCCAATAAGTATTTCTAATTGTTGTACCTTTATTTACTGTACCAGTAAGATTCTCAACAATAATATCAGTTATTGTAAGGGCAGCCCATGCAATTAATATTGCAATTAAAACTGATTTTACAAAAATACCAAACGTATCTTTTCTCTCTTCTTTTGCTTTTGACCACTGATAAGCAAAAGAGCCACCAAGTCCCATAATAAAAGCAATAATAAATCCCCATGCTACCATGAATTCAATCCAAGGCTTTGCTAAAGTTCCGACTGCTGTTGTTGTTGCTGTATTGTTTGTTGTTATTTGAGTATAATCAGCCAATACCATTTCAGGTAAAACCAATAATAGTAATATTGGTATGATTATAAATATTTTCTTTAAATTCATTTATCGTCCTTTTTTATTAATTTTTTGTATTTTATATTTTTCTATCAAACATTCTTTTTTATTTGTTCAACCTCCTATAATTCACTTTAAATAAAAAATAATATACTATTTAAAATTATAAATACTATATTATTTTTAGATATTAGGCATAAAAAATTTCATTATCAAATATATTAGATGAAGAAATTCTCAATTCTTCTTTAAATCTCTCTTTTGGAAAAACTTCAGTAAGAGGAAAAATAACATCTGTTTTAAATTTCTGATACGTCAAGGTCAAGTCAATAGGAGCTGTAGAGACAGCCTTAAAGGCTTGATTACCTACAAAAAAATACATCTCTCCATCTTTTAATTTTGAAAAATGATGAGATCTAAAGGCATCTTTACTCTCTTTAGTAAACCGATATTCAGAATCCGTTTCAGTTCTGTTTCTCCAAAATTTTTTCTCTTTATACTCTTTATCTAAAAACACTTCTTCTGGTACAAGGTTAGAAAGTTCCTTTGCTAATTCAGTATCATTATTTTTCATAATACCCAATGTATTACAAATATTCAGTATCTGCTTTCTCTCTAAGCCCTTACCCCCATCAATTACATCCAATTGCGATACAGATTGAAAATATAGCCAAACAGACATTCCTAAAGCTCTAGCCTTAGACATAAATAATCCAAAACCAACAATACCAAATGAACCAAACTCATCTAATAAAAAAAGAAAAGGTATTTTAGGTTCATAAGAGGTCTTAATTTTTTTATCAGCAACAGATTTGATTATTCCTAAAAATAATTTTCCCAATCTTCTTGCTGTCTCTTCACTTTCCATGGTCGGTAGAACTATCCATAACATTTTATTGTTTTGTACAATTTCAAAGAGATCCACATCTGGTTCAGATGCATTAAAAATATTTCCATAGTTTGAACCCAGTGTGGTAAGAATACTTTCCCAATTCCCTGATGCTAAACCAATTTCATATACTCCTTGAAATTTACTATTGGTAGAGTTTTTTAAACACAATTCTCTAAAATTTTTATCTGAATCTTTTGCCTTCTTAAATTGTTCAGCGTCAATCTCTATCTTGGTACAAACATAACTAATAAAGTCATCAATTAAACTATCATTTACTTTTCTATATTCCCATGCGATATCTAGTAATTTTCGAGTAGTAAGATATTTTTTTATTTCACTAAATGTTAAAACAAAACTTTCATTATCTCTTTTATAAACCAAAATTTTTAAAATTGCACCAATAAAATCCTCATCTACTTTTCGCCATTTATCTTCGCTTGATTCAATCAAGCTAGCCATAATCTCTTTTAGCATCATCGCACTACCCGCATTGAAAAAATTAATAGAATGAGTATTCTTAGGATTTGAAAAATTCAATACAAACAATTCATCTAACCTACCATACTTACCAACCAAAGCATAAATATTTTTAAGCTCATCAATTGTCCCTTTTGCATCAAAAGAACACCACCCTCCTCCAAGAGCTGTTTGCTGTTCAAGCATCCCTTTTAATTGAACCGTCTTACCTGAACCTGTAGTTCCAATAATTGCACCCATACGCTTAACTGTTTCTGTACTAAGTAAAATATGCTTATTAGATAAATTTTCTTCTGTTAAAGATTTTTTTCCAGAGCCTAAAAATTTCCTAACAACCGTTGCCATATTCAAATGGTACTCATTTTTTTTCCTATTTTCCACTAAAGGCGAGTTACTTTCACAATCTTCTTTATCGATTGATAGAGAATAACCTAAAAGTAGTAAAACAAGTATTACAATACCTGTTTTTATCATGAACGTACCATCTAAATTAACCTCAAAAGAATCTGAGAATACAATCAATATATATCCAAGCAATGATAAAAATGTAGTACTAAAATAAACTAAAACTTTAAAACCAAACCTCTCTCTCATAACCTCTTGAAAATTTGCTTCATTAGGGTTATAAATTCGCTCCTTAGCCATCTCACGTGACATGGTTCAACTCTCCCTTAAAATTAAGGTAATGGGCATAAAGTAAAAGACCTTGCTTCTTAACATTACTACTTACAACAGCATCAAATGCTCCAATTAGTTCCAATTCTTTCTTACTTTTAGCATAAGAATTTAATGTTCCAATACCAATAATTTCTTTTGAAGATATTTCTATCCACAGATCTATCAAAAAAAATTCAACACAGTATTTATTAATTTTTAAAAGCTTATCAAAATCAATTTCTGTTTCAATATTCTCATTTATATGAGAAAGCTTTAAATATATAGTTTGATATAACATAGAAGCAGACTTGGTTCTAAAATAGTTTAATGATTCAATAATCGTAAAACCCCTATACCTTTTAATATCTGCTAAAACAAGTGGTTGAAGTCTTCTAACTTTTTTGTTATTTTCACAAACCTCCTCATAAAAATATTCTTTTTTCTGCTCTTCAAGCTCATTTCTACCTCGTTTAGAAATAATTGTATGTTTATTTTTCAATAAAATAAGATTAAAGGGAACACCCCAATAACTCACTTGCTTTGCTACAATCTCTTTTTCATGAGTCCGAGATAACCTATAAAATATGAAAGAGAGTAAAATCACAATGATGATCGCCAATAATGCTTCAATTGGAGAAAATGATTCAGCACCATCTCTTCTACTTAAGACATTAACCATTAACAATGAAATTCCTATATAAAGGACTATCTCTTGATATATCTTTTTATAATATCTTTCTTGAAGAAGATACAGAAAACTAAAAGATAACAAAATAAGAATACTCCACCACATTAGTTTTCATTTTCTAAAATTTTCAGAATGTTTTTTTGTTTTTTAAGAAAAACTCTAAACTCAGTATCAATACTTTTTTTTGTATCTAGCTGAATCATATCATTGGTTAATGCAATGATATCTTCATCTATTTTGATATTATCATTAATTAATTCTTGTAGCTTTTTATATTCAGAAGATAATTTATTATCTAATACTATATATTGTTGATTTACTGCAATTGCTCCTACTTGTGGAACTGGGCTATCAAGACAACCAGAAGTACATGAAAAAAGTAAAGAAATGGTGAAGAACATCAATATTAAGAATCGTTTCAAGTTTTTCCTTTTTTAACATTTTTTAATAAATAATACCATGTTTTTATAAAAATATATGTATTTATTTATAAAAATGTCTACTGGGTGTATAAAAAGAAATGTTTTTAATACTTTGAAGTATTCATAAATTTGGAGATATTGGAAATAAAAAGCTTTTTATTTCTAGTGAAGAGAAAAACTTTAGCTTAGTTTTTCACAAATTACATATTTCACAGAACTAACGTTATGTTAAGCAATAGTAAAATAGTTATTCTTTCAAAGAAAAATAATTATTGAAGATAAAGCCTTAATTCTTCTTCAATCCTTTGCTTTAAACTTAATGGTCTTAAAACATATATTGGTAGCCATTTTTTTATAAGTTCTTCTATCTCAAGTTCTTGAATCACATAATATGAAACAATTAAATTTCTTAGATTTAAAAAAGAAAGCTTTTTTTCTATCTACTTCTACACGAACCTCAATTAGCTGTTGCTTAAAACCTTTCTGTGATGTGGTAACCCTATTTCATACTCAAAGCTCCATGACTCATCTCTATTATTCCATGACTTCTCTACTTTTCCTTTAGGAATGTATTCATCATATTCGTAATAACTCTCTAAACCCTCTGGTTGTTTATGAGCTATCATAATGTGATTTTTATATTCAAAAACTCTTTTTATCTCTCCTATCTTTTACTTCTATTAAGTCTGCTTCTTTGGAGTAGTTATAGCTTACGAGTGTTTGGATTTCACTCTCTTGTGTTTTTAATTTAGACTTTTCTTCTATTTCAGCTTGGGCTGCTTTGGGGTAAGAGGCGATGGCTTGGAGTTGTTTATTATGGAACTGTAGGTAAAGCAGTTTTCCATTTTCTGTTAAGAGGAGTTCTTCTTCTTTTTTCCCTTGGGCTTTGTCTGTAATGCTTAAGATTGTTTTTTTAAATATATGTTCTGTGACACTTTTTATGCGTCTTACTTTTTTGAGAATTGTTTGTTTTTGGATTATTTGTTTTTTTCTTTTTCCTGCACTGAGCGTAGTCGAAGTGTCTTGAATCACGTCTTTATATTCAAGTTCAAACAGTCTATTATCTTGTGTTGTAATATACGATATATTTCTTCTATCATCAAACATAAAGTTGAGTCTATTACCATTTTTATCTGCTATGGCTGTTATTTTATATTTGTCTTCTGAGTAGGCTTTAAATTGAAGTATTTTCCCATCTTCTAAAACCACCACATAAGATTGCTCATCAGGATGAAGTAGTCTAAAACCTTTTTTTGTAAGTATGGATTCATCACCTACTTTAATTGGCTCAAAGTAGAGTTTTAAGCCGTATTCGTACACAAACTCGATTTCATCTTTTTTAACTTCTAAGGTATACTCAAAGGGTAACATCCACCCTTGTCCTAGTACTCCTTCTTTTTCTATGTCTGAGGCGTATTATTTTTGAGCTGAAAAATAAATATACTTCATGCACCCATAATGTTCTCCATCATTACAAGCCTGTTTATAGAGTTGAATAGCTTTTACTTTATCCAAAGTAACACCTTGTCCTAAATAATAACTTGATCCTAGAAATCTACATCCTACACTATTACCTAAATCACAAGATCTTTTATATAACTGTGCAGACATACCCCAGTCTTTTTGAACACCTTCTCCTCTCCAATACATAAGACCAGCATACTGACATGCATATGGATTAGCTAATTCACAAGCTTTGTTAAAGTAGTAAAAGGATTTTTTTTGATCTTTTTTCTCTGTGTGTTTATTTTTATAAATAAATCCAAGCATTTTACAACTCTCTTGATTTTGAAGTTGACATGCTTTTTTAAAATAATTTTCTGCTTTTGTGTAATCTTGATAAACTTCTAAAGACAAAAAACCTAAATCATTACAAGATAAATCATTATTTAAGCTACAATTATACTTCAATAATTTAAATTCTGATATATTTAAATCTTTATATTCTTCACCTATTCCTATAAATCCTACATACCATAAACAGCCATTATGATTTAATTGACAATTTTTCTTAAATAAATTAATTCCCTGTTTCCTGTCTTTTTTTATACCATATCCAGAAAAGTAATTCCTACCTAAACGTTCACACCCTCTCTGATTTCCAAGTTCACAAGCTTTTTGATAATGTCTTGTGGCTTGAATTGGGTTCGTTTTTGAATAAAGTGAACCAACAAACATACATGACTCGGGATTTCCTAATTGACATGCTTTATAAAAAAATTTAAAATATCTTTTTTCATCTTTTTTATTTACATTTTTACTTCTATACATATATCCAAGAAAACTACACGACTTTGGATCTTGAAGCTCACAAGCTTTTAAAAAATACTCTTCTGCTTCATCAGAATCTTTATTAACTTCCAAAGCAAGATAAGCTCGTTCTCTACATCCACTACTAACGTTATTATCACAAGTTATTTCATGCTTTTTAAAGTCATTTCCACTTAAATTGATAGTAATAAGTATTAACCATATAAGACTCTTCATTATTTTATTCCCTTTCGCCTCTATCATATGCTTCTATATCTTTTTGCATTTGTTCCTCTTCCGTTAAATTATTATCTGGTGATACAGTTGAATTATTATCTAGTCTAGTTTGATTATTATCACTCCCTCCTGTTATTAGATGATTACCAGTATCACGTTCACCTGCTATATAAGGGGTGTTATCTTTTTCATATGAAGTGTTATAATTTGGATTTACTTCATTATCATAAGCACAGTTATATAAGTCTTCTTCATAATGACCAATCATATCATCTGTATGATTACCATCAGCAATGACATCATCATAACTACTACAAACATCAGCTGGGAAGCTAGTATCAGGAACCTCAATAGGAGGAGTATCAACGGTAGTATTTCCATCAGAAGTCTGATAAGCTTCTGTTGAATAATTTACATCATCATTTGTACGCTTTAAAAAGTCTGGTTGACCCCCAAGAGGAATATCAGTAAAAGGAATAGTCGCATCTGGAAAACCAAAAGTAGTTTTTTCATCAATGTATATATTATTTCCATCAATACCATAATTTATTTCACATTGTTTAGCAGCCTCAAGTCCCTGAGCAGAATCTAGTTCTGAAGCATTTTCTAAACATATTTCTCTCATCTCTTTTGCTTTATCATAAACTTCAGCATCTATTTTTAAACCTCTCTGTTCAAGTACTGTATCAACTACACCTGTTATCCCACCATCTGCTGCAGCCTCTACAATGTCTGATAAATCATTTAGTCCATCTGCTCCATCTTTTACTCCACCTAGCCCTTTCAACCCAAAAGGGTCAACAAAAGAAACAGGCGAATTCCCAACATACCGATAAAAGTTAAAATCCCCAGAGCTAAACCCAATAGGGTCAAGGCTAAGAAACCTCTGAGTCATCGGGTCATAATACCTAGCCCGATAATAATAAAGATCGTTAGTTTCTATCTCTCTACCCGTATACCCATAAGGATTAAGTGTTTCATTGTTGTTTCTTCTCTTATGTTCTAAGATTGACCCATAATGCTCATCATACGTTATGGTTTCAATAATCTCTCCATGTTCATTGCTTAGAGCTATGATACTTCCTTGATGGTCTCTATGATAATAATAAGTTCCATGAATGGTTGTTATACTAAGTGGTGTATCTATCTTTGTATCATGATGGGTAATGGTAGCTAAATGATGTTTGTCTTTATCTAATATGGCAATAATGTTTTGATTGTCATATAAGTAATAGTGTTTAGTAGTACTATGATTATCTACTGGGTTATATACTTCTTTCATTACTCTTCTACCTAAGGCATCATATTCATAATAAAAACTCTTAATCGTTCTTAAGCCTTGCATAACTTTTACTTAGATGAGTTGATTGAGTGTATTGAAGGTGTAGCTTGTCTCTTCTTTGTTTACTTTATTGGTTTTTGTTTGTAAGTTTCCTCTTGCATCATAAGTAAAAAAGTAATGATTATTTTCTAAAAGTTGGTTTGTCTCTTTTTTGTATTTAGCACCATTATTTAAATTGTTTCCTGCTTTGTCATAGTGAAAGGTAGCTGCAACGGTGGCTGAGCCTGTCGAAGCTGTTAATCTTCCTATGGCATCATACTTATAAGCTGTACTGTTTTTTCTTGTAATCTCTCCGTTTACGTTGTACTCATAATGGAGGTTTGTTTTTCCTGTTTTTATGTTTATAAGATTATAGTTTGCATCAAAGGTATAATGTTCTTCTAAATTGTTTGGATAAACTGTTTTCGTCTCTACACCGTTTTTATCGTAATGAATAGTAATGGGGTATTTACCATTTTTAGTGATGGTCTTTGTTTGGGTTTTAAAGTCATTTTTTATTGTGATGTTTAACTCTAAGAACTTTAGCGTTTTTGTGGAAGATTTTACATTTTGTGTTTTTTCTACTACAAGGCTATTGAATTGTACTTCTTTGTTTACTTCTCCTACTCTATTATAAAAGAGTTCTATGGTGGCTGAGCCTGTCGAAGCCGTCGAAGTTGCAGAGCTTAGTCTTCCTACTTCATTATATTGGAAGTTTAGTTTTTGCGTGGGAGTACTTGCACTAAGCGTAGCCGAAGTTCCTGCACTGAGCGTAGCCGAAGTGTCTTGCACTTCTATCTCTATTGGTTTTTTAAACTCATTGTATTTAAAGTTTATTTCTGACTTATCTTCTCTTATGATTGTTTTTAGTGTATGGTCTTTGTTATAGACTTTCTCTACCACTTTACTGTTAGGGAGTGCTTCTTGTTCTACTCTTCCTTGTTTATCATAACTGTATTGGGTTTGGTTTTTTGTGGGGTCTATTATGGCTTGTAGTTGGGCTTTGTTATTGTATTTATAATTTAGTTCATTATTAATAGCATCTCTAGTGCTTGTAACTCGGTCTAACTTATCGTAAAAATATTGGGTACTTTGATGATTTGGGTTAATATAGCTTTTTACTCTTCCTTTTTCATCATAATTGAGTATAGATGTTTGGTTTAAAGCATTACTTCTACTTTTTAGTGCTTGTTCTCTTGTATAGCTATACCTAGTTGTATTATTGTTAGCATCTCTTTTTTTAACAAGGTTTCCGTGAGTATCGTATTCTAAGGTTGTTTTACCGTTTAGAGGGTTTCTGATACTCACTACTTCTCCTTGTTTATTGTATTCATAGTGTGTTATTGCTC
>CACVAP010000102.1 GCA_902727895.1 uncultured Sulfurovum sp.
CAGAGAAAATATGTTGATTACAGAACTCTTCATTCATAAATTCAGTTACAATTTGTGCATAATTATAGGCATCTTTTTGTGTTTCAAATGACATGTTATTTTTGTATTCACTTTTTTTAAAACAGGCGCATTCTTTTTCCATTTGTACAGTATACATAAAGTCTTTCCTTTTAGTTATGAAATAACTATTATTCGCATATTTAGCGTTATGTGGAATAATAGCATTCTTTGCTTATTGTCCTATACAATATAGAATTAATTCTTAAATAGTATAAAAATCTCTAAATCAGCTATAATTTCAAAAATACTCCAAGGAAAATACACAAATGTTTGAACAAACGGATACCCCTAAAGAAAAAATATATTATGACCAAAGATCTGTGACCCTAAGAACAACTCAGAGTCTTTATTTTGTTCAGGAACATGACAAGACAATATTGCTTGGATTACTTCTAAATGAGCATAAAGAAAAACAAATTGTTATTGTTGTTAAAAGTAAGAAAAAAGCAGATGCACTAAGTGAGTTTTTAATTTCAAAAGAGTTTAAAGCCCTCGCTGTTCATGGAAACCATAGAGAAGTACAACAAAAAGAAGCTGGAACAGCGTTTAATCTAGGAACACTCAATATTATCATCACTACCAATATGATTTTAAAAACATTAGAGCTAGAAAACATTAAACTTCTTGTCTCTTATGATTTACCAGAAACACCTGTAGATTACTATACACATTTAGCTTCTATGAAAGAACTTGGTGAAGCCTTTGCACTTGTAAGCCCAGAAGATGAACCTTTACTTGGTGACATAGAATTTAATATGAAAAAAGAAATCGAAGAAAAAATCTTAGAAGAGTTTGTTCCTTCATCAGCTCCTTCTAACAAAGGCAAAGCAAAAAAAGACAGACAAAAGAAACCTAGACACCGTAAAGTTAAAGCTAGAAAAGAGAAAGAAGCATAAATTAATGAAGCCTATTTCATTAATTTAGTTTACTTAAACTTATGAAAATTATAGTTTTTCCTAAGTGCATTTTTTTTTATGCTATACTGACTTCAATATCAAATACTCGATCTGTATTTGACTTCGTTTTTATCATCCTTTAAAAACACCTATAACCCCATATAAAGCCTAGATCTACTCGAATTCACAACAAAAGATTTTTGTTAGGCTTTTTTCATGATGCACTTTTTTAATTAAAATCTATGCACTCATTTCCACAGAAAACAATATTCAAAATAGTAAAAATAAAAAGAGACTTTAGCGCTCAAAAATTGGAGAAAAAATGGTTATATATACCGTAGGTACGTTTGATTTATTACATGTTGGGCATCTTGCTCTCTTAGAACATTGTAGAACTTTAGGTGACGTGGTCGCAGTTGGCGTTGCGTCAGATAAGGTTGTAAATTCTTACAAACCAAATGTTCCCGTTATTGCGTTAGCAGAGCGTGAAGAGATGCTAAAAGCTTTATCTTGTGTTGATATTGTACGTCCTTACTATGAACTTGAGTATGTGTCTGCTTGTAAAGAACTTGATGTAGATGTTTTTGTGGTAGGTGGAGACTGGGGAGATAAACCTCACAACATTGCTGTAGAAGAGTATTTAAAATCAAAAGGTAAAAAGATTGTTCAAGTAGTTTATAATCCAAGAACCTCATCAACTAGAATTAAAAAAGATGTCATCGCTCAATTTGAGAAACGTAGAAATAGTGAAAGAGCCGTTGTATAAATGTCAGAAATAAATAATACGAAACAACCAACGATTCTCTCTTATGTAAAAGACATACCAAACCTTTTATCACTTGCAGGATTAGCCTGTACCTTAATGGCTATTTACTTCTCTATTATAGGAGTTTACTACGCAGCCATGATCGGGATGGTTTGGGCTGTCGCTTTTGATTGGGCTGATGGACTTGTAGCAAGAAGACTAAAGGGACGAACCCCTACCGATGGACAATTTGGTGGACAACTTGATGTTCTTATAGACATTGTAAGTTATGGTGTAACCCCTGCCATTCTTCTTATGAGTTATGGAAAGTTTGAACCCATATTTTTACTAGGAGCATTCATTATGCTCGCTGCTGCTGCCATTCGTCTAAGCTATTTTAGCACCTACGGTTTAGCTGGAGGAACAAAATACACAGGACTGGCTCTTGATAATAACAGCTTGATTTTAGTCTCTGTATTTTTACTAGAAAGTGTGGTTAGCACTGGTGCTTTTACCATCATTTTATATCTTAGTGGCGTAGGACTTGCCATCTTGAATGTATCTGAGATTAAAACACCTAAGCTTTCTGGAAACCCTAGAAATGTTTGGTTGTTGGCTTCTTATACTTTGGGAATAACTGTAATTTATGGTTGGATGCTTTTGAGTTAATTGATATCTATTGAGAGAAGAAGTATACCTCTTCTCTTTACTTATTCTGTTCTAATAATTTGATTCACAAAAATCTTATCTTCTTTATCTTTCATAATAATTCTATCTCCATCATGAAGTCCTAATGTACTGATAGTATATTTATTTCCAGAAAAAGATACTTCATCATTATCCTCATCATCATCAATAATACGAGACACTGTAACTTTCACTGGTGAGTTTTTCTCTAAGAGAATACCCTCAAATATTATTTCTTTATTCTCTTCTATAAAAATAACTGTATCAATAACATTGTCTTCTTTACCTCTTTGACTTTTTTCTTTAATTTTTTGTAATTCCAAATCTAGATCAATGGTAATTATTGTTGCTTCTTCTATTTCTATTTTAGTAACATTACTTTCGGCTTCTTTCGCACATAAAGTACTTATACTTAGTAAGCTATAAGCCGTTAAAAGTATCATAAAACTTTGTTTCATTGTCATTTCCTTGTATTATAAGTTATAGATTCGTTCTAGCATATTATGATCTATTTTTAGTTGTACCGTACTATAGTCACCTAAAACCTCTTTGGCTTCTTCATAAGCTAATTTAACTCTAGAACAAAATCCAAAGCTTAAAAGTTCATTGTTGAGTGCATTCACTTTTGAGATACGTGAAAAAGGAAATGCATTGTAAGTAATACGATTATTATCAAAAGTAATGGTATTAAGGTTTTTAGCATTATGTGTCTCTTTAATAATAAGTGATTGATTTTTTCCTATAAAAATCTTTCCTTTATTTTTATGTTTATCTTCTACTGTTCCATCAGTATATATAGTTGTTTCAGTTTGCCATATATCATCATTTTTCTGACTATGGTAACTGTAAAAGTACCATGTTCCTACAAGCTTATTTAATAATTCTTTATTATTCTCAAATATTTTTTCTGTTTCTTTAGACTGCGTCAAAAATTTATCTATTTGTTCAGCTGTTTTAATATTGTCATTTTCAAAAATTTCTGTAGGAATGTTATATGCATGACAAATAGCATAAAGATGATACTTACGTAGTTTTCCATTGCTATAGTTTTGTATTTGGGAAACCAATGCTGGGCTTATTTCTAATTTTCTTGCAATATCTTTTGTTGATAAACTTAAAGACTTAATAACATATTGTAGTCTCTCTTCTAAATAATGTAACGTATTATCAGACTCCACAGCATTTCCTTTTACCTTATTTTATGATTATAACCATAGATATTATATTTACTTCTTATTTACCAATATAGTCAATAAATTTACTAAAAATTTATAAAGTATTTACCTAAGTTATTTATATAATGGTTGATAAGAAATCAAAAAATTGAGGGAATAATCATGAAAAAGAAGTTAACAGTTAAATTAGGATTCATAAGTTTACTAACAGTCTCAGTTATAAGTGGATGTACAAACTCCTTAACACCAGCCGTAGTAAGCTCTGGTAAAGGTGGTGTTACAGTAGCTAAGAACACCGTAGAATACATTTCATGTAAAGCATCAACAGGAAAAAAATTAACTGTTTCAAAAGTCAAATGTAAAGCAATAGGATGCAAAGAACAACCCCAACTGAATGGAAATGCACAAGTATTACTCGCAATGATGGGGAAAGATACAGCAAACTTCTCTGAAATAGGTAATGGACTATCCAATATGCTACAAACCTCGTTAGATAAAACAGGATGTTTTGAAGTACTAGACAGAGAAACTATGGAAACCCTACGTCAAGAGATGACATTAGCAGGTAAAACAATGAAACTACAAAGTGCTGATATCTTAATAACAGGTGCAATTACCAGTGTTAACCTTTCTAAAAGTAAAAGCTCCTTTCTTGGTTTTAATAAAAAAAGTAAAGTAGCAAAACTAGGTATGGATATGAAAGTGATAGATATAGACAGTTCAAAAGTAGTACTTTCACAAGACTATTCAGCTGAGTCAGGTAAAACTAATTATGCTTATATCTCTGATGGATATAAAGGTTCTACCAGTGGACTTGCTGATTCTAGTATGGAAGAAGTGGCTAGGGACATTATTAATAGATTGACTTATGATATTGTCAAAAAATTTGCTGTAGGTCACTACAAAATTAAAACAAAAGTCATAGAAAACTAAAGATAAGTTAAAGGGATACTTATGCATAGTAAAAAAACAACCTGTACTCGCTGTGATAAGAACAATAATTCCAATAATAATTTTTGTATCTATTGTGGAATAAAACTTGTTAAGGAGAAGAAAAAAATAAAAGAAGAGGAAGTAAGTCCGAAGAATGCTAATTATAATAACATACGAAATAACTATGATGGTCTTTTTATTTCTCTTTTATCAAAAGTAGCTAAAGTTGATGGGGGAATTAATCCACTAGAAGCAGAAGCTTTGGGAAAGGTATTTGATGAGTTAAGTAGATTTAGACAAGATATTTTTAATATTCGAGATATTTATAAACAAATTTTGACTAATGAAAAAGACAAACTTGATAATGTAATTGACATATGTAATGCTTTAGTATGTTTAAAGATTACTAACTATGACAAAATCAGTTTTATCCAATCACTTTTGACTCTCTCCTATATTAATGAGTCAATTAATCATCACAATGAAAATTTAATTATTAAAATTATCGTTTTTTTAGATATTGACTTTTCATTTTATCTGAATATTAAATCAGAGTTTGAACCTCAGCAGAAAACAGAAGATTCAAGCTTTACAGGAAAGCATTTAAGCCTTGCAGAGTGTTATAATATTTTAGAGGTCACAAATAATGAATCTCATCAATCCATAAAACAGAGTTATCGAAAAATGGTGAGAAATTATCATGCTGATATATTGTCGAGCAAAGATTTACCTAGTGATATGCTTGGCTATGCTGAAGAGAAATTAAAAAAAATTAATAGAGCCTATGAGATATTGAAACAACATAAAGGAATTAAATAATTATGAAAATTTTACTTATTATTATATTTTTGTTAATCTTCTATATTTGGCTATGGAAAAAACTTATTAATGCTGAAGAAGTTTATTTAGAAAGTCAAATCTGTCAAGCCTGTAACCATAAGAACATAAATGAAGCTATCTTTTGTGCAAACTGTGGTAAAAAAATTACTCAAAAAGTAGAAAAAAAACAAGGTATACTCATTACTATTGGACTGGGTCTTCTTTTCAATGCTTTATCAAGTGCTTTTATTACAGTAGTATGGGAACTCTATTCTTACCATCAAGTGTTGAGACGTTTCCAAGATTACTTTTATTATAATTACTATTATAGTTATTTCATAGATTCTCACACTTTACTAAGTTTAGCATTGGTTCTGACAGGAAGATACCTACTAATTAAAAACGAAAAATATTCTTTTAAACGGTTAAGTTTGTTAACCTTAACTATAACATTTTGGTTCAACCTATTATACTTTTTTACTTTATTCATCTAAGGGAGCATTTTCTTTGAAATTTTTTATTATTTTACTGCTCATCTTGACAATATCTCATACAAAAGAATTAAACATTGCTACAGCCAATTTAACAACGGAAGAGATGAAGCGTTTTAAAGGAAACAAAGCATTTAGCTTAGAAGAGCGAAAAAGAATAGTTGAAAGAATAAATCATAATACGGCTAAGCTTCTAGGATTACAAAAGTCAAAAAGAGCATGGAATAATATTCTAAAAAATCAAGTTCAACAAGCAGTAAAATTGGGTATGGTTAATGAGACTTTTTGGGCTATAACCCTACTTGAAAATGCTTTGAAAATTACTGAAGCAAAGATGAGTGATAATAAAAGAATCTTGCTCAAACTCTATTCTGACCTTGGTTCTATGTACATTTTAGATACTCAGTATCCTAAAGGTATTAAATATACTAAAAAAACAATTCAACTTTATAAAACTATTAATCGTCCTCCTCCATTCCTTCTACAAGCATCTTATCATTACTTAGGTTTTGCCTATCGAGGATTAGGAGATTATCAAGAAGCATTAAAATATTATCAACAAGCTCTCTCATTAGCTAAAAGTAATCCTTCAGCAAGAGTAAGTAGCTATGCTGCATTGGCAGACCTTTCCAATGAATTAAAAGACTATAAAAAATCTATCTCTTATAGTCAGAAGGCTCTAGAACTTACTCAACATAATCCTATTTTTTCTAATGCTACTTATATGAACCTTTCGTACTCTTTACTCAAATTAAAGCAGTATAAAAAGGCATTACAACATGCTAAATCAGCCTCTAATACAGCTAAAAATATTTGGGGTGAAGAGCATATAAATATGGATCCTTACTATGTCTTACTAGGTGTCATATATACAAAACTAGAAGATTATGATAAAGCATTAAGCTATTTAAAGCGTTCTATAAATCTATTAATAAAAATAGATAATAAACCTCTTGCTCTAGCCTCACGATACCAACTTTTATCACAAACCTACTCTAAAATTAAAAAAGCTAAAAAAGCTTATACTTCTATAGATAAAGGTTTTACTCTTTTTAATAAAGCACGTTCTCAATATTTTGGACAAGTAAATCACTTTCATAAAAGAAAACTCTCTCTTCAACAAATAGATTTTATTGCTACCTTGATGGAAGTTAGTTTTGAGACAAAACAAGGAAAAGAAAAGACCTTCAACCGATGGCTAAATTACAAAAGATCAATTTTTGATATAGAAGACAGTTTAAAACTTTTGCATACGAATACTAGTGATCTAAAAGTAAAGCACTATATAGATTCATTATTTACAAATCAACGAGCCTTAGCAAGGCTTTCGCTGAATCCTCCAACAGAATTTCAAAAACTAGGAAATTATAATAAAAAAGTTAGAAAGATTAAAGAAGAGATTTCTAAAGAAGAAATATTTTTGACTCAAAAAATTTTATCTTTAGATAAAAAAGCAATTAACTATCAAGAAATTTCAACAATTTTAAAATCAGATGAACTCTACATAGACTTCGCCAAAATGGAAGAAAATTATTACATCTTCACTTTAAATAAACAAAATAATTTTACTTTTCAAAAACTGACTAAAAATGAAACGGAGCAAATAGATAAAATAATTATACGAATTAGAGAAGATGCTGGTAAACATGATCATACAAGAATCTCTCAAAAGCGTTATACTAAACTTTATAATTTAATTATAAAAAAATTAGATATTCAAAATAAAACCTCTCTTATTATCTCTCCTGATGGACTTCTTGGACTTATTCCTTTTGAAGCTTTTTATGATGGAGAACACTATTTAGTAGAAAAAACAGATATCCGATATATTCCTTCAGGAAAAGAGTTCGTCAAGCTTTATCAAAATAAGACTACTCCAAAAAATCAAAACGTTGTACTCTTCTCAGAAGTAGATTTCAATAAGTCAAACAGTACTCAAACCAACAGAGGAAGTGTTTTTGATAAGCTTGAAGCAAACTGGGCTAAATTAAAGTTTTCCAAATATGAAACAGAAGTAATTAAAAAAGTCTTTAAAGAGAACGTAAAATACTTTTTGGAAAACAATGCTAGTGAAAAGAATTTATTGAGCGTTAATGCACCAAAAATACTGCATCTTTCAACACATGGCTTTTCTCCTAAAAATAATAAAACCATAAATCCTATGGAGAAATCATTTATATTACTTAGTGGAGCGAATGCATCAATACGTAATGAAAGAGGAGATGGTATCATCTCTGGACTAGAGTTAGCAGGCTTAAATCTTAAAGGTACTGAATTAGTTGTACTCTCTGCTTGTCAAACAGGTGTCGGAAAAGTAGAAGAGACCGAAGGAATTTCAGGATTAAGCAAAGCCTTCATTAAAGCTGGAGCCAAACATATTGTCATGAGTCTTTGGAATGTTGATGATGAGGCAACTTCTAAACTTATGAGATACTTTTATCAAAATATTCAAAGTGGAGACAATTATACCATTGCACTCAATAAAGCTAAACGTTCTATGATAAAAAGCAAAAACCTTAGAGAATCTCATCCTTACTATTGGAGTGGGTTTATAGGAAGTGGTTATTAGTTAAATCACATCGAACCTAATCCTTATTTTTATCAAACCATAAATTTAGAAAAATAATCATGCTGATATTTAGAGAAGGCTAGTTATTAGCGAATCTCCATCTACCCCACAAAATAAAAAGTATCAATGCAATTCCTAAAATATTGATAACCCATGAAAAATAATGATGCTCAGTAGTGCTTTATAAGGCATGTTTATTTACTCCACTCATTTCATTAAAAATTTTCAACTTTAACACCTTATCATCTAACAAAACTCTAAACGAAAAAAGCAACACAACTATTATGATAACAACTGAAATCATATACGCCCACTCAACACCAAAAACATCTCCTAATATAACGCCTAAAACCATACCAATGTATTTAAAAAGTACAAAAAGATTGGTAATCAAGGCTTGATTTTCTTTTGTTGAAATATCTCCTTGTAAAGCAATAAACATGGGAAAGAGAATGGCTTGAGCTATGGAAACAAGTACCATGGCTACTACTAAACCTAACAATGTTTCTGAAAAATGAAAAGCTAACAGTCCCAAAAGCGCTATTAACACCCCTAAAAGTATAATTTTTCCTCGACCATGTTTATCTGAAAACTTTCCAATCACCATAGAAAGTAAAAGAGGCATAATAAAAAACATCGCTGAAAGTATGCCCACATACATTGGACTTTGAGTAACTATCTGCACATGAAGTGGCACAAGGGAAATGACAAGCCCAAACAAAATAGACTGAATAAATGAACTAGACAAAACACTTTTAAAGAGTGTAAGACTTCTAATCATAAAAATAGAATCACTACTTTTCTCTCTAACCTCACCTTCTAAAGTATCCATTTTAACAAATAGGTACAAGCCTCCAAACGCAAAGATTATCATCATGTAAAAAGCATCTTGATAGGAAAACATCTCTATAAGATAACCCAATACAACTATTCCTAAAGCATACCCAACCCCATAAACAGCCACAAAAAATCCAGAGTTTGCACCACGATTATGAGCGTTGCTAATGCCTACCAAGTAATTATTTTGAGAATTCCAAAGAATAGCCCCAGCCAATCCTAATAGAATGGTACCTGTATAAATCACAAAAGTATTATCCATAATCATGGCTACAATACTCACAATATAAGCAATCGTAGTCAGAACTATCATCTTCTGAGAGCCAAAACGACGTATAAAATAAGGTGCAATAAAATTGGCAGTAAAAATACAGAAGTAAAGAATTATCAATATTTTAAATCCCATATCTTCTTTACCTTGGGCATAAAAATAAGGCGTAATGTATTGAAGTATACTTCCTATGGCTATGAACAACAAGGCAAAACCGTAAGAAAGTTTATTTAGGTTGGGGTTATTGCTTAGAAACATTTATTGACTGAGCTTATTTAAACTAAAAATGAATACGATGGAGGTCAGTTCTTCAATCTTAATCACAGTTATCTCATTCGATAATATCCATCAGGATTATAAATAAGATAGCTATCAGCTGGACTCAAACGTGGAAGGTACATGAACGGTTTTCCTTCTTTGTCTATTAGCTCTTTTGAAATAGCATAAGGGTTATCATAAGACTCTACTTCCGTTTCACCTTCTTCTTTGTGCATAGGGTCTACTCTTACCGACTTGTCTATAATACGCAGTACAATATTATTGACCCATTTTAACTTCTGTGCCTCAATAGCAAACTCTTGCCAATTACCTTTTGATGAGTGTGCATACATCTGTTTAATGAATTCTTCGGATGTAAGATTCATTTTTTTAGCCACAGGTAAACCAAAAATATTCCATACTTCTTCTAATGTTTCGTACTGTTCTCTTTCTTCTGTTAAGTTTGTCATCTCATTGTAATGATAAGTCATTGCTTGATGATGTAAAAGAATAGCATGAGGATAAGCATACGACTTCTCAGCCAACGTTACAATAACAGCTGCCATAGACGCTGCTAACGATTTTAAAACAACATAAACTGGAGCTTCACTACTGTCTATGGTTCGTAAAATAAGGTTTCCTGCCATAACAGCACCACCTTCTGAACGATCAATCACAAGGAAAATAGGCTTTTTATGATCTTTATTATTAAAATAGTTAATCTGCTTACTAATACTTAAAGCCATCTCAGCTGTAATCATTCCATTTAACTCAACACGTCTATCAGAAATGGTAAGGGTCTGATTGTCTTCACTTAAAGGGTTGTCCAAGTAAGTTACTTTTTCCGTTATGTATACTTCTCTGGTTTTCTTACTCTTTAAAAAAGCCAATTCTGAATCTAGCTTCACTTGTTTAAACTCTATAGCTGCTCTCTCTAATTCTATTTCATTCAGTAATTGTTTTGCTTCTATTTCAGCTAAATTTGCTTTATATGCCAATTTTGACAACAATTGTTCTTGCTCTTTTCTCTCTTTGTCATATTTTTTCTCTTCTTCATAAGCCTTCTTTTCATCTTCCATTCTCTGAAGTTCAAACTTCTCAGACAAAATTTCTTTATCCCATTTAAGTTTTTGAAGTTCTTGTAACAACGCTGTATGTGTACTTTTTAGACCCTCTTCTGTCAAAGTATTTTCCAGTGCTATCTTTTTTTGTCTATTTTCCAAAATTTCCATCTCATCCGATGATTCAGATTCATTATCCTTTTTACTTACCTTAACCTCTTCACTTGTCTTAACTTCCGATGAAGTCTTAGTAGGAAGAACTTTTTTCTCTTCTGTTGTTGCTTCATCAGAACAGCCCATAAATGTCAGCATACAAACACCAACTACAATTAACTTAAAACGCATCTTTTATCCTTGTTTATCTATTTATAAAATAACTGCTATTATTTCCATCGTACAGCTAAATGATTTCGCTTCCATTCTTCAATCCCACCAGACATATTAACAGCGTCAAATCCTTGGCTTTGTAAAAGTTGCGTTGCCTCTACACTTCTATTTCCTACATGACAATAAACAATAATCTCTTTTGATTTATCTAAACGATGTAAATTACTACCTAAAACCTGAAGAGGTATCATCACAGAATCAGCAATTTTACCATCTTGAGGTATTTCATGTACCATTCGAACATCTAAAAGTAATACATTTTGATTATCTTGCATCTTATCAAACGCTTCTAATGGGCTAATATTAAAAGATTTTGATTGTGATACAACTGGCTCACTTGAGTATGGTACATTATTATTAACCGTATTTATTTCATAACCCGATCCAGTTCCATAAATAGGGACTTCTTCATAGTAAGTAACAGGTGCTTCTTCTATGCGTTGTTCGTTATTCCCTATGATAATTGTTTTGGTACACCCCAGAAATACTAAACTTACTAATGGTATCCATACGAATTTATTTTGCATAACATTCACTCCGTTTTTTTAAAGTATTATACTATATTTCATGTATCACACTTAAAACCTATAAAAGTTATTTTAAATATTTCTAAACTCTATTTACCCTATCTTTTTGTCTGATTATGTTCCATTGGATTTTCAATCTCTTGATGACTATTATTTGTTTCCCCAAAGTGAGCAGTCCTCTTTGTACCTTTCCAAACATCTATAGCATAAACCATCCCTAAAATAACTATAAATAAAACTATTATCATTATTTCTTTTACTTGCACATTACACTCCTACGTGTTAAATATATTGATCTTTTTCAAACTTTGAAAAATCTCTAACCATGCTACTCTGTCAAGCTTAGCCATGGCTGTAAACTCGGTTGTTTTTTCTCGTCTAAATTCTATTCTTCTTCATAACTCAATTTATACACATATTGAAGCTACTTTATCAAGTAGCTTTATTTTGCATCATTTCTTCTATTTCTTCAACACTCTTCGGAATTCCTTGTCCCAAAACTCGACAACCATTTTTAGTAACCACGACATCATCTTCAATGCGTATTCCTCCAAAGTCTAAGTAGTCACTTTCCAGTAAATCATAATTAACATAAGCCATAAACTTACCTTTTTCTTTAAACTTATTAATCAACTCAGGAATAAAATAGATGCCAGGTTCTACCGTTAAAACAAAGCCTTCTTGTAACTCTCTAGCCAAGCGAATATAAGCTGTTCCAAAATCTGTACTTCGTTTTGTTGTTTCATTATAACCCACAAAGTCTTCTCCATAATCTTCCATATCATGAACATCTAAACCCAACATATGACCCAATCCATGAGGCATAAAAAGTGTATGAACACCCTCTTTTAGAGCTTCTGAAACATCACCTTTTAGAATGCCTAAAGTTTTTAGTCCATCCAAAATAATTTTAACAGCAATAAAATGAATATCCCTGTACTTTACACCTACTCTTATCTCTTCTATGGCTTTCATATTTGCTTCTAAACAAATGTTATAAACGGCTTTTTGTTTCTCTGTAAATGTACCACTTACGGGAAATGTTCGGGTGTTATCAGAACAGTATCCCCGTTGCGTTTCTGCTCCTGCATCCACCAAAAGTAATCGACCATTTGTAAGAACTTCATCATGTTTATGATTATGTAAAATTTGTCCATTTTGAGACAAAATAGTTGGAAAAGAGATACCTGCTCCAAAAGAACTGGCTAAACCTTCAATCTTACCAACGACTTCTCTTTCACTCAGCCCCTCTTTTGTGACTTTCATCGCTTAAGTATGCATCATATATCCAATCGCACTTGCTTTTTCAAGCTCTACTATTTCTTCTTCTGATTTAATCGAACGTAATCTCACCGATGCTTCAATAAGCCTACTAGATACCACGTTTTGAACCTCATCAATAGACAAATTTAAAAGTTTTGAAAGTAGTATTTTATTACTATCTCTATAAGGTGGAAAAAAATGAATCTCTTCTTTATTGAATGTTTTTACAAATGTATTCAAATCATTAAGTGCAACACTCTTTTCAACACCCACTGCAAATGCCAAATCTTTAACTAAAGGCTGTCGTCCCATCCATAGAGCATCTTCATCACTGTAGTCATTTGCAAAAATGTACTCTTTACTATTGTCAACATCAATAAGCCCAACATAATTAGGATAATCCAATCCAAAGAAATACAAAAAAGAACTGTCTTGCCTAAACCGATAAGGATTATCTGGATAATTCATGCCTACATTACTATTTCCTAAAATCAGAATAACCCCATGTCCAACTAATTTTTTAAGCTCTTCTCTACGTTTTTGGTAGATTTCTTTTTTAAACATTTTTCTCTCTTTCTCCAGAATATTAATAATTTTCAGCAGACTCTTGCTCTTTTTTCAAACTCTCTTTCTGCCTAGCCTTAACCTCAGCCCAAATCTCATGGTCATAACTGTCACCATTAAGAGGTAATATTCTCTCTTCATACTTTTTCAAAGCGCGCTTCATAATGTCTTCATGTGAACCGACATACTTATCATCTTTTAGTTTCTCTACCAAAATCATCCAACCCCATAAAATGTCTGAGAGTTCATCTTCAAGATGGGCTTTGTTATCTACTTTTATCTCTTCTCGAACTTCTTCTACCTCATCCCTAATGCTATCTAACAACCAATTAGGATCCATGTATTTCGCTTCAGCACGTTTTATGTCAATTTGTTGCTTATGTTTTGCTAAGTCCATTAACTTTTCTAAAGCTTCCATCTTATCTTCTTAGTCCCTTAACAATCTCAACGTAATCTTCATCATCAAGCCCAATGTATCCATGACGTACTAAAAAGTCTATAATCACCAAATTACAATTGAGTTTAAATTCATCCGTATCTCTGACTAATCTAGCTACTTCTTCAATGGGCATCAAATAAAATTCATGAACCTCTCCATCGGTACACACAGGGACAAAATCTGCTTTTACTTCTAGGTCATAACAGTAAATAATCTCTTCTTTACCACCCATTGTATAGTCATACTTGTACGAGACTAAACCAACTTGTTTTGACTCTAAGGCTAAAGCTTCAGACATACCAGCTTCTTCATAACACTCTTTTTGTAAATTCACCAAAGGGCTAAGGTCACAAGGTAAACCACCAGCTACCATGTGGTCTAATTTTCCAGCTTCATACCCTCGATCATAAGCACGTCTGGCTATCCACATTTTCATACCATCGTCTGTCATTACGTAAGCATTAAGATGTTGTCCAAAAGAAAGTGTACCAAACAGATTAGAAATCCCACGGTCAAGAAATGCCAAAGGCTCTGAACTAGCAGAAGACAAAAGAGGAAAGTTCTCATTCATATAACGATTAGCAAGTCCATCAGCCAAAGCATTTTTAGCAAATATTGTAAAAACTTCTGTTCGTTGTTCAAATGTTTTGTAACTTTCTTTTAGCGTCAAAGCATTACCTTCACGTACAAAAAATCCACTGGTTAAACAATACGCTTCATGCTCTTTAAATACCTGCCCAACTCTTAAGCCATCCACAACAAAAGGAATTTTGTTAGCCTCTTCATACTTATTACACTCATCTATTCTATTCATATACGACATTTTTTTCCTTTTTATTAGTATACAATCTAAGCCATTGGACTTTGAGTAAATGTGCTTGGTATCATCATTTTGCAACGGTTTTGCAACGTTATTACATTAAAATAATTATATATTATTAAAAAATAAGGATGAATAATGAGAAGACTTAAATATTTGAATCATATCGTATTACTAACAGCTTTAGCCATAAGTTATGGTGGTTGTGGAGATACTAAAAAAGCAGATGAAAACAACGCAGAAAAAACTGAAAAACATACGACTACAACTAAACCATTCATAAAAAAGTATGCTGTAGAAAATGCGCAAATAGACTATAAGATAACTGGGTCTATGGATTTAATGGGTAGTACCTCCAAAACAACAGGAAGCAAAAAACTAACTTTTTCAGAATATGGAAGTCATGAATTAAGTGAAGTCAATAAAGTTGAAGATCAGAACATCATGGGTAATAAAAAGATACTTAATACCCATACTTTAGACTACATCAAAGAAGCCACACTCTATAAAGTTGATTTCAATAAAAAAAATATTCAAAGACTGAAAGTCCCTGCTTTAGCCATGATGATGGGTGCTGGAGACGAAGACATCCTAGCAAAAGGTCAGAAGATGATGGAGAATATGGGTGGAAAACAGGTTGGTATGGACAAAATCTTAGGGTATGACTGTGAGGTTTGGTCACTAATGGGTACAAAGCAGTGTCTCTACAAAGGTATTCCTCTTAGAGTTGAAACCAATATTATGGGGGTAAAAAGTCTTCTAATTGCGACAAAGGCTGACTTTGATTTTTCCATAGACAAAAATATTTATAAACTTCCAAAATTTCCCATAGTTAATGCGCTCAATCAAACGACTATAGAGAAAAGTAAATTGGCTGAGATGGATGCAAAAGACAAAAAAGATGCCATAGAAGAGGGAAAAAGAATGGCTGAACTTGGTCAAACTTTCAAAGAAGGTCAAAAGAAAATTGAAGCCAATCCTAACATGAGCAAAGAAGAACAAAAAGAAATGATGATAGAAGCTATGAGTAACTCAAAAGGTATGCAAAGTCAGCTAGAAAAGCAAAAAGCAATGATGCCTAAAATCATTGAACTTGTAAAATTCTACCGAGACTGTCTCGAAGATGCTAACTCTAAATCAGATGCCAAATCTTGTGATACCAAAGGACAAGCTTTATCTAAAAAAATGGGAATGGATGAAGAATTTGATGAAGATGACGAGGAAGATTCTAGAGCATGGACAGAAGCAGGAAGAGAAACCATTGTTTCAGAACTAAACCAAGAAATAAAAATGATAGAAAGCACGCTACCATGTATTCAAAAAGCAAAGAATATGATGGATTTAATGAACTGTAATCAATAATCGGGAGCTTATGTTTAATGTGGAAATTTAAAAAAATAGTTTTATTACTTTCTCTAATGACTTCTGCAAGCTTTGCAGAAGTTCAACCTCTCTTTTATGAGACCTACAATTTTGAAAAAGATGATGTTTTGAACATTCGAGAACAGCCAAACTACAAAGCTAAAAAGATTGGGGAACTGGGCTTGCACTATGATGTAGATATTTTAGAATGTCGTAATATCAAAACGTCAAAATGGTGTAAAATAGAATCCATCTATGCCACAGAACCCCAAGGTTGGGTTAATGCTAAATTTCTACAACCAAAACAACATCAAGAAGGTTATGTAACGGTTAAAGGTAAAAAAAGTACTTGTGATTATGTCATTAAATGTGAAGAAGAAAAACATAACACCCTTTGCCTTGTGGTTACAGGGTTTGGAGACGATATGAATAATCTAACACTTCAAACAAAATGGTTTAACCGTAAAAATTTAAAACCAGCGTCACGTTTTACAGCCATGTATGACGAACCTGAAGCTGATGGATACTGTAATGCTGATAAATATATTTATCAATACCAAAGTGATCAAAAGATCAAAGAACTGTCTAAGACATTTACAAGTCCAGCATTTACAATCGTTGGTCAACTAATGAACACACTAAGACACAAAGATGAAAAAGCCATACAAAAAATCATTCATCCAAAAAGTGGTCTGAGACTTAGTGCTTTAAGTTACTTTGATAAAAAAAGCAGTCAACACTTTAGTCAAAAGACATTTTTAGAAAATTATAATAGTCGGAACAAACTCTTTTGGGGACATACTGAAGCCAAAGGAGATGTGATTCAAAAAGATCTCTATGCTTATTTAGAAGAGCTACCTTCTGATGTCCCACATATTTCAAAAGTTATTGTGCTAAATGATTTAAAAAACTATCCTAAAAATCATAATCAAACTGTAAAGGCCTATGAAATTTATTGGACTTTAGATGAAGAACATAAAGAATATGCATACCAAGGTTTGGTTGTTATTCTAGAACAGTATGAAAATCAATGGTACCTCGTGGGAATTACCAAAGACTATTGGACACCCTAATAAAATTTTATAAAAAAGGATACAGAATGCAACAGATGGTTATTTTATTTTCTTTACTCTTCTTCACTTTGTCTACTTGGGCAACACCAACATCACTTTATGAGATAGAACCTAACAATACTCCTGTAGAAGCAACACACTTTTCAGGAGAAATACTCTTAACGGGTAAAATACATAAAGGTAATCAAGATGCTTTTATGTGGGAGATTAGTAAAGAAGATACCCTTTATGATTGGAGTATAGAACTTATTGGTATACCCAATGCCATGACCCGTATAGATATGATGAATGTTATCTTTACTACTGATGGTAAAGAGGTTGAGGATTATCAAAAATTTTTCTCTTTTGGTACAAAAACAGGAAATAAACCTGTTTATTTACGAAATATTCTTGTTAGTGAAGGAAAATATTTACTGGCACTAAGCTCTAACGCTACAGAGGAACAAAGCTATCAAATTATTTTAAAAAAACATCGAAAATCTTCTCGTCAAATAAAAGAGAGTTCTAAAAAAAATGCTACGAAGGTCACCATACGCTATAACAATGACCATACTTATTACCATTATAATTTTTTAAAACCCACACAATGGTTTCAATTTAAAGTTGATAAAAAAGACCATTTAAAACTCTGGACAATAAGAGGGATAAATACCATTGGACATAAAACAAAAGTAAAACTTTTCAACGAACAAAACAAAGTATTAGCTCAAAGTGAAAGCAATAAATTTGGAAAGTTTAAAATGCTAGATTTAGAATTAGATGAAGGAAAATATTACCTACAATATGAAGGCAAAGAAGAAGGTACTTCCTCAGCAATCAAAGTTTATAGTACAGGACAACAAAAAATCGACCAAAACGAAGTAGAACCAAATAATAAAATACACATAGCCAATGCCATTAATTATAAAAAGACCATTCATGGAAAAGTTGATAAGGCAAGAGAATATGACTATTTTTCATTCTCCATTCCTAAAAAATTTGAAGAAAAAGTTTTTGATATTGAATTAACAACAACAGACAAAGGAAGCTACTTTCACTTAGAAAATAGAGAAGGGAAAAAGATTCAAAGAAAAAAAGTTGATGCTAACTTAAGCATAAAAAATCTTAGACTTAATGCTGATGAGACTTATTATATTTCACTCTACACTCAAAAAAAAGATGCAGAATATAGTTTTAAATTTTCAGAATTTAGGAAACATACTAAAAGTGAAGAAATTGAACCTAATGATACTGTTAAAAATGCGCATACTATTGAACTAGAGCAACAAGTAAATGCTTATTTTCAAGGTGATGAGTATGATTGTTTTCAATTTAATATTGAAAAACCAAACACACTTTGGAATATTACAGCTTTAGGTGAAAAGGTAGAGCGTCTAAAAATATTTAAAGGATTAATAAACACTACACTACTTTCAATTTCCAAGACTAAAGGTCAAGAATTAGCATTAAAAAACCTCTTGTTACTTCCAGGAAACTACCGATCTTGTGTCAATGGTAAAAATGGAGCCTACAGTTTTTCTGTTAATGAAGCATCTCTAAGTGATTTAAATATTAGTTCATTAGACAAGATAGAACATGAGCCAAACCAAAATAAAAGTCAAACCAATGAATTACTTTTTAATATGAGTAAAAAAGGGGTACTTGAACACAAACAAAATGAAGACTATTTCCACTTTACACTCAAAAACTATGAACGTATTCGATTGACAGCAACACCTCCTAAAAATGGAGATGTACGCATGAAATTAATATCTGACTTAGAAACCATAAAAGCCTATCCAGATATTGGAACGCCATCTGTTATAGAAGGGGTTTATCCTCCGGGGAGATACATTATTGATTTATGGTCGAAGAAGCCAAGTTACGGCTTATATGATTTAAAATTAGAGCGACTAAACTTTTTTGATGCTAATGCTAGTGAATTGAACATCACAATGAAAGTCGTCAATGCCAATGATGAAGTAGCTACCTATAGTGAATCTGGTCAGAAAGTAAATTTCTCTATTGAAATGGAAAGTAAAAAAAATCTAGAACTAAATATTAGCTCGCATATTAGTGACAATTCTTGGGAACTCAATAACAACAAAATAATAAGCCTAAAGAGTAAAAAAAAGAAAAACATTCCTTTTGAACTAATCATTCCTAAAAACATAGGAAAAATACCTGTAGTCACTACTCTTAAGTTTACTAATAAAAGTGGAGCATTTAAAACTGTCTCTTTTAAAATAACACCAAAAGACAATGCCAAACCTCTGAACCCTTATACAGACTGGGGTATACCCGAAAAGATGTTGGGAGGACTCAATGTTGCACGTTTGGACTTTGGTGCTAAGAGAATACTAGAACATAAGGAAACACAGTTAGGCTATGTTCCAAAAATTGCTAATGGTTATCATCATTTATTTGATGATATTGTCTATAGTAGTGGTTTTTATCTGTATGCTAATCGTAAAAGTGCAGATGAGAATGTAACTATTCAGTTAGCTGGTAATGTCGCAAGTGACATAATAGGCGTTGTACTAAACCCTTTTAGTAGAGGTAGCCGTGCAGAACAATTAAAAGATTTCTCTATTGCACTTTCTTTAGATGGTAAAACATACACGCATGTCTATAAAGGTGTTTTAGGCTTAGAACGTCAAGACCAAGCCTTTGCTTTTGATAAACCTTATAAAGCCAAATATGCAAGATTGACCTTGCATAACTCCTATCAAAACAAAACTAAAGGAGCTATAGCCTTAGGCGAGTGGAAGGTTATTGCTAAACCACAAAGTGTTCAAGGACTAGAAGCTTTTAACCTAAGTAGTCCAAAACTTGGTGGGCATGTTGTCAAGTCTTCACATGATTTAGGAGGAGCTTGGGACAAACGTGTCCTAACAGAGAAAGAAGATATTAGCACAAATCATTGGTTGTACAAAAAAGATAAAACTGTGTCATGGATAGTAGGTTTTAAAAATGAACGTATGGCAAAAATTACGGACATAAATTGGAGAGAAACAAAAAAGAGTAAAAAAGAGACTTACATGAAAAATGTCAAAGTTTTACTCTCAACACAAACCCCAAATGGACCATGGGAAGAGATGCCTTTATGGAACAAAAATTCTACGCTTATGAATACCTACCATTTTGAAAAGCCTACATGGGCAAGATATGTTAAATTTGTTTTTTCCATAGAAAAAGATGCACGTTATGCCTTTCCTGAAGAGCTTCAAGTAATGGAAGCAAAGTCCTCTGCTGACTATCGTTCTATCTTTGGAGAGTGGGGAGAGACGAATCATCAAGCTTTTTATGAGTATCAACAAGAAAAAACTAATCTACCCTTAAAAGGAATTACAGGGAATGAGAGTAAAGAAAAATCCTTTACTTTAGAAGTAAATCAAAGTATTCAAGGTCGTGTTTCAGTTGCTAATCATGAAGAAGATTGGTATAAGATTATTATTCCTGAAGGTCATAACCAATTCCACCCTACTTTCTCTGGAAAGAACTCTGTAGACGTAAGCTATGAACTCTTTGATGATAAAGATAATAAACTAATGCCCAATAAAACTATAAAAACACCACTTAAACATGATTATTGGTTTGAGGTAGAGGCAGGAACTTACTATTTAAAAGTAAAACAACCCCCTATTTCAGTGGTATTTGCATGGGATAACAGTGGTTCAGTCTCTCCATATCATGCAAAAATATTTTCGGCTGTCAACAACTATACACAAACTATTCAAGCTAAAATTGATGCTGTAAACCTTTTATGTTTTAACCAAACCAATACCTTTATACTCTCTGATTTCTCAGATAACCCAATGCAGATACAAGGTATTTTTAATAACTTTGATAGAGACTGTTCTGACAGTGATGCTGAACGTCCTCTACGAATCTCTTCCGAAGCATTAAAAAACAGAGATGGAACTAAGGGTGTGATTATTATCGGTGATGCTGTGGGTAGTCGTGATAAAAAACTTTGGTCTGTACTTGAAGAAGTTAAACCTAAAGTTTTTTCCATTCGTGTAAAATCACAATACCAAGACAATGGACTGTATGAAGGCATCATGCAAAGTTGGTCTCGTGTCAACAATGGAACCTACACTGTAGTGAGTGATGGGGTTGAACTTTATAAAGCCATTAATAGAGCCTCAGCAATATTAAGACGACCTGTTTACTACATGCTTCAAGCCCAAAGTAACTATGTACGACCTTTAGGTGATGGAATTTTAAAAGTAATGCCTAATCCTCAAAAAAAAGTCAATAAAGACTTTGCCATAGAACTTATTTTAGATGCGTCAGGAAGTATGCTTAAACGCATTAAAGGTAAACGAAGAATCGCCATTGCAAGAGATGTACTTAAAAAAGCTGTGACAGATATTATCCCAGCTGAAACACAAGTGGCACTTAGAGTCTTTGGGCATAAAAAAGCTGACAGTTGCCGAACTGATTTAGAGATGAGGTTACAGCCTCTCAATGTAAAGAAAACAACAAATATTATTTCTAAAATCAATGCTAAAAACTTGGCTAAAACACCCATCGCTGACTCCTTGGCTAAAGTAGCTGATGACTTGAAAAAAGTCAATGGTAAAAAAGTCGTCATCTTAGTAACCGATGGAGAAGAGACTTGTGACGGAGACCCTGCTAAAGAGATACAAATGCTCAAAGATAAAGGCGTTGATGTACGTATTAACATTGTTGGATTTGCCATAAATAATGAAGCGTTAAAAGCTCAATTTAAATCATGGGCAGAGCTTGGTGATGGAAACTATTTTGAAGCAGATGATAAAGAATCGTTAAATGAAGCTGTCAAAAAAGCCTTACAAGTACCCTATAAAGTTTATAATAAAACAGATGAAATAGTCGGAACAGGTGTTGTTGGAGATGAGCCAATAAAACTTAAAGGTGGAAGCTATAAAGTAGTCATTGAAAGTTCACCCGAGCAAGTTTTTGAAGACGTTACCGTTATAGGGGAACAGATGAAAGAAGTAACATTAAAGGATGAAAAATGAAAAGAGTAATGGTTCTATTTTTACTAATGTTCTTCACACTATTTATGGTGGCAGAAGAAGAGTTTGACAGTTTTGATGATGAAGAGACAGCCTTTGTAATTAAAACTAAAAAACCAAAGATTCTTGTAAAAAAAGATTCAACAGAAGAGAAAGACGCTGTTAAGTTTTCAAAAGCTTCTGTTGGAGAAAACCAAGCCATTAGTATGTCTGTGAAGAACTTTTTAGTCTTTTCAAAACTTAAAGAGATAAATGCCCGATACCTTGTACTCAATCTTGAATTAAACAACATTTTAAAGTCTCAAAAAGTCATTGTCTCCAATGGTTCAAACCATCCTAGCTCATGGGTTAACAAAAGCAGTGAAGATTATGAGTACAAAGAAGCGATTCCACTTTATCAGATTCCAAACATTAAACAACATCTTTATTTACGTGTCAATAATAAAGAAGAAAAGAAAATAGATGCAATGTCATTGCTACTTGATAAACCTTTACTGGCATTTAATAGCAATCAAGTAGAAGTTTTACCTAAAAAGTTTAGAGAAGGTCAATTAGCATTTAGGCTTCCTAAACGTACCAAAATAAAACAACTTTCCCTACACTACTATGACACAAAATATGGAAACATAAACATACCCATACTTGGTGAGATGAAACACAAGACTAGAGCCGTAAGTAGTTTGTCTAAAACTAAAAGTGAAAAGATGAATGACAACTTTTCACTCTCGGTCACAGGTTATGAAACACAAGATAAAATAGGAGAAAACGAAGCGCCTAAAGACGGTCAGTTTGAGATTGTAGAGATAGACATTGAGAGTAAGCTCTATGCACTGTTAGCATTTAATCCTTCTGAACGCTTTTACTTAAATATTGGTAATACACACAGTGTAAAGCTACACCCCATTACCCAAGCCTTACCTATGGGGTTATACACTTCAGCTTCACTCGCTCCAGGTTCTAACAACAAATTTCGTTTGGCATTTTATGTACCAAAAGGAATGGAAAAACAGTCTCGTAGTTTGATGCTAGAACTAAAAGGTAAAGACATTCTTATTCCTATTCAAAAAGGCAATGTGAATTTGAGTAATACTGTATTGGCTAAAAGTTCTATTGAAGGAACTTCTTTAACGGTCAACGCTGTCTATTCTCATAATAAAAATATTCTAATTGATGTAACCTTTTATGATGAGGATGATGACTATGCTACAAGGTTACATAATGCATTTAAACTCAATGATAAAGCTCTAAAAAAGAGCAATACACTATTTGGTTTTAAAAATAAAGAGGTCATTTTAAACAATTCTAAAAAACGTGTTCTTTTATGGTTTGATGCCCAATTTGATGAAAAAAAACCATTGCACTTAACCTCTACTATCTTTGAGTTGTTAAACTTTAAAATAGACAAAAAACCAGAAGCTTTACCTGAGAATTTAAAATACTTTTTGACCAAGAATTATAACTATCAACATAAACTAGATGCTGTTGACAGAAAAGTATTGGCAATGGTCAAAACCTTTAAAGCTAAGAAGTCTAAAGAAGAAAAAGCTAAAACCACCAAGCGAAAACAGCATGTTGCTACTTTAGAAAGCATCAAAGAGAAAAGCAAATTTATTAGCATTCCAGCTCTATCTGCCAGTGCGTATGGCGAAGAGAAAATTGCTAAGCTACAAACAGTTGATGAGTTAATAGAAGCATTAAAAACATTAGAATGGGTACCCTCAGCTTATAAACCCACTACAGCTATCTACTCTACTCCTGCTATTTTCACCCAAGGATGGAGCAGTGAAAATGAAATGTTTAAAGCCATTTATAATCGAGTTAAAGAAAAAGGAGTACAGTTCGGTTTTTATACTCTAAGTGAAGCAGGAGAACAAGAGCTTAAAGTATTGGCTAAAAATATCCCTATGAATAAGAATATTCCTTTTATTGAGTGGATAGAGGAAGGGAAAAATCGTTCCTTAGTTCTGCCATTTTTAAAACCATTGGATGAGGTTAAAAAGTATGTGACAAAGAAGCAATATCTTAAAAGCATCAAAGAAAAACAAGCTACCATAGAAATGAAGTTAACTTATACCCCGAAAAATGATGGAAGCTCCGTAGGTAGCTTTGGCATGTTTGGGGGTGCGTTAAATGGTGCAAAAACTACAGAAAAGACTAATATTATCTTTAAAAAGTCTTGGAATTTAGATGAGATATCTGATACACCCGTGGATATTTTCTTTCCTGAAACAACAGCGTTTTACACTGATAATAATGGAACACATCAAGATACTGCTCATGGCTTAAGTACTAAAAAAATAGAGCCTAAAGTATTAACCATAAATATTACTATGCCTGATGGAAAACTTGATACTTATGAACACCACTTTCAAAAGAAGCAGGAGTTAAAAGATGTGTTCTTTACTTTTGCTTTGGCTACGCCTGATATGCCGAAAGGAGTAATTGAAAAAATGGAGGAAAAAAGGAAAGCACTTATTGGGAATAAAGATAAAAATAAGATAGATCCTTTAAACAAACTTCAATGGTCAAATAGAGTTAAAATATATAAATTTACTGCTTTGCAAACTCAATATGAACAAGAGTTACAAAAGACATTAAAGGTTCAAGCATATCGAAATAAAAGACCACGCATTATTATGTCAATGTTGGAAAGAAGATCTAATAAACAACTACTTAGTTACTTAGATTTACGACGGGTTTACAATGATGTATATGGTACAGAAAAAGCGATTCACTCCTTCAATATTATGAGTGGTATCTTTAATGCAAAGGCTGAAAACACTGCTCTCCCTAATGGAAAAAATATCACTTCTTATTGGCTTAATCAAGTAGATTCCAACTTAGTACTTATCTCACCTGAGAATAAAAAAGAAGTTATTAATATAATGCAAAAGAATAAGATAGATATAAAAATAATTACAAGATTAAAAACAAGTAATAAAATTTGGCTATACCCACTAAAAATTAAAAAAGATATAGGATGGTTAGAAATCAATCC
Source organism: uncultured Sulfurovum sp. (assembly GCA_902727895.1). Taxonomy (GTDB): domain Bacteria; phylum Campylobacterota; class Campylobacteria; order Campylobacterales; family Sulfurovaceae; genus UBA1140. The sequence continues at coordinate 25,221 of CACVAP010000102.1, forward strand.
CCACACATACGAAACCAATTCTGTTTATGAAAATGGTATGTACGGAGTAGCTGAACGTTCAGAAATGGATATGGCAATAGATTCCGTGAGTAATTACTTTGTAGGTTTCTTTTCAGGAGTACTGGTTTCACAAGTATCTATGTTTGATACCTTAGTTGATAGTAAAGATTATTGTGACAATGTCAAACAAGCTAAGGTCTTAGCTAATAACGCGTCTTGTCTTGTCGCTGTAGGAACAACAAGAGATGTGGCTGGAGCCATTAGTGCAGGAACAGGTTGTTTTGGACATTCTAAAACGTCTAAAGCTATTGGGATAGGTGGTGGAATGGCAGGAAATAAAACCACACAAGGAAAAATAATAGGTGGAATTGCAGGGTTTGGTAATGGTTTTGGAGATGGTGTCTCTTTTTATTTTGAAATGGCAGAAAAATATGTTGGGAATTGTAGCTAATTTATAATGACAATATTTACAAATCATCAGAGATTATATAAAGGATAAACAATGAAACAAAAAAATATATTATATTTATTAATACCCATTCTACTTCTAACGAGCTGTACAAATAATTATCACTACAGTAGTCAACCAGAAACTACTGCAACACAAATACAAATACAAACGGATATTCAAACCTTAAAGTTTACAAAACTCAATGGGCTTAATATCCAAAGTACTGACCAATGGAACTTCAAGCTTTACTTCAAAGAAGCATTGAAAAAAAGAACCTTTCTTCGTTTAGACTCAAACTCACCTAATATACTTGATATTAGAGTAAGTATCTCTCCTCTCATTACTAAAAAATATAAAGACAGCTTTTTAAAAGTGCCTCAATTTCATCTCGATAAATCCATATCAATGATTGCAAACTATAAGGTAAAAGATAAAAATGGAAGAGTCATTGTTTCTGAAATCTATAATTCAAGTACTCAAAATACAGAAGTTTCTACTCATAATTATAGAGAAGCTGAAAAGAAACATATGAATAAACACTCTAAAACTAAACTTCATGAAAAGTTAATGCGAAAGTTGGCTAAAACTGTAGTCAGTCAAATTATTGATGAACGCAAGATAAAGTAAGAAACAGCTCAACCTGCAACGCTTTTGTAACGTTTTTCTTTTATACTTAAAGTATAAAGGAAAAATATTCATGAAAAATTATAGAACAATAGTTTTAATAAGTATAGGGTTGATATTTGTTGCTTGTAACAATGTTTCTCCAAGCCTAACAGCAAATGATAAAGAAAAAGAAGTAGAAATAGAAAGTGACATTCCACCTGCATGTCGTACTACTGAGCTTGAAAAGCTTACGTTAGATAAAAAAGAAAAATAAACCTTTATTTCATTCTTTACTTTTGCAACACTTTTGTAACGTGAATGTTATATACTAAAAATATTAACAAAAGGATTGAAAATGAAAAAATATATACTTTTAGGTATTTTACCCCTCTTAGCATCAACGACACTCTATGCAGAATTGGGTTATTCAGATAAAAATTTAAATAATGCAAAAAATAATAAAAAAGAAATTGATACAGCTATAAAAGCAGTAGATATTAAAAAATCTGATTACACTTTAAATGTTAATGGGCAGGATAGAAATAAAGTAGGTAGTGAAATTGACACAGGAAAACCAAGAGCTGATGACCATTCTCCTACCGATCCAAATGGAGGCACAAACCCTGGATCTAAAGAAGGACAACTCAGTAATAAGAAAGATGATGAAGCAAAAGCAAAACGAGATGCTGATGTAAATCGTAGACTTGATAATGAATGTGCTAGAGGAAGTGAAACAGCTTGTGCAGAGCAAGAAAGAAGAAGGCTAGCAGCAGAGGAGAAGTGGCAACCTAATCCAGCAGATGAAGGAAGTCAAGATACGGGAAGAAAAGGTTCAGAAAAGCAAGAAAGAGAAGTTGAAAAATTAATAGAAAATCATGGTTTAGGTGAACGAAACCCCATAAAAAGCAATGGAGCTGATGGTGGAGAGGGAGATAACCGAGGTAACCGTAATGAAGATGAAGGAAGTACCAATAATATCCCCATTGCAGATTTAGCAGGTGGACCTTGTGATGGAAGAACATCTACAGCAGGTTGTAATGACGCTATAGATGCAAGTAGAAACAGAGCTAAAGATAGATTTGAACAGTTGGGTGGTGGTAATAATCCACAAAATAGATAAGAACTTAATTTTATATTGGAGTTAAAATGAAAAAAATATATTGGCTTACATTGGCTACGATTGTTACTTTATGGTCGCAGGAGACAAGAGATTTAGAGCGATTGGGTGGTGGTTTGGTTGGTGGTTCATGTGAGTATCGTGAGTATTCAGTAATCGCAAAAATTGTCTCTATAGTTGATAAACCTACGAGAGATTGTAAAAAAGCTGTAGAGGTAAAGTATAGATTTAATGAAAAATCTGTTTTACCTCAATATTTAAATAGTGAAACGATATACAGTATTCATGATGAGACTCATAGTATGGGTATTTCCAAAGAGTATGCTTTGAGTAAAGGTCTTACAATAGAAAGTGTACACAATGTAAAAATTAGTGAACTCATAAATGGTACATGTACTCCAATGATAACAAAATTTACAGATATAGATTTTTCAGATCAAAAGAACTACTGTCAAGATAGTGAAAGTAAATCTCTTAATCCTTGGAGAAAATTTTCAAGATTAGAGTATAAAAATAGCGATTACACATTACGAGAAGATGTAGATTATTTTGAGTTAAGAAAGTATATTTTTGATATGAAAACCAATAAACAAGTGAGTAAAAAATATATACCTTACTCACCTATTTATAGAAAAAAACTTTCGTCTTATCCTAAAAAGATAGTTAGTAATTTTCAAAATATATCATTTGATAATCAAAAGTTAACGCATATTACGACTTTTGGTACAGGAGCCATAGACTATATTTTTAAAGTTTATGGTTTTGTTATAAAAAAAGACAATAAGTTTTGGACAATTAATGAAAAAAAAGATTTTGTTTGGCTTTTTAATAAAATTGATACCGAAGCAGAACTTTCTCTGATTCTACGGCTAAATAATATGGGCAAAGATAGTTACAGAAAAACTTCTAATGGTTATGATGTTAAGCGAAATAAAATAGAGCATAAAGTTAGTAAAATAACAAAAGGAGATTTTGATGAATATACGGAGTATGAAATACATAGAACCTATATATATCATATCACATCAAATGGAAAGTTTACGGAAGAACTCATTTCAACTATGCGAAAAAATGAAAAAAAGAGTAGAGTTAGTGTAGATTTTCACCCTGACCCAGTACCTCCAATCTTTCCACCACCACCTATACCACTTGAAGTAGTTTTGAAAGATAAAAAATTTATTACACCAAGTTCTTATTGAAAAGATAGATATTGTTCTTCACAAATAAAATTAACCTTTCTTAGCCATATTTAGATAGTATACTTTATGTCGTTTTTATTCACAAAGTCACTATCATGAATGCCAATATCTTAATCGTTGAACATGATAAAACCGTTGCAATAGAAACTGAATGTTACCTAAAAAAACTGCATTATACTGTTGTTGATATCTGCTCAACAGCAGCTGATGCTTACGAAAAAGCCATTACTAAAGAAGTTGACTTAATACTGATGGATGTCTGCCTTACAGACAGTAGTGGTATTGAAGCCATTACACGTATTAGAAAAGTAAAGAAAGAAATAAAAGTCATTTTCTTAACAGCCTTTGTAGATGAAGAGACCGTAGACAAAGCAATCGCACTTGACCCTGTTGCTTACTTACTCAAACCGTTTAATCCTAAAGAACTTTGTGCTGCCATAAAGCTTGGGCTGAGCCATCTAAAACCTAAAAGTCTTGTACGTATTGGGGATAAAGTTTTAGATAATGAATTTAGTTTTGACAGTAGATCCTCTGAACTTATCTGTTGTGGAGACTTAGTAAGTTTAAGCAAAAAAGAACGGCTTCTCTTAACACTTTTTTTAGACCATCAAAACAGCCTTATTAGCAACATAACTATGGAGTATGAACTTTGGCCTGACAAGCCAAGTAATGACAGTCGAAGACGTGCATTAATATCTCGTCTTCGTACTAAGTTAAAACATAAGTTTATCGACACTCTCTCTGCTGAAGGTTATGTTTTTAGAGTGTAAGCTTTAGAACTTACTTCTCTAATATTACTTTCTCTAACCTCACCACCCTATCAGCCTTATCAATCGTTGTTTGCCTATGTGCAATGGTAATAATCGTTTTATTTTTAATATACGCATCTAAAGCACTAAGCAATTTATCTTCTGTATCTGTATCCAGTGAAGAAGTAGATTCATCAAATATAATTACTTTTGGTTTGTCTAACAACACTCTAGCAATAGACAGACGTTGGCGTTGTCCTCCTGAAAGCTTGGTTCCATTTTTACCTACAATTGTATCTAGTCTCTCAGGTAAGTCATCTACAAAATCATAAAGTTGCGCTACTTTTAAGACCTCATACATCTCTTCATCACGGTACTCTTTTCCTAAAGAAAGGTTATACCGTAGCGTTGCATTAAACATGAGTGGTGCTTGTAAAACAAAACCAATATGCTCACGTACCTTTTTATAACCTACCTTTTTTATCTCTACACCATTGTAAAGTATTTCGCCCTTTGTAATGGGGTAAAGACCTATTAAAATGTTTGCAAGTGTACTTTTTCCAGACCCTGTTTCACCTACTATCGCCACTTTCTCTCCAGCTACTACTTTTAAGTTAAAGTCTTTGAGTATTACTTTGTTCTCATCATAAGAAAAACTTACATTCTTCAGTTCAATGCTTGCTGTCTCATGCTCTTTAAAAGGGTCTTTTTTCATAATGTATTTTGGTTCTTGTTCAAGTTCTAAAATCTCATTTAGCCTCTGCATCCCTGCTATAGCATCATGGTAGTCTTGTACAAATTTAATAATCATATGAATGGGTGCCATAATCATCCCTGCATAAACAAATATTGCCAACATCTCACCAATGCTCATGTCACCTAAAAAAACCAAGTATAAAGCGATGATTTTAAATAAGTCATTAGAGTACATAATGAACATACGTGAAACCGACATGGTTTTACCAGCTGTTACTTCATAATCATAACTGCTATTTCGGATATCTGTTGCATCTTTGTTCACCGTATTAGAAAAATGCTCTTCACGGTTTTGTACCCGAATTTGGTTAAACAATTCTAAGCTTTCAGTTAATGAATTTGTGAAACTACTAATGGCTTTATTTTTCTCTTTTAAAAGAGTAGATACTTGTTTAAATGCATTTATAAAAAATTTAATTACCAAAGGATTTAGTATCAAGATTATTAATGCTAGTTGCCAATTCAAATAAAGTAAAATAGCTGAAATACCAATAAGTGTAAAAACCTGTACAGCAATAATACCGATACTTCCTGCCAAGAATTTCATCACAGCTTCAATGTCCGTTGTCATTTTAGAAGAGATCGCTCCTGAACCTAGTACGTCATATTCACTCATAGAAACTGACCCTAAATGAGCAAGCATTTTTTGACGTATGTTTAAACGTATGTCCTCGACCACTTTAGAAACTAACATTCTTCGTACAATCACTAAAGAGATGTTAATAGCACGAATAGATAAAGTCAAAATAAAAACTATCAAGATGTAATATTCAGGAGAGTTTATTTCCACAAACATATTGATAAACGGTAGAAAACTTCCTTCTTTACCGAGAATCACCTCATCCACTAAAAATGGAATAAACAGAGGAATAGGTACCGAAATAATAATGGTAAAAATAGCAATAAGGTTAGCAAGCAACACGCTTTTTTTATATAATTTCACTTGTTCCAATAAATAATCGAATGTAATCATTTTTATTCTCCTTTTTCTTTTCTTAGATTAATATAGAACGCTCTACACAATCAAACCACAAATTAATCCTATACTTTCCACATGAGAGAGATATTTTTTTTCCTTCCTATTTTTAATATCTCTCTTCATAAGACTACTTTAACTTCTATTTCATATTTTTTTCTCCCATTGCTATTAGGCAAAATAGAAGTTATTTTCATCCCTCAAAATTTCAAATCATAAAAGTATAATCAGTATTTTCCATAAGAAAGTAAAGTACTTTTCATCTAAAAAAAGAATTTAACTCTAGAAAATCATAACTTTAGAGAAATTTTAAAAGAACTCATGTATATAAAGTGGAATTTTAAGAATTTTCGGAGAAATTAGCATGTTTAAAAAATCAAAGCTTGGGGAAATAAACTTTTGGAAGATGTTTGTTTTGAAATGAAAGGTGATAAGAGTCCTGAGAAAAGAAGCAGTAAGAGTATGAATAAACTAATTGTATAAGTAATTTATACATTACACAATCAGCCCACGAATTAACCCTATACTTTCCACATGAGAGAGATATTTTTTACTTCCTATTTTTAGTATCTCTCTTCATAAATTATTTTAATTTCTACTTCATACTTTTTTTCCCATCGCCAATAGGCACAGTAGAAATTAAACTCTTATTCTGATGAACCTCTTGAATTATTTCTAGCACCACGATTATTAGTTCTGCTACGGCTATTTGAACGTTTTTGTTCTCCACCACCTGAAGCATTACCCCCACGGCTATTTCCATTACCGTTTGAAGGTCTTTGACCACCTCCACCACCACGGCGTCCTCTTCCTCCACCTTGATTGATAGGTTCAGCTTTGATGCTTGCATCAACTTCAAAACCTTCTACAACTACTTTTTTAATTTGTTGAGAAATTAAACGTTCAATCCCTCTTAAGTAGTCATTTTCATCCACACATACCAAAGAAACTGCTTCACCTTCACGACCAGCTCTACCTGTTCTTCCGATTCTATGTACATAATCTTCTGGAACATTTGGAAGTTCAAAGTTTACTACATGGGGTAACATATCAATGTCAATTCCACGTGCAGCAATATCTGTTGCTACAAGAACACGAATACTGTTTGCTTTAAAATTTGCTAACGCTTTTGTTCTCGCCCCTTGGCTTTTGTTTCCATGAATGGCAGCTGAGTTAATTCCTTGTTGTTCAAGGTATTCACAAAGCTTATTTGCACCATGTTTTGTTCTTGTAAATACAAGTACTTGATGCCATTGACCTTCACTAATAAGCTTATAAAGTAACTCTCTCTTTTTACTTTTGTCCACAGGGTGAACCAACTGAGCAATACGATCTGCTGTTTTGTTTTGTGCAGCTACTTCTACGATGAAAGGGTTTGTTTGAAAACCAGCTGCTAAAGCTTTAATCTCTTTTGAAAAAGTAGCAGAGAAAAGTAATGTTTGTCTATTTTTAGGAATAAGTTTTACTACTTTTTTCATGTCGTGGATGAAACCCATGTCTAGCATACGGTCTGCTTCATCGAGTACAAGTACTTCTACCTTTGAAAGGTCAACCATTTTTTGGCTTGCTAAGTCAAGTAAACGACCAGGTGTTGCAATAAGAATATCAACACCTTGTTTTAACGTAGAGATTTGACGGTTAATGTTTACCCCACCAAAAATTACTGTTGATTTATAAGGTAAGTATTTTGCATACATGTCAACATTTTCAGCTATTTGTGCTGCTAACTCACGGGTAGGTGTTAATATTAATGCTCTTATATGACGTTTTGGCTTACCTTTACTTACCGTAGTAGGCTTTTGTGATTGAATCATACGTTCTAAAAGTGGTAAAGTAAAACCAGCTGTTTTTCCTGTACCAGTTTGTGCAGCAGCCAATACATCTTTACCTTCTAATACTAGGGGAATGGCTTTGGCTTGAATGGGTGTAGGTTCTGTATAACCTGTTTCTTCGATTGCTTTTAAAATAGGCTCACTTAGCCCGAGTGAAGTAAATAACATAGATTTGTACCTTGATAATTTAGAATAGTTACATATATTAAGACTTAAAGAGTCCTAGAGTTACGCGAATTATAGCCACTTATTATTATTTAGATACCATACATAAATAAACCATACCCAATAAAAGAGAAAATATGAGCGAACCAATAGCCATTCAATTAAAAGACTATAAAGAACCAAACTTCAAAATTAATTCTGTAGAACTAACATTTGAACTGTTTGAAGAGTACACTATTGTTAAAAGTGTGCTGAGCATTAGCAATATAAATGAAGAAGTAAACACCTTAGAGCTAAACAGTATTGACTTAGAGTTAGAAAAACTCTCTATTAATGATAAAGCCATAGACAGCACAAACTACACTTACGAAAATGAGATGCTAAGCATTACTAACGTACCAAGTGAGTTTACACTAAAAATTCAAAACAAAATCTACCCAGCACAAAATACAGAACTTGAAGGTCTTTACCTTTCTTCTGGTATTTTTTGTACCCAAAATGAACCAGAAGGTTTTAGACGTATTACGCCTTACTTAGACAAACCAGACAGTCTTTCAATTTTTACCACAACGATTATTGCCGATGCAAGTAAATACCCTTTATTACTAGGGAACGGAAACAAAGCTTCTGAACTTATTACTTTAGATGACAACCGACACAGTATGACATGGCATGACCCACATCCTAAGCCCTCTTATTTGTTTGCTTTGGTAGCAGGTAACTTAGGCGTTGTTAGCGATGAATTTACTACCATGTCAGGTAATAAAACAGAACTCAATATCTACTGTGATTTAGGAAACGAATCTAAATGTCACCATGCCATGAAATCACTAAAAGAAGCGATGATTTGGGATGAAGAAAAGTATGGTCGTGAATATGACTTAGACATCTACAACATCGTAGCAGTTGACAGTTTTAATATGGGTGCCATGGAGAACAAAGGGCTAAACATTTTTAACACTTCAGCTGTATTAGCAGATGCCGATGTCGCTACTGATGACAACTTTATGCGTATTCAGAGCATTATTGCTCATGAGTATTTTCATAACTGGACAGGAAACAGAGTTACTTGTAAAAACTGGTTTCAACTAACCCTTAAAGAAGGTCTAACGGTATTTCGTGATCAATGTTTCTCAGCCGATTTAAACTCAGCTGACGTACAAAGAATCAATGATGTTAAAGATCTTAGGTCTTACCAATTTGTAGAAGATGCTTCACCAACAGCACACCCTATTCAACCTAAGTCATACATTTCCATGAACAACTTTTACACAGCTACTGTTTATGAAAAAGGGGCTGAGGTTATTCGTATGGTGCATACACTGTTAGGAGAAGAAACTTACCGAAAAGCTACCGATTTATATTTTGAAGCCTTTGATGGAAAAGCTGTGACGACCAAACATTTTTTATGGGCTATGCAACAAGCTTCAGGGCATGACCTAAACCATTTCTTACTTTGGTATAACCAATCAGGTACACCAACTGTACAAGTCTCAGATGACTATACGAATGGTGTCTATTCCATTACTTTGAAACAACTCATTCCAAATGCTGTCGATGGAACAACACAAAAGCCTTACTACTTCCCTTTTAAAATAGGACTTATAAATGCTAATGGAAAAGAGATTTTAGAAAAAGTATTAATTATCTCAAAAGAAGAAGAAACTTTTACTTTTGAAAACCTCTCCCAAAAGCCCCACCTTTCACTTAACCGTGACTTTTCTGCCCCTGTCATAGTTGACTATGCCAATGCCGACCATACCTTCTCCATGCAACATGACCAAAACAGTTTTGCACGTTATGATGCTGTTCAAGCTTTTGGCGTAGAAACCATAGAAAAACTTATGCAAGGTCAAGAACTTGATGAAAGTTTTGTAGTAGCTTATGGAAAAGTGTTAGAGCTAGACATTGACCTTTCTTTTAAAGCCTTACTTTTAGAACTTCCTTCTATTAGCACACTGATGCAACGTCAAAATCCTATAGATTTTGAACTGATAGAAAATGCGAGAGAAAAACTAAGCCTTCGCATTGCCAACACACATAAAGAAAAACTCTTAGCACTTTACAATGAACACCATAAACCAAAGTCTGGTATAGAAGCCAAAGACATAGCAGAACGAAAAATTAAAAATGTTTGTTTAGCCCGTCTTTCAGCTTTAGATACAAAAGAGATTATGGAACTTGCACAAAAGCAATATGCAGAGTCACTTTCAATGTCTGACAGAATGTTGGCTTTAAGTATTATTGAAAATTCTACTGAGCATTATTCAGAAAATGCGATAAATAACTTTTATGAAAAATACAAAGACAATACTTTAGTTATGAATAAATATCTAGCTATTAAAGCTTCTTCTCATAGAGATGGACTACTACAAAGAGTGATAGAACTTCAAAATGATGAGGTTTATGACATTAAAGTGCCAAATCTTGTACGTTCACTCATTGGAGCGTTTGCAGGAAACCAAAAATATTTCCATGCTAAAGATGGTTCGGGTTATAAATTTATGGCTGACAAGATTATAGAATTAGACATCATTAATGCCCAAATAGCGTCTAGGTTAGCAGGTGCATTTAAACTTTATAAGAAGATGAACAGTGTAAACCAAGAACTAATAAAAATCCAATTAGAACGTGTTATTAGTACTGAAGGGCTGTCAAAAAATAGTTTTGAGATATTAGAGAAGATTTTAAAAGGGTAAAAATAGAAAGAAACAGTATAAAATATCTAAAATATTAAATTGTTTCTTTTTTTATTAGCTAGATTTAATAAACTTTCAATATATTACTAATATTACTTTATAAGTAAAATTTATGACAATCAAAAAATCAAACCTATTCATCAAGCTTGTTACTCTTGTAACTCTTACCTTTAGTATTGTATACGCAAGTAATATGATTTCTCCTAAAGATGAAGAAACAATACCTTATGCAGACCTAAGCACTGCCGAACTTCAAATAAAAGTCGAGACCCTCTCTAACAAAGGTACATTACCTTTTGAGATGGGTCTAGAACTTATGAAAAGATGGCAAACAGAACAACCTCAAGTTCAATAGTTTAACTCTTCGGTTTAGCTTTAGCAATAAATCTAAGCCAAATATAACCAACAAAACCTGCAAAAAGTGAAGCTGATAAAATTCCTACTTTAGCTTCAAATATAAGCTGAGGATTCCCTAAAAATGCTAAGTCAGCCACAAAGATTGACATGGTAAACCCAATACCTCCTAAAAATGCTACCCCAAAAACTTGACTCAGGGTACTACCTTCTGGAAGTTGTGCAATATTTAATTTGATGGCTAACCATGCAACACCAAAGATACCTATTACTTTACCCAAGATTAGCCCTGCAATAATTCCCATAGAAACAGGTGTCACAATGGTTGAACCAATTGAACTAAAGTCTATAGATATCCCAGCATTTGCCAAAGCAAAAAGAGGAATGATAATAAGTGCAACAGGAAGGTCTAACTTGTGTTCTAACCTAGCAGCTGGTGTTCCAATTTCATGAATACCATCTTGCATTTTAAAAAGAATTGCTTTTTGTCTTTCATTCATACCATCAGGATTGTCTTTAGGATAAGTATCATACTCATCTAATAGTGCTTTCGAATCTTCTCTAAAACTTCCTGGAGCACGTTTTGGTTTAGAAGGTATTGCCATAGCAGCAATAACCCCTGCAATGGTTGCATGTACACCTGACTGAAGCATGAAATACCACAAAAATAATCCTAATATAAAGTAAGGTAAAATAGCATGAATACCAAAACGGTTAAAAGCAATCATGAGTAAAAACATACCACCAGCTAACATAAGAGGTAGAGTTTGTATTTGCTCAGTATAAAAGATAGCAATTACCAATACAGCCCCCAAGTCATCTACAATAGCAAGTGCCACTAAAAAAGCAACCAAAGCACGTGGTACTCTGTTTCCTAAAAGTACTAAGGCAGAGATGGCAAAAGCAATATCTGTTGCCATAGGAATTCCCCATCCTGATGAACCTTCTGTACCAGCAGTAATACTTAAAAAGATTAAAGCAGGGACTACCATACCTCCAATAGCAGCCAAGATTGGTAATATGGCAACTCTAACATTTGAAAGTTCGCCAACCTGTATTTCTCTTTTAATCTCAAGCCCTATCATAAAAAAGAAAATAGCCATGAGTCCATCATTTATCCAATGGTGAAGTGTATGAGAAAGCTTCCAATCACCTACCACAAAATCTATGTTTATATGGAAAAAGTGTTTGTAAGCCTCTGCTAATGGTGAGTTAGCAAGTATCAATGCAACTATGGTCATTAACATCAATACCATACCTGTCGTCGATTGTGCGTGTAAAAAATGTTCAAATGGGGTTAGCACTTTTTTAAAAGTTTTTTCCCATGGAGCGTAGATTCTCATTTATTTCCTTTGTATGTTTCAGTTTTTTAAAAGGTATTATATAAATATTATGTTTATATATTGTTGGAAATGTAATTTAAATAACAACCTTTAGTATCTTTGTTACAACTTGTAGTGATACTATAATATACATTATTCAATACAATACAACAAACAAATTATGTTTTAATATTTATTTAAGTATAAAAGCAGTATATTCCATTTTCAAAAATAACTTATAATACTAATATAGTATAAATTTTTATTATTTAAAGATATCAAATTACAAGGAAGTATCATGAAAACTACTAAATCAAAACTCTTAATTAGACTTATTACACTTTTAACACTTACACTGGGTATTGTCTATGCAAGTAATATTATTACGCCTAAAGAAACATTAAGACAAGTACCTTATTCTCTAATGAGTACAGCTCAATTACAAGCAGAAGTAGAAAAACTTTCAACAAAAGGTGAGTTACCTTTTGAAATGGGTCTTGAACTTATTAAAAGATGGCAAAGTGAAGCGTCACAAGTTCACTAAGATCTCATCATGTTTATAAAGGAGATTATCTCCTCTATAAACCACTAAGACAGACAATCAATATTTCTATCCCAAAAGTATTCAACATGTGTAGGTTAGTAACTCATTTCTAGTTCTTAACTAATCATCTCTTCCATATTTACTTTACATTGGGTATCATTACATATGAATCCAAAAAATAACTTTCTCAAAAAATCTCTCAAACCTCTTAAAAAAAAATTCAAAATAAAGACATGCTTTTTATAACCATTCGCCGTGTCTATACCCACCTTTCAGACCTTTCTAACGAAGAAATTTTAGACTACTATAATGTAACATCCCTCAAAGAACTCAATAGCCATATAGAACATGTCAAAGAAGTACTAAAAAAACAAATAGAAAATTATGAAGAAGAATTAGAGGAGATAGACAGATGTTTCTGTCTAGACTCAAGAGCTGACTTTAAGTACCTCTATCCTAGTAAAAAAGAAGCTGAGGAGCAAGTGAAATTTTCATTAAAAAGTAAACGGGTAAAATTAACACTTTATGCTTGCCCTTTTCATTGTGGGTGGCATTTAGCTAAAACATAACCTTAGGAATATCAATCGTGAAGATAGCACCACTCACATCATTTTTAATGCTGGCTTTACCTCCCATCCCATTTTCAATTATCATCTTTAAAATATAAAGTCCAAGTCCTGTACCTTGGGCTTTGTGTTTTGTTGTATAGTATGGCTCAAACATCTTAACTAAAACCTCATCAGAAATACCATCACCATTATCCTTAATGGTTATTATCACACGACTATCTAAAGTTCCTTTTACTACTATATTAATGATGGCTATATCCTCACCACTATAAGCATCTATTGCATTATTTATAACTATCAAAAGTACTTGTATTAATTCAGATTTATATCCAACCAATAAGACATCATCTACATGACTAATAATCTCTACTTTCTTTAATGAACTCATCATTATGATTCTTTGACTTTCTGCGATTAGACTTGATATCCAAAACTCTTCTGATTCTTTCTTTGTATTAAAAAAATTCATAAAATCATTAATAGTCTCTGACATATAAGCTGTTGTTTTTTCTATGTCTGAAATATGTTCTTCCATAAGTTCATCAGTCAATTTTCCTTTATGATAGTCTATGTCTAAAACAAGTACACGTCCATTGATTTGACTGAGAGGTTGTCGCCATTGATGAGCTATACTTGAAATCATTTCACCCATAGAAGCCAACCTGTTTTGTTGAACTATCAGTAGCTGTTGTTCTTGTTTTTCAGTATCTATCTCTTTAATTCTATAAGCCAATAATAATGAAAAAACAATGGTCTCCGTAAACATTCCTATTTGAAACAAATAATCAATAGGTAAACTGGTTGAGATTAAATTTGAATGCATTGCAATTAATAATAAGCCTAATATTGCCACAATGTTCCATATGAAGGCATAATAATAAACTAATTTATTTACCCTTTTATACGCCAAATAATTTAGTGAATACAATAATAAAAATACATACAGAGGCATAATTACTGAAATCAGATTATATATAATTTGAGAGGAATAGAAATCTATCATAACTATAGAAATAGAATATACCACTAGAATAACAACAAGATACCAGACTACTATAGAAAAAGCCTTATCTATTTTAGGAAGGTATTTTTTTAATTGGAAAAGCTCCTTAATAAAAAAAACGGCAAAGATTATAAATCCTATACCACCCATATTCATTAACAGTACTACAATAACTGGCTCTATGTTAAATAATCTAAAATATCCAAAGTAAATACTCTGATAGATTAATAATAATAATACATAAGCTATATAATAAAGATATGCTCTAGCCCTAACAATCAAATAAGTTATAAAATTATAAACTATCATTAGTAGTAAAACTAAAAAGAAGGCACCTTGTAAAAAAGAGTAAATTTGAAAATATTCAATCATATACTTTTTCGTTGCTATTTTAAAAGGCATGTCTAGCATGTTGTAATTTTGAACTTTAAATAAAATCTCAGCATCTTCATTTGGAATCAAAGTAAGAGGGAAAATTCTTTGAGACGAATTAAAAGAAGAACTATTTTCTTTTACATAAAGTCCATCTTTTCTATAAGTAATAACTTCGCCATTTTGAACAAGATAGTACTCAATTGAGTATACATACCGTCGCTCATCCATAAGATAGAGTTCTTTTAAAATATCCTCAGAGTTCTTGACTTTTACCCTCACCCAATAAGCCTGATGCTTATCATCTCGGTTAAAAGCAGACTTATCTTTATACCAACTGTTTTTATCTAAGTCACTGGGTAATTCACTCATGTTTTTTACAGCAGAATATTCACTATAAGCCAATACTTCATAAGAGTCATCATCCCCAATCAACAATGTTTCACTGGCATGGAGAAAACTTAAAGAAAAAATAACTAAAAACAAAAATCTGAGCATATTTCATTATTCTTTCATCGTAGGCTTATTGAAGCATATATTAACATGTTTTATTTAACGCTCTCCTAAGAACTAACATCAAACTCTTTAGTTATACTTCACAGCTAATATTTTATAGGAGGTCATAATGAGCCTATTTGGAAATAATAATAATGAATTTGAAACCGAACTCCTTGAGGAAGAACTCATTGGGGAAGATGTTCAAGATAAAATAACCTACTGGATACTAAAAATCATCATTGAGATGGGTGGGCATAAGCGTTTTATAGATTCTGACAATGACTTTGAACATGAAGATATGGCAACGTTTTTAGGATTGGCGAAATACGTTGAATTTGACTACGATGACTTTAACCGTACCGAACCTCTACTGCTGCTCAAAAAACGTCTTAAAGCACTACGAAAAAAAGCACCTTTTGGTTCTTCTGATTTGTTACGTCAAAACATAGAACACCTCTCTGAACTTATATTACTAACACCCTATGAAAAACAAGTTTTAGAATTTGTCATTTTATTAAAACAATATGACATGTTAGACAATGCACTCAGTATGTTAGGAGGAGAGTTAAACTCTTCACGTGCAAAACGTATTTTAAACGTACTTCTAGACATACCCATAGAACAAATAAATGAAATGTTTGCAGCACACTCTACGTTTAGTCGTTCGGCATTGCTTATTTTACACTCTGAAGAAAACTACTCTTTAGGTTCTAAACTACGCCTCATTAACTATGAGTTTGCTGACAACATGCTAAACCTCAACGAAGACATCACCGAAATGATAAAAGACTCGGTACGCCTTTCAGACAAAGGTACATTGAACATTTCTGACTATTCATACATAAAGAGTGACTTAGAAATTTTAATGCCTTTTTTAAACAAAGCACTCGACAGTAAATTAGCAGGTGTAAACATTTTACTCTATGGTCTACCAGGAACAGGAAAAACAGAACTTTCTAAAACCATTGCTGAGGTACTGGGTACCAAACTCTATGAGGTAAGCTATGCCAACTCAGATGGTGACCCAATAGAAGGGGAAGCAAGACTGCGTCTCTATAAAACAGCCCAAGCACTCTTTTTTAATAACCGAACCCTACTCATGTATGATGAAGCCGAAGATGTATTTGAAAGCTATGAAGGTGGCTTCTTCATGATGCCAAAACAACAGTCTGACAAAGCATGGATAAATAAGGTACTAGAAACCAATAACGTACCAACCATTTGGATCACCAATAACATTGGAAGCATAGACAATGCGATCATAAGACGTTTTGACATGAGTATTGAACTCCCTATTCCTTCTAAGACCCAACGTAAAGAGATTATTAAAAAATACTCTAACAACATACTAAACAAAAAAGAGATTGAAGTTTTATCTGAACATGAAAACATTGCTCCTGCACTCATCTCTTCTGCTGTTAAAGTAGCTGAGCATTTACCTGAAAAACAAAAAAGCAACGCCTTTATGCAACTGCTTAACAACACGCTAAAAGCACAAGGCTACGAAGAGGTCAACAAAAATAAATCAGCAGACTTACCAGCAAACTACTCTTTAGAGTTTGTAAATACCGACACCAAACTGGAAGAACTCGTAGAAGGAATTAAAGGTCATTCTTCTGCTAGACTTTGTCTTTATGGTACTTCAGGAACAGGAAAAAGTGCTTTTGCCAAACACATCGCTAAAATGTTAGACAAACCTTTTGTCATTAAGTCAGGATCATCGCTCATAAGTAAATGGGTGGGTGAAACTGAAAAAAACATTGCCAATGCTTTTAAAGAAGCTATGGAAGAAGAAGCTGTACTAATTTTCGATGAGGTAGATGGTTTCCTAGCAGAACGTGGTCAAGCCAAAGTAAATTGGGAACTCACACAGGTAAATGAAATGCTCGTTCAAATGGAAAAATTTGATGGTATTTTTATTGCTACCACCAACCTAATCGAGCATTTAGACCAAGCAAGTTTACGCCGTTTTGATTTAAAGCTAGAGTTCAAAACCCTAGCCCCTGAACAATTAGAAAAGATCTTCATCTCCTATGCCAAAGAGCTAAACATAGAAGCCCCAACAACCAATGAGTTACATACCATTCGTTCATTCAAGAAGCTCTCACCAGGGGATTTTGCTACGATAACAAGACAGAGTAAATTTCAAAAAATTGATTCCTGTGAAGAATTTATTAAACGGCTTAAAGAAGAGCAGAAACTTAAGAAGAATAAAGATGGAGGAAGTATGGGGTTTATTAGTTAAGCCTATCCTCCATAATCCAATAAAGAAGACAAGCCATTAACAATGGCACAAACTCATTTTTACACTACTCATACTCAACTTTTTACTCATTGGTTGTAAAGATGCCTACATCAATCAATAAAAACTAAATAAGGACACTCAATGGGAAAACAATACAAAGCACTAAAACCACAAGACATAGAATTCATACAAAAACAGAAACTTTTTTACATCGCCTCTTGCAGTGACAAAGAGGTCAACCTCTCTCCTAAAGGCTATGATACCATTCGAGTCATAGATGAAAACAAATTAGTTTATGCCAGTTACCCAGGGAGTGGGAACCGAACTCATAGAGATGCTGTGAATGATGGTGAATTTACCTTAGTTTTTAATGCCTTTGAAGGTGGAGCGTTAATTGTTCGCATCTTTTGTAAAGCAAATGTTATTGGAAAAGAAGACAGTAAATACCAAGAGTATCTTAGTCTTTTTAATATCAATGAAGCACTTATTCGAGATATCTTTGAGTTTAACATCTATGCCGTTGAGTCAAGCTGTGGTATGTCGGTTCCTGTTATGGAGTATAAACATGAGAGAAATGAGCTGAAAGACTGGGCAAAAGACATGGACAAACGTGATAAACTTGAAGCCTATAAAGAAAAAAACTTTAACCCTTTTAATTTAAGTACCATTATAAAAAGAAGTAAAAACACCACCCATAAAGAACTTGAAAATGGCTTCAAATACATAGAAATTAAAAACACTCATGCCGAAGCCAAAATAGCCCTACAAGGCGCACACCTTTTTCACTACCAAGCACATAACAAAGAGCCTCTTTTATGGCTTTCTGACTTAGCACACTTTGAAAAAGGAAAAGCCATTCGTGGTGGTGTACCCATCTGTTTTCCATGGTTTGGTCCAAATACAGAAGATGCTAACCTTCCTCAACATGGATTTGCAAGAAACCAAAACTGGAAACTCCTTTCAGAAGAGGATTTAGAAGATGGCTCTACCCACCTAAAATTACAGCTAACAGACAATAGTGAAACAGTAAAACTATGGGATTACCATTTTGCAATTACACTTGATGTCGTTATTGGTTCAGAACTCAGCATGAGCATTACAACAACCAATCATGATACAGAACCCTTTGAAGTAACCCAAGCACTACATAGCTATTTCAATGTTTCAGATATCAATAATGTATCTATAAAAGGTTTAAACAATACGATTTACTATGATAGTTTAGAAAGAGAATTAGCAAAACAACACGGTGTTCTTAAAATAGAAGAAGAAGTTGACAGAGTCTATTTTGATGGTTCAGCTAAGACTATTTTAGAAGATGCTGAAAGAAAAATAGAGTTAAATTCTGAAGGTTCTAAGTCTTTAGTTATTTGGAATCCATGGGAAGAAAAAGCAAAAACCATGGCAGACATGCAAGATGACGGCTACCAAACTATGGTATGTTTGGAAACAGCCAATGCCTTAAAGGACTTTGTTCTCTTGACACCTGATAAATCATATACACTGAAAGTGACCATTAGTCAACTTACAGTTTAGTTTGCTTCTCTATAAAAGCCCATGCTTTTGTAAAGCCTCTCAAAGAAAATCGTACTTTTTTATGCTTATTCTCATCATAGGCATAAGTAAAAGTAAGCCATCTAGCAGATTTTGAAGCTTCAAATATTGTATTTAATTGCGTTTGATTATGGAGTATATAGGTCTCCATCATCTTGTTATGTTCAGGGGTTTCATAATCTACAGCAGCAAATGAAAACTTCTTTCTATCGACAGTAATTCTAATGCTATCTATAAGTGAAGGTGCATCTCTATGAAAAAAATCAATTAATGCTAGCTTACTTGCCCGAGCTGGAATGATTGTCAAACGACTGTCTGCAAAAAAACCTGTTTTTATGTTAGTATTATTGTTTACATAGTTCACCATCCGACATTCACCCTCACCTTTGTCAGCACAGACTACAAGCCAGTCTTTAAAATAGACCCGTAACTCACCAAATGGATGCATAAAGGCAACACCATCTTTAGCAGAAAGATTTAGAGAAGTTCCAAATAAAACTACAATCAAAATAAGTTTAAATTTCATAATAAATTCCTTAGTTTTAAATTATATAACATAATATATTACTATAAGTAATTTAAATACAATAACTTTAAGAAAATCTCACGATTGTTATTGTTACTTTCATAACAGTTAATAATAATCATAAGTGAACCCAAAGTAAATTTTCCTATTTTTTAGGATACTCAGGATGACAATATGTTGACCCTAAAGAACAACAACCTTCTGATACACCGATACTTTTTAAACCTGTATCAAATGACCAATAGTGATTATAACTACCATCTCTCAAAAAATTAAACACAGCTAAGACATCAGAAGCGTTACTGCTAGTTGCTTGAACAATGTATTTATCTAAATCATCAATATCTGTTACTTCAACCATACAACCTACTTCATAAGCATCTTTACTTGATTGAATTCCTTTATCATAAAGCACGTCATAGAGTTCTTGAATCGCTACCACTGGGTATTCTCCACTGCCATAAGCATCTAATGATTTTTTATCGTAAGGTACTTCTGTATCTGGATAAAGGGTAATGTTTAAATCATATTTGATTGCCAATTCATTCACAGCATCTTCATGTTTAGTTTCAGACTTAGTCGCAATGTTATAGAGCTGTTTCAAGGGTTGTTTTTCATAAACATTTAAATAAACATCTTTGGCTAACTTTTCTTCATTGTACATATAAGTAATAGAATCTTTAAGATCTTGAGTCAGTGTAGACTTGTCTGAGTCAAGTGCTGTTGTTACAGTTGAAGGTAATACCTCATCCGTAGTATCAGTATCAGCAGTATTATTTGATGAGCTAGCACCTCCACAGGCATTGAGTCCAAGTAAGATAGCTAGGGTGAGAGAAGATTTTAAAAGTTTGTTAATGAAAAGTTATTCCTTTTGAATTTTTGATGAAAAGAAAGTATACTCTTTTAAAATGAACAGTCTATGAAGGTCTCTTCAGAATTTCAAGATGATTTATTGTCTGCACACCTAAAACAAACCAATAAGGCTCAAAACTCTCCTCAACTAACAAAGAAACCAAAGCAATAAAAGGGTTCATAATCACCTAAAGTATGAGCCTCTAAAGCATCATAATAAGCCAAGTGACTCTCAACCTCACCATTGTTTATATTTTTAGTAAAGATAACGCTTCTATTCGTTCAAAATGTTTTCTATTTAATGTGGCAAGGGGTATCTCTTGTGCGATAGCAGATGACGAAATTAAAATATCTCTAAATTCAATTAAAGTGTTTTTCTTTTTCAAGTCTTGATAAATTTTTGAAGCGATATAGGCTTGATTTTTATCAAATGAAAGCACCTCAACATTTTCAAAAAGAAGTTTATCAAACTCTCTGTTTTTTGAACCTGACATATACTCAAAATAACAGATAGCAGAAGTTATTAAAGTATAACCCTCTTTTGTCAAACGGTAAAGAAGAGTCTTCTGTTTGTTCTCTTTTCTAAAATACTCTATAAAGATAGATGTATCTATTAAAACTCTTCTATTTTCCAAGACTTATATCCATCCTTAATATTTTGCTCCCAATTCTTTGCTTCATTTTCTAAAATAGTAGGACCATTTTCTAATAAAAGTAAAAAATTATTTTCTGGCACAATAGATTTACTATTTGATATATCTATTTTCTGATGATGAAAAATTTCTCTTTTATTTTGAGGAATATTTTGCAAAAAATTAAGAATTTGATCAAGATACCCATCATCAACATTTATGGTTAAAGTTTGCATAGTAGGCTTCCTTTATAGTTTTATATATGATTATAACTTAATAAAGTTAAAGGGTATTAGTTTTGTAAATTCCCTATTATTTCTTCACTCAGAAAGAAAACCACTTTTCATTAGTTCAAAATTCATAAGCAATCTTGAGGTTCGTCCATTTCCATCAATAAAAGGATGTATGCCTACAAAATCAACATGCACACGACAAGCTCTCTCTATAGGATGTAATGTTTGAGCCTCATTTTTATACCAATCAATAAATGCTTCCATTTGACTTGGAACTTCAAAGCTAAAATCATCAACATTCTTTAAAATAAGGGCATGAAGTGACTTAATGGTATATTCACTCAACACCTCATCTTTTTCAACCAAAGACTCTAAAAATAAAATGGCTTCCTTATGGTTAATAGCTTCAAAATGTTCTCGTAAACTTTTCCCACCAACCGTTATACCTTCTAGTGCTACTTTAGTTTCATTAAGTGTTAAAGTATTCCCCTCAATAGCATTAGAATTGTATGTCCATCTTAAGATTAAATCTTCTCTTAAGTTTTTAACAATGCTATCCTCTAAAGGTCGACGAGTATCTAATTTATTTTTTAGTTGGTCTAGTTTTTGGAAGTTCATAGTTTGATTATAGCAGGTATTTTATATCAAGATTTAAGTATCTTAACTTTGCTATAATATATTCAGTTAAAAACAAAAGAGTTATATGACAATAAATGAAGTACATACTTTAATAGCAAAAAACGAAAGTCCAAAATTAGATTTTAAAAGACAATGGTATAAAAAAGAAGAGCTAAAAACTGAATTAATTAAAGATATTATTGCATTAGCAAATGGTAATATACATACCATTGGACATCCTTCCTATCTTATTATTGGAATTAAAGAGAATTCAAATGGTAATGAACTATATGATGTAGAAACTGAAAGTAATCTTGAAACTATTAAAAAACAATTACTTCAAAATCTTCAAAAATATGCTACTCCTGCAATTCATGATTTAACGATAGAAAAGTTTATGATTTCCTCTAAAAATATTGTTGTAATTACAATTCCTTTTCATCCTTACCTTATAATACTCAAAGAAAAATTGAGACAATTCTCAAAAGATACTTTACTTTATAGAGCAGGAGAAGGAACAGTTAGTGCTGATTATGCAACTAGAAAAACTTTTGAAGATGCCATAAATAGATATGTACAAAAAAATGAGGATACTACTAATTTAACTACGAGAATCAATAAGTATACCCCTGATGAAAGTGAATATTATGGAGCAGTAGATTATATGAAAATCACAACAAAAAGACTGCAAGACATATCTTCTATTCTGAAATTCGTTTCTCAAAGACAAAAGGTATACAATGATTTAATAACAAAAAGTGCAAATGAAATTAACTTATTAAAGAAATCAAGTAATCAAAAAAATATGAGTCAAGTTCAAAAGATTTTTAAATTATTAAGTAATGATACTATGAAGTATGCAAACTTTATTAATTCCCAATTATCAATTTTATCAGATTCAAGACAAGATATATTTAATTCCATTAAAAAAATAATTGAACTAACAACAAATGTTAAAGTAGAACTCATTCATTCTTTTTATAAAACAGAATTTATGAAGCAAGCACCTGCTTTAAATTTAATGATTCATTCAACATCACTCTTCAAAAAAGGTTTACAACAAAACTTTCTAACTGCTGAGATGAATAAATCTAGTCAAGTTGCAATAAAAGCATTGGAGAACTTAGTATATGAAACTGAATTAATACTTCAACAAATAGAAGAACTGTAAACTAAAAAAGAATAACTTTCTACTCATTACCATTATTAGAGTTATTGGTAGAAAAGAATTTGAGTAAAACTCTCTCCTATCACGAAGAACAAGAAAGCGTAACATTCTTATAATGTTCAGGTGTCTCCACAGCAAACTTTTCAAACTCAGGTAACTCATCAAAAGGATGTTGAGCAAGGTATAATAACTCCTCTACCCTAGATAAATTCCCACCTTTAGCCAAAGCAATGGCATCGGCAAGCATGTAGTTTTTTAAAACATATTTAGGGTTTGTCTTTAGCATCTTTTCTTGACGCTCTTCATGGCTAAAAGACTCTTTTTCTAAACGTGCATCATAAAGATTTAACCATTCATCAATGGCTACTGGATTCATGGCTAGTTCAAACAGAGACATTCTTTCCCCATCGTAATGGCTAAGTACTCTAAAGAAATTAGTATGGTCTACATAAGCATCTTGTAATGTCCCTACCAGTTCGGTAATAAGTGTCATATCTTCTTCTGATTCCACTTCTAAACCAAGTTTCTTACGCATCACTTCTATGTAGGCATTGGGGTAAATAAATTCACCATAGTCATCCAATTTCTTTTCCATTCTTTTTTTGTCAGCAATAGGTGCAAAGGCTAAAGCAAGTTTCGTCAGGTTCCAATAAGAGACATTCGGTTGTTCTCCATAAGCGTAACGACCAGCTTTATCTGTAGAGTTACAAACAAAACCAAAGTCATAATCGTCTAGCATTGAAAAAGGTCCATAGTCTATGGTTAACCCTGCAATGGACATGTTATCTGTATTCATAACACCATGACAAAAACCTATGCCTTGCCAACCAGCTATGAGCTTGGCTGTAGCATCAACAACTTCAGAAAAAAGTTTAAAATAACGGTCTTCATCATTTTCTAAATGAGGGTAAGACTCTTCTATGACATAGTCAGCTAAAGCTTTTAATTTTTCATATTCTTTAAAATAAGAGAAGTATTGAAACGTACCAAAACGTACCCAAGAGGATGACATACGCATCACCACAGCTCCTTTTTCTATGCCATTACGTAAAAGCTTTGTTTGGGAACCAATAATACCAACAGCACGTGTAGAAGGAATGCCTAAGTGATACATTGCTTCACTCATGAGGTATTCACGAATAGAAGAAGGTAAGGCTGCACGACCATCTGCTGTACGTGAAAAAGCTGTTTCCCCACTTCCTTTGGTTTGCAAGTGCCAGCCATTGATGCTTCCGAGGTTTATGGCTCTTCCATCTCCTAAGCGTTGGGCATAGTGTCCAAACTGATGTCCTGCATAACACATGGAAAAAGGTTTGGCTGTTTCGGGCGTAAAAGTTCCGTTTAGTAGTTCTAGAAAACGAGGGTCATCTACACTTTCTTTATCAAGGTCTATTAGTTCTGCCACTTTAGGATTGAAACTAATTAAGTAAGGTTCATCAAGTGGTGTTGCTTGGGTGAACTCATAAAATTCATTGTCTAGTGAAAGGTATTTACTTTCAACTTTAAGGTTATCAACTGTCATGTAAAGGTTTTACATTTGTTAGGCTTAAGAGTAGATAAGCTTAGTCTACTAAAAGTTAAACCCTTCAGAATCTTTCTCATCAAGTGTTAAAATAGCTGCTAAACCTTCAAGCTCAGGATACTCAGCAGCTACATCTAAAATGTATTTTAAAACAAGAGGAATATTTTCTAAATAAGCATCTTTCCCATCACGAATACTCAAACGTGCAAAAATACCTAAGATTTTAATATGTCGTTGAAGACCTGTAAAGTCAAACCAACGCATAAAAGTTTCATCATCAACCTCTATGCCTTTTAGCTTTTTAAATAGTAAGATTAATCTTTTTCGTTCACGTTTATCAAGGACAACATAAGCATCACGAAGTAAAGAGACTAAATCATACGTTAATGCACCAGACTTTGCATCTTGAAAATCGATAACAACCAATTCATCATTACTGTCTATCATTAAATTTTTTGAATGATAATCACGATGCACAAAAATTTCTTGAGGTTGAGCCAATACTTCTTTAGCAATAAGCATAAAACTTGTTAACAGCGTTCGTCCCTCTACACACTCTACTTTTTGACCTAAATGTTTTTTTAAATACCACTCCAACATTAGGTTCATCTCTTGGAGTAAAAAACCGTGGTCATATGGCTCTAAGCCTTCATGAGGAGCTTCTTGCATGGTCACCAAAGTTTTGATGGCTTTTTCATAGTAAGCAGAAGAACATTTATCATATAAATGGCTAGTACCTACATCTTCTAACAAGATAAATCCTTTATCTAACTCATAAGAACGAATACCAGGAATACGTACTTTTCCATCACTAAGTCGCCAATTTATCCCAATAAAAGTAGGCACAGATTCTTTGTCATCTGAAGCATCCATCACAATCAATGCTGGAGATTGTCCCTCAACACGATAATAACGTCTTGAACTTGCATCGCCATGTAGTGCTGTGAGCTGAGGTTCTTCTATGCCTAACCACTCTAACCAGCCTTTTAATTCTTTGTGCATTTATCTCTCCTTAAATCTTTCGCGAAATATAACATAATAATTGTTAATTAAATTCCGAATGCCAAAACCGATACCAACGGTCACCATAAAAAGCTTTAAGCAGTAACCAACCTAAATAAAGAAAGAAACTTATCAGAGGTAAGTAGTAACCAAAAAATGCCCAGAAAGCTTTATAGCTCTCCCAATCTGAAAGCTCTGTTACAGACCAATAGGCGACTAAAGAACCAAATATTGGTACCAATGCTGTAAAGAAAGCTGCAACAGTTGACACTATGCCACCCCATTCGTATGTTTCACTGTACCATTCATAAATAAAGAAAAATTGTAAAAAAGTCATGACTCCATACCAAAGAATATTTACACCTACGAGATTGGTTATCCATCCTGGTACTCTACTTAATTCTAAATCATCTAGTTCACACTTATCCCAGTCGCCATTAACACTTTTGTAGAGTTCATACTCGATGTTCTCTTCATCAAATTCTTCATCAAATTCTTCTATAAATTCTGTGAACTCTGGCATGTTTTCTTCCATACCAATGTCCAGTTCAATACGTTCATTGGCTGTTAGTTGCACCATAATAGTTGTCGTTTTATAATCACCCTCAATAATAAAACGTTGCATATGCTGTGCTAGGTTCTGCAAGGTATCAAACTCAACATGCTCATCTATGGAAAATCTTATGGCTACTTTTTTCATGGTAAAATCATAACATAAAAATATGCTATAATTTATACATGATTAAAGAACATGAGTTGGATAAACTTATCATTTGTAAGAAGTGCCATACCTTACATGAGAAAGTGAAACTAGAGAACAAAACAAAAGCCTATTGTTCAGAATGTAATGTACTGCTTTACCAGCAAGACCATGACATGATAGAGCGTACCTTAGCTCTTGTGATTACAGCCAGTATCTCTCTTTTTGTTGCTTTCAATTTCAATATCATTAACATCAATATACAAGGACTAGAACAGAGTCTTACCTTAAGCTCTTTGTTTGTGGTTATTCTTGAACATGAACAATATGTTGTGGGATTATTGTTTCTATTTATCATTGTTATTTTTCCCATTGGCATACTGTTTGCAACCTTTTTACTACTCTTCCTTATGAAAGTAGGCAAAGCAGCCTACTTAAGTAAGCGTCTACTCATTCTCTTGGCACATCTTAAACCTTGGAACATGGTAGATATCTTTTTCATTTCTCTTTTAGTCGCTATGGTCAAACTTTTTGATATTGCTAACATAGAATTAGGCGTTGCCTTTGTGGCTTTTATTTTCACCTTGATTCTCGATATAATCATTACAAAAAATCTAAGTTTTCATGACCTCTGGGCAATACACAGCAAAATATATGGACAAATAGATGAAGAATGAACATTACATACGTTGTCACATTTGTGAAACAGTCAACTACGATAATAGTATTACCCACAACTGTAGACGCTGTCATAGTAAAATTAACCCTTCACTACATGCTTCATACAACAGAACCTTAGCACTTTTAATTACGGCTATTATTCTTTATATTCCTGCTAATCTTTACCCTATTTTAAGTACCAAGCAATTTGGAACAAACTCTGACAGTACCATTTTAGGAGGAATTATTCACCTTTGGGAGCTGGGTTCTTACCCTGTAGCCATTATTATTCTTGTCGCGTCTGTGGTTGTTCCTCTTTTGAAATTTTTACTCATTATTTACTTACTCATTGCAGCTAAATATAAAACCCATTCAACCCTACTCGATAAGCATAAAATATTTTACATCACCGAGTCCATTGGACCTTGGTCAATGGTAGATGTATTTGTGGTCATCATACTCTCTGTACTCATTCATTTCTCAGGCGTTCAAATATATCCTGGAACTGGCGCAACGGCTTTTGCACTCATGGTCTTTTTTACCATGTTATCAGCACTCTCTTTTGACACAAGACTCATCATAAATTATGAAAAAGGAAACAACGTTCATGCCTCATAGTAAATACAATGCCCCTAAAATCAAAGAGTCAAAAGGCATACAACTCTTAACCACCATTTGGATGGTGCCATTCATTGCCATGGTCATTGCTTTATGGTTAGCATTTCAATACTACGCAAAAGTAGGACCACTCGTCACCATAGAATTTCAAGAAAATGCTGGGTTAGTTGCCAAACAAAGTCATGTAAAACTACGTAATGTCATTGTTGGTACGGTGGAAAATGTCTCGCTCTCAGAAAAAGGTGATGGCGTAACAGTACAAATACGTATGAACAAAGATGTTTCAAAGTACCTCAATAAATCAGCAAAGTTCTGGATTGTCCATCCTGATGTTGACTCCAGTGGTATTACAGGGCTTGACACACTTCTTTCAGGCTCATACATTGAACTTAAAGCCACAAAAAGTGAAAATACAGAAAAGCATTTCAAAGGTTTAGAAGAAGCACCAGCAGAAAACTCCGAGGGTAAAACTTACCTACTCTCTGCACCCCAATCTTATCATCTAAAAAAAGACTCTAATGTCTACTATAGAATGATGAAAGTTGGTAAAGTTAAACGTGTCGGTATTGCCCCTGACGGAAGAAAAGTAAACTTTGTAATTTTTATTGATAAAGAATATACCAAGTACATCAATAGTAAAAGTCAATTTTACACCACTTCTTCTGTTTCCGTTGACGTTTCAAAAGGCAAGCTTGATCTAAATGTTGCTTCCCTCTCTCAAATTGCAAGAGGAGGAATCTCTATCTATACACCAACTCAAAGCTTAAGAGATGATGCCCATTTACAGCTAACAAAAGGTCACCTCTTCCCACTCTATAAAAACCTAAATCAAATGAAAGCAAAACACCTTATGAGTGGTGCGAGTGACAAAGTATACAAATTTCATTTCAATGAACGTATTTCTCAACTAGAAATTGGTTCACCTATTGAGTTTAATGGGTTCCAAGTAGGTTCTATTATTGATATATCGAGTCATTTTCATGCTGAGTCTAAGAGCATAAAGTCAGAAGTTTATGCAATCATTCATACTAAAGGCTTTTCAGAAGAAAACAGCGAAAAAGATGGAGAAGAAGTTATAGAACAACTTGTTAATGAGGGGCTTAGAGCGCAATTAAGAAGTACGCTACCGTTCATTGGTTCGCAATTTATCAACTTAGTTTTTGATAAAAGTAAAAATGAAAAGCTTATTCATTCTGGCGATTTTATACTTTTCCCTACAATAAAAAAGAAGAAAAAAACAAATATATTAAAAGAGATTGAAGCCCTTGTTGTTAAAGTAAGAAAACTTGAACTTGAAAAACTGGTTAACTCAGCCACAGACATTATTGAGAACAATGAAAAACCTATAACGGATATTTTACAAAATTTAAAAAAGACCATTCGTACGCTTGACAAAACCCTTTTAAGTTTTGATGCCACAGCTAAAAATATTAATAATCTCACGGAACAAGAGTCTCTACAAGAACTTCCAGCTACCTTGCAAATGACCCTCAATGAAGTCATTTCTACCTTAGAAAAAGTAAAAACTTTAAGTCAAGATTACAGTGCCAATTCAAAGTTCTCAGATGAACTTTCCTTAACCCTAAGAGAACTTACCATAACAGCAGAATCTATGGGTAAAGTAAGTAAAACACTTGAACGTAAATCGAATGCCCTCATATTAGGAGATGAATAATGAAAACATTAGTACTTTTACTATCAATGCTACTATTTACAGCTTGTGGTTCTAAAAAGTTTTATACTTTAGGTGAAAACATCAACGTAGTAGCCCAAACCACCTCCTTAGAATCCATAGATGTTGTTAAAGTTCTTGTCCCTAAATATCTAAAAGAACATAAAGTTGTAAGACAAATCACTCCCTACCAAATCGAACTTGTGGACAAAGCACATTGGTTAATACCCATGGAAAAGAAGTTAACAGATATACTCATTGAGTACTTACAGCAATCCATGAACAATCCGAATGTTCACCTATATCCGTGGGATAGTGATAATGAAACAAAAAGAAGAGTGGCTGTAGATATTAAAAGGTTTATAGCATCAAATACAGAAGTTGTACTTAAAGCCAATTATAAAATAATGGATTTAGAAAATAGAAGCACCCAGATTAAACACTTTGAAACAAGCGTAGCTACTACTCCTGACATTCAGAACATGATGAAAGCAATGGAAGAAGCCTACATGAAATTGCTAGAAGAAATAACCATAACTCTTATTAACAATAAATCAGTATAATAATTTTATGAATTTATTTAAGCTTCTATACACGATATCGTCTAAAGTTTTTATGCTGATTATTTTGGTATTAATCTCACTTATTTTCTACTTTACAATTCCTATAAAAACTACGAAGACTGTAGTTTTACCTAAAGGGTCTGTAACCAAAGTAGTAGAACATTTAAAGCAGCAAGGTTATGCCTTAACCAAGTTAGATACCTATCTTCTTGCTTATGTTTTAGATGCTCCTAAAAGTGGTACTCTACTCATTGGAGAAGAAAAAATGAGTCGTATTGATTTTTTAAAAAAGCTCAGTTCAGCTAAAGAAGCCATAGACATTGTGACACTTATTCCTGGTGAAACACGTCCTGTATTTTTAGAAGAGCTGGCAAAAGAACACAAACTAAATGTTACTAAACTTGAAGATGCTTACAGCGAATACGCTAGCTACAAAGAATCTGGAATTATGCCTGAGACATACCACCTTCCTAAAAATATTTCTGAAAAAAAGCTCATCCACACTTTGGTAGCACAAACTGAGAAGAAATATAAAGCACTAGCACTTGAACATCTAAAACAATACGACAAAAAAGAGTGGCTAAAAATCCTAACCATCGCTTCTGTCGTTCAAAAAGAAGCTGCAAACAATGAAGAGATGCCCATTGTGGCTTCTGTCGTCTATAACCGTTTAAAAATAGACATGCCTTTACAAATGGACGGGACACTTAACTATGGAAAGTATTCTCACGTAAAAGTAACGCCAAAGCGTATTAGAACAGACCCTTCACCCTTCAATACTTACAAGAACAAAGGACTGCCACCTTACCCTGTTTGCTCTGTTTCTATAGAAGCCATAAAAGCTGCATTAAATCCTAAAGAAACGAACTATTTATATTTTATGAAAAACAAATCTGGCGTACATGACTTTACAGATTCTTATGGTCAACATTTGAGGAACATAAAAAAAGCCAAATAAGCATTTAAATATGTTAAAATTTCACTAAATTTTTATAAGGCATATTTATGGCAAAAAGAGAGATAAAAAAAGCTGTCTTAGCGTACTCTGGTGGGCTTGACACAAGTATTATTTTAAAATGGTTACAAGATGAATATAAATGTGAAGTCGTAACTTTTACAGCAGATCTTGGTCAAGGTGAAGAGGTTGAACCAGCACGTCAAAAGGCGTTGGACATGGGGATTAAACCTGAAAATATCTTTATTTTAGATTTACGTGAAGAGTTTGTAAAAGACTTTGTATTTCCAATGTTTAGAGCAAACACTATTTATGAGGGTGAATACCTTCTTGGAACTTCTATTGCAAGACCTCTTATTTCTAAAAAGCAGATTGAGATAGCAGCTGAAACAGGTGCTGATGCTGTAAGTCATGGAGCAACAGGAAAAGGAAATGACCAAGTACGTTTTGAACTAGGTTACCTTGGACTCAATGGAGACATTGCTGTTATTGCACCTTGGAGAGAATGGGACTTAAACTCTCGTGAAAAACTTTTGGCTTATGCTGAAACACATGGTATTAAAATCGAAAAGAAAAAAGGTCAAGCTTCTCCATACTCTATGGATGCAAACCTATTACATATTTCTTACGAAGGTTTAGTTCTTGAAGATCCATCTAAAGAACCAGACGAAGACATGTGGTTATGGTCAGTTTC
This sequence comes from uncultured Sulfurovum sp., assembly GCA_902727895.1. GTDB lineage: Bacteria > Campylobacterota > Campylobacteria > Campylobacterales > Sulfurovaceae > UBA1140. Next base: position 56,647 of record CACVAP010000102.1, read on the forward strand.
TCCAGAAAATGCACCTGACCAAGCTGAATACATTAGTATTGAGTACAAAAATGGTGACCCAATTTCTATTAACGGTGAAGCTATGTCTCCAGCGACCATTTTAACAGAACTTAATGCTTATGGTAACAAACATGGAATTGGTAGAATTGACATTGTTGAAAACCGATATGTTGGTATGAAAGCACGTGGTTGTTATGAAACTCCAGGTGGAACTATTATGCTTAAAGGGCATAGAGCCATTGAGTCTATTACGCTTGACCGTGAAGCTGCACACATGAAAGATGAGCTTATGCCTCGTTATGCAAAACTTATCTACAACGGTTACTGGTGGTCACCAGAACGTGAAATGCTTCAAGCTGCTATTGACAAAACCCAAGAGCATGTGGAAGGTACGGTAAGATTAAAACTTTACAAAGGTAATGTAATGGTTGTAGGACGTGAATCAGAAAAGTCACTTTTCTCAGAGGCACACTCAACATTTGAAGAAGATGATGTTTATGATCAGTCAGATGCAGAAGGGTTTATTAAATTAAATGCTTTACGTCTTATGATTGCTGGTAAGCTTCGTAAGTAATTCTAACTAAAGCTGTTCCTCAAATATTTGAGGAACAGTTAAAAGCTTATCTCCAACCTAAATGCTCAGGTTGATCTCTAAACTTTTCAGTAACAGGGATTTCTAATTCCATCCCAGAACTTAATTGACGATTTTCCCCAATCACATCTCTATTGGCATTATAAATCACCTCTGTCTCCGACGCATCCCCATAATACGACGATGCCAAATCTGAAAGTGTTACATCATTAGAATTAATGGTAATGTTTATCCATGTACCTGCTAACGCTGTTGTAAGTAAAAATGCTAAAAGCATAAGTGTTTTTAGTAGTCTATTTTTCATCTTTTTTTCCTTTTTTGAAAAGTGAACTTATAGTATACTAATTAAACTACAATAACTACTTATCTTCTTTTGTTTTCTTGTCTTTTAAATCATGACGGTGTCCGTTCTTATCAAACTTTCGTTGGAAGTTCCCTCTTATAATCGCAAATGTCATAATGGAAAACAAAACAATTGCAATAATATACAAGATGTCGCCAATAGGCATTTAGTTCTCCTCTAAGGTATTTGCAATGGTGATTTTTTCAAAACCATCATAGTTTTGTCTTAGTGCTTCATAGGTTACAATTCCTGTAGCAACACCTAGGTTTAAACTACGCCCTTTACCACCCATAGGTACAGTAACACATCGTTCTTTGTTAGCTAAAAGTACATCTTCTCTTATGCCTTTTGTTTCTGAACCAAAAAGTATAAAATCATCTTTTTTAAACTCAGCATTAAAGTAAAGTTTGTCTGTTTTTGTGGTCGCTAAATGTGAGTTTTCACCTATAGGATGGGCTACTAAAAACTCATCAAAACTCTCCCAAACTACCAAGTCTAAGTCTTTCCAATAGTCTAGCCCTGCTCTTGTTACTGCTTTGTCATCAATGTCGAAACCCAAAGGTTTTATAAGATGCAATGTTGCTCCTAGGTTTACACAAAGCCTACCTATTGTACCTGTATTGGGTGGAATTTGTGGCTCTACTAACACGATATTAAACATTAATACTCCTCTTGTATTTAAAAATTATCTTAGATATAATAAGTTCATTACACAAAAGGATTTTCATGAAACAAACTGTAAAACAAATAATTTCTGGTGCCATTTTAGCACTTTTATTCATAGGATGTTCTAAAGCACCCATCACGGGTAGAAACCAACTAATTATGGTTTCACCTAGCCAAGAATTAGCCCTTGGTTTTGAAAGTGCCAAACAAGTACTACAAAGTGAGAAAGTGAGTACAGACCCAGTAAAAAATGCACAAGTAAAACGAATTGGTCAACGTATTGCCCAAACAACAGAAGCACTGCATAAAGTTAACTATCAATGGGAATTCTTTGTAATTGATAACGATGAAGAAGGAAATGCTTTCTGTCTTCCTGGTGGAAAAGTTTTTGTTTACACAGGTCTTTTTAAATATGCAGCCAATGATGATGAACTGGCAGCTGTAATGGGTCATGAGATTGCCCATGCATTAGCCCGTCATGGAGCTGAAAGAATGAGTTCTGGACAACTACAACAAATGGGTGGACAAGTTTTAGGTGCTGTAATGCAAAGTAGAGGTCAACCTGTACAAACAGCAGCAGTTATGCAAGCCTTTGGTATTGGAACACAACTGGGTGTTATGTTACCTCACTCAAGAACACAGGAGTACGAAGCCGATCATATTGGTTTAGTTTTAGCTGCTAAATCTGGGTACAATCCAAGATCAGCATTGTCATTCTGGGAAAAGTTTGGTGCAAGTGGAGAAACACCACCTGAGTACATGTCAACTCACCCTGCTCCAGCCAATCGTATTGCTGAAATTAAAGCGCTACTTCCACAAA
>CACVAP010000103.1 GCA_902727895.1 uncultured Sulfurovum sp.
TTCTTGGTATGGATGAGCTTTCAGAAGAAGACAAAAATACTGTTGAAAGAGCAAGAAAGATTGAAAAATACCTTTCTCAGCCTTTCCACGTTGCTGAAGTATTTACAGGTTCTCCTGGTGTTTACGTGGAGCTTGCAGATACACTTGCAGGATTCAAAGGTCTTATTGAAGGTAAATACGACGACATGAGTGAAGCTGCTTTCTACATGGTAGGTAACATGGACGAAGCAATTGCTAAGAATGAGAAAATTCAAGCGAAAAACAAAGCTTAAGGAGTTTTATTATGGAACTCATGAAACTTGAAATTGTAACACCTGAAGGTGTTATTTTTGATGATGAAGTAAAACAAGTCACCGTTCCTGGTGGCGAAGGCGAGTTTGGTGTTTTATCTGGACATGCTGCTATTGTTTCTCTTTTAAATGCTGGTGTAGTTACAATTGAGCGTAAAGATGGACGTGAAGTTCAAGTTGCGATTAACGGTGGATACATTAAAGTAGAAGAAGAAAAAACATTATGTATGGTTGACGGTGCTGTGGCACTTTCAGGAGACGATACAAACTTAGCTAAAAACATAGCTAAAGCGAAAGATTTACTTGAAAAAGCACAGGCATCTACAATGACTGTTGCAGCAGCAGTAAATAAATTTGATACTATCAAAAAATAACTTCTTGTAGTTAGTAAGCCTTTTTGGCTTACTGCTATTTCATACCCCTTTCTTTTTCCTTTTTATTCCTCTACCTTATATAAAAATATATTTGATACTAATGAATGCTTTTACATAGCTATGTGATATAATGCACAGCATTCTAGAAAATTAAATAACTTTTAAAGGCTTACTCTTGGAACTAATTAAACTTGAAATTATATCGCCAGATGGTGTAGTATTTGATACTGAAGTCCAATTTGTAACGTTACCTGGTAGAGAAGGTGAGTTTGGTGTTTTAGCTGGACATGCTGCTGTTCTTTCTTTATTAAGTGCTGGTATTATTCGAATTGAAGATAAAGATTCACTAGACATACAAGTTGCGATTAATGGTGGGTATGTTCATGTAAGTGAAGAGAAAGTCTTATGTATGGTTGATGGTGCTATAGCACTTTCAGGGAAGGATACAGTTTTAGCTAAAAATATAGCTAAGGCAAAAGAATTACTTGAAAAAGCAGGGGCTTCAAAGCTCACACTTTCAGCTGTAGTTTCTAAGATCTAGAACATTAAGAGATAAATACATTTAAAATTATAAAGGTAGATAGACTATGCGAATTATGGGACGAAAAGAAATTTTAATGAACACGAAGTGGGATGAGTTTGAAATGGGAACTTGTCGATTATTTGTAAACTTATTTAATCAATACATTCCATTTATATTTTTTCAAGAGCATAAACCTTTACCAGGTATTTCTGATAGGATGATTATCGCGCTTAATCATGTTATGGCACTTAATAAAGATGAACAAGATATTGATTTAGATGAAATAGGAACTAATAAAGTAAAAGAAATTCATCTAGATCAAGAGAATGATAGATTCAGTGGAATTTATTCTGAGATTATAATGGATACTACTTCTGGTGCGTATGTAAGTTTAATTGTCAAAGATGGAAAAATCATTACTATTGATAGAGATGGTAGTTATTTTGATTCTCTTAATGAAGATTAAGTATAAAATAAAAAAGGAAAACTATGTCTAATTTTAAGAAAAAAGAATCAATAGAGGGCGCATTTTTTGGTGCATTAGTTGCTGATGCACTTTGTCTTGGTTCTCACTATGAGTATGATGCTCATAAAATCTACGCTGCGTATGGTAATAAAACGATTGAAAAGTTTATGTCACCTGGTGAGATGATGGGTGGTGAAACACATGGTATCGGTTGGGGACAACGTAACTATCATCCAGGTAAGTCTGCTGGGGGAACTACAGATTATGGTGATTATAATGTACTGGTTCTAGAACATTTGGCTGCTATTTCTAATCCTCCTAGAGCGTTTGATGTAAAAGCTTTATTACCTCATTGGATGAATCGTTTAGAAAGTGGTTGGGGCTCGTGGATATGTACGATGACCAAAGAGACATATGCCCAAGTAAAACAAGGTGTGCCTGTTGAGCGTTTAGGGGGGATTTCAAATGCTACAGCCATTCGACATGTTGCTGCTCATGCTTATTATGATGATGAAGAGACCATTGCTAAAGTTTCGAGACAAGTTATGTTTACACACAAAGATAAAGATGCTTTAGACGGTGGTGAATTTTTTGCACGTGTGACACATAGGGTTATAAATGGTATGACTCCAGCAGATGCTATTGAGTCTGTAGCTGTTGAGATGGGTGGATTTATTGAGTCTAAAGTAAAACAAGCCATTGCCAAATACCAAGAAGCAACGGATAAAAACTCTCAGTTATCAAAAGAACAGTTTTGTGATGATTTAGCTTTAACGTCTATGGCGATGCTTTGGGATGTTGGACGTTCTGAACCTATTAAAGTTGGTAAAGCTTCACCAACACAAGGAACACTGCCTGGTTCAGTTTATTTTATTTTAAAGTACATGAATGAAGAAGATGGTTTAAACAAAGCAATTGCAGCCAATGCTATGGTAGGTGGCGATAATGCTTCACGAGGAATTGCGATTGGTATGGTATTGGGAGCTTATTTTGGGGTTAGTAGTATTAAACCCTTATGGAAAGAGACTTTAACTCAGTGGGAATATTGTGAGAAACTTTTAAACAAGTTGCCATTATTAAAAGCGTAAAGAAGTAGATTTTTTCCCACATAATGTGGGAAGGAGTAGAGTTGGGTTTACTCTCCACCAATTTTAGACATAAGTCCAAAACTTTTTACAAATGGCACAGCCATTTTTGGGTTTTTAATCATTGCTGAGAAATCACCTGTTACAAATTTTAGTTTACCCATTGTCACAGCCATACCCATACTTGTCATGGTTAAAGGCTTTTTAATCCATTTTTCCCAGTTTGCTTGTGTTCCTCTCATATCCCAGTTAACTTCTTCCCCATCATAGTCACCAGCACGCGTACAAATTCCATTTTCTACAATGAAAACACCAGATGGTTTTTCATCATCTTTAAATCCACAAGCTATTACTGATGAAAAATTAATTTCTGCCAATGCTCCACTTACTTCTGCATCTGCATTCCACTCATCTTTTAGTTGATTCATCCACTCGCCACTACAAATTTTTGCCATATTTCTTCCTAATAATAAATAGTTATTCATAACTATTTATTATTATATATGAATATGATAGTGAATAATAGTTATGAGGATGAATGAGGTCTAAGATGTATGAATTTAATCTTTATTGTTCCGTGAGGGAACAGTGTATGAGCTAAAGAAGCTCATATCTTGGTATGTTGAGAAGAAAACTAAGTTTAAATATTAGGCTGTTTTCTCATCTATATAGTTTTGAACAAAGTTTTTAATGTCAGAATATACAAAAGAGTCTCTATACTCTTTGATTTTACCACCTGATGCATTTGGGTGTCCTCCACCATTTCCTACTTCATCTGCCATTTTTGAAACATCTAATTTATTGTTAGAACGTAAAGAAAAGTTTCCACGCCAGTTGATGTCCATATAGAAGTCGTAGTCAGGGTTTTCAACTAAGAACGTGTTTCCTAAAATAGAAGTATTCCCCAAGTTGTAACCTAATAGACCTTTTTTTCCACGGTACTCAATAGTAAGACGTTGTTTGTCAGCGCTTAGTAATTGCGTTAAATAGATGGCTGCTAGGTTGTCTTTAGTGTTATCTTCCTCTTGTTTAAAGAAAGACTTTTTGATTTGGTGTAAATCATCATCTAACGCGATGTGCGCATTTTCTTTTTCAACATAGTTCTTCATAGCTTCAACAAGTGAAAGTTTTAAGGCTCTGTCTTCGGCTGGAAAAAGAGTACGGTTAATTTCTCTGGCTCCAGAAATCATACCTAAACCAACTTTTCCAAATTCAAATAGTTCGTCATCACTTACCCAAATGTCAATGGCATTGATGGCTTTAACAATTTGAGCAAAATTATTTTCTTTATCAAAGTCATGATGTTTTTGTAACCAATCATAAGTAATGAGTGTAGCACAACGATTTGTGTCTAACATATACCATGCATATTGCTCAGACGTTTTTTGCCCTGAACCATGGTGGTCAAGTAGTTGAATTTTTGCACTTACTTCCATAGCTTGGGCTTCTAGCCATTTAGCTTCTTTAGTGGTAAGGTTTAGATCAGTCACTAAGATAACTTGTTCAGTAGTACTACCAAGAAATTTCTCACGTTTAATAGCTGTAATAATTTCTTCAAGTCTGGCTTTGACTTCTGGACCATAATTTGCGTTATAAGATTCTAATTTGTAGTTGTGTTGCTCATTAAAACAAGCATTTGCTAGATATTGACAGCCATAACCGTCAAGGTCTATGTGTGATAGGTGGTAGATGTTCATTTAGTAAAAATATCCTCTAAAGTTAGTTCATGTAAAAAAGTATCTATTTTGTGTTGAAAGGTGTTTAAAAAAGGGCTAATGGTACAAGAGCCAATGCTTCCATTGGGACAAGTGTCGGTGTATTGGGTACAATCAAAGACAGCTGGAGTTTTTCCTTCTGCAGCAATAATTACAGAAGCCATAGAGATATCAGAACTCTTCCTTACCAGTATAAAACCTCCATGAGCACCTTTTTTGGACTCTAATATGGAAGCTTTTGCAAGACTTTGTAAAATCTTAGCTAAGAAGCTTTTTGGAATACAGAGTTCAGTTGCAAGCTGTTCTGCTCCAATAGGTTTTTCAGAATTCTTAATGATATTAAGAGCAAGTAGGGCATATTCGCTAGCACGGGTAAGTAACATAGGGTTGCTCTCCTTAAAAATTTATAATTGAGACTATTTTACTCTAATATAGATTAAAGCTACTTTGTTATCTCTTTTTAAACATATGGTGCTAGAATGTCAATTCAATTTCATGTCTCTAATCAGGTGTGAAAAATTAAACTACCAATCAGGAGGTCATTATGGCTTTAGATACGGCTAAAAAGCAAGAAATAATTGCTAAATATTCAAGAGGTGAGAACGATACAGGTTCTACAGAAGTTCAAGTTGCATTAATTACAGAAAGAATTAAGTACTTAACTGATCACCTTAAAACAAACAAAAAAGATCACTCTTCAAGACTAGGTCTTCTTAAACTTGTTGGTCAAAGAAGAAGACTAATGAGATACTTAAGAAAAGTAGATCTTGGTAGATGGAATATTATTAAATCTGATATGGGTATCAGAAACTAATTTTTTTCCTCCTATAACACAAGGTTTTGACCTTGTGTTATGCTTCCTTCCTCTTTTTATATAACCTTTCAAGTACTCTTTCTTAAATTTTTTACAATATTAAACCTATATCATTTGATAGAAATTGATTTTTTTATAAGAATTTTTTGTCTTCTAAATATTTATTTTTCACAACTAATCCCATAGAATAGTACTTTCAATAATACCTTCTAAAATTAGCTAAGTATAGCTTAGTCATATAGACTAAGCTATACTTAGTCTAAAAAGTTAGCTTAACCTTGACAAGATAGACTCAATGATGTATAATTACCTAAATCTTGAGAATACCCCCTGTATTTAAAAGATAAAGACTAAATAGGAGCAACATCTATATGAGTAATGAGAATGAAAATTCTAAGGTTGAAGCTGAAGTAGAAACTGAAGTAGAAACTCCTAAAACTGATGAAGTTTTAGAAAAAGAAGAACCAGAAGTTGATGAACTAGCACAAATGAAAGAATTAGTGAGTGAATGGGAAGATAAATACTTAAGAGCCCATGCTGACTTTGAGAACTCTAAGCGATTATTAGTAAAAGATAAAACGGCAGCTGTATCTTATGCAAACGAAAGTTTTGCTAACGATGTATTGTCAGTTGTTGATTCTTTTGATTCGGCTTTAGCAATGATTGATGCTACTGAGGTAGAAGAAGGTTCTGAAGTTTTAGAGAAAATTAGAGAAGGTGTGAATTTAACGTATACACAACTTACTAAAGTTCTTGAAAAAAATGGAATTAAAGCTGTTGAGTGTGAGGGTGAATTTAACCCAGATGTTCATCAAGCAATTATGCAAATAGAGAGTGAAGAAAAAGAAGCTGGCGAGATTGTTCAGGTTTTACAAAAAGGTTATACCATTAAAGAGCGTCTTTTACGTCCTGCCATGGTTAGTACTGCTAAATAATAAGAATGCACCTAAAGTGGCATTTTAAATTTTAGAAATTAAATATAATAACACAAATAATAAATAATATTACAAGGAATAAATATGAGTAAAGTATTAGGAATAGATTTAGGAACAACAAACTCTGCAATGTCAGTGTTTGAAAATGGTGAAGCAAAAATTATAGCAAATAAAGAGGGTAAAAACACAACTCCTTCAATTGTTGCGTTTACAGACAAAGGTGAAGTACTAGTTGGTGAGTCTGCTAAAAGACAAGCTGTAACAAACCCTGAAAAGACTATCTATTCTATTAAAAGAATTATGGGTCTTATGTTTGATGAAGAGCATGCAGCATCTGCTAAAGAGAGACTTCCATACAAAATTATTGACAGAAATGGTGCGTGTGCAATTGAAGTTGCAGACAAAACTTATACACCACAAGAAATTTCAGCAAAAATTCTTATTAAATTAAAAGAAGATGCAGAAGCTTACCTTGGTGAAACTGTAACTGATGCTGTTATTACTGTACCTGCTTACTTTAATGATGCACAGAGAAAAGCAACAAAAGAATCTGGAACAATTGCTGGTCTTAATGTATTAAGAATTATCAATGAGCCAACATCAGCAGCACTTGCTTATGGTCTTGATAAAAAAGAATCAGAGCAAATCGTAGTTTACGATCTTGGTGGTGGTACATTTGATGTTACTGTTCTTGAAACAGGAGACAATGTTGTAGAAGTTATGTCAACAGGTGGAGATGCATTCCTTGGTGGAGATGATTTTGATAACAAGATTATTGACTTTGTAGCAGCTGAATTTCAATCTGAAACAGGTGTAGACATTAAAGCTGACGTTATGGCACTTCAAAGAGTTAAAGATGCTGCTGAGAATGCTAAAAAAGAACTTTCGTCTTCAACTGAAACAGAAATTAACTTACCATTTATTACAGCTGATGCTTCTGGACCAAAACACCTTATTCAGAAAATCACTAGAGCAAAATTTGAATCATTAATTGATGATTTAGTAGCTTCAACAATTAAAACTATTAAAGGTGTATTAGCTGATGCTGATGTTAGTACTTCTGAGATTAATGAAGTTGTAATGGTTGGTGGTTCTACAAGAGTTCCATTGGTACAAGAAGAAGTTCAAAAATTCTTTGGAAAAGAACTTAACAAGTCTGTAAACCCAGACGAAGTTGTTGCACTTGGTGCTGCGATTCAAGGTGGTGTTTTAAAAGGTGACGTTAAAGACGTACTTTTACTAGATGTTACACCACTTTCTCTTGGTATTGAAACTTTAGGTGGGGTTACTACTAAAGTAATTGAAAAAGGAACAACAATTCCTGCTAAAAAGTCTCAAGTGTTCTCAACAGCAGAAGATAACCAGCCAGCAGTAAGCATTAGTGTACTTCAAGGTGAAAGAGAATTTGCTAAAGATAACAAACAACTTGGTATGTTTGAGCTTAGAGACATTCCAGCAGCACCAAGAGGTGTTCCACAAATTGAAGTAACATTTGACATTGATGCGAATGGTATTTTAACTGTTTCTGGTCAAGATAAAGGTACAGGTAAATCTCAAGAAATTAAGATTACTGGTTCGTCAGGACTTTCTGATGACGAAATCGAAAAAATGGTTCAAGATGCTGAAATGAACAAAAGTGAAGATGAGCAAAGAAAACTTCTTGTTGAAGCTAGAAACCAAGCAGACGCTTTAGTTCACCAAACTAAAAAATCGTTAACTGACTTAGGTGAAAACTTTGATGCTACAGAAAAAGCTGCTATTGAAACTGCGATTGCAGATGTAGAAGCTGTACTAAAAGAAGATTCTGCAACGAAAGAGCAAATTGAAGATAAAGTTAAAGTATTAACTGAAAAATCTCACAAACTTGCTGAAGCTGTTTACGCTAAAGAACAAGGTGGAGATAAAGAAAAAGCTGCTAAAAAAGCAGATGATGATGATATCATTGATGCTGAAGTAGAGTAATCTACTTTAGTAACATATAACTTCTGAGACAAGATTTTCTATCTTGTCTCAACCTTTTTCTAATCTTTTCTTTTTCTCTTTTTTTTACCCTTAATTCTCATAACAACTTTTTTTCGCTACACTACAGTTCGCATTTATTCCACTATATCAAAGTAGAATAACATTAAAAAAGGAAATAGATGAACAGTGGTAAATTGGTCTCAGGTATAGCTGCTTTAGCTATTTACTTAAGTCTTATATTTTTAGTACTATATTTTTATAACATTCATCAAACCAAAGCAAAAAATTTTGTTGAAAAAAATGCTGATAGAGTAACTGTGACTTTAGTGAACAGTGAAAAGACAGTTTTTAACAAGAGTGAAAAAACTTCAAACCCTAAAAAGCCAGTACCTCAAATTGTCCCTCCTATTGTTGCTCCAATTATTAAAAAGGTTGAACCTCAGAAAGTTGTATCAAAAAAGATTACTCCTCCTAAACGAATAACACCACCAAAAGAAATTCAGCCTAAGAAAATTGTTCCGAAAAAGGTTGTACCAAAGAAGGAAGTTCCTAAAAAAGTCACGCCTAAAAAAATAACACCACCCAAAAAGGTTGTACCTAAGAAAATAGCTCCTAAAAAAGTTGTTCCAAAAAAGGTTGAGCCAAAGAAGGAAGTTCCTAAAAAAGTTGTGCCAAAGAAAACAATACCCAAAAAGGTTGTTCCAAAAAAAGTTGTGCCACCAAAAAAGAAAGTTCCTCCAAAAACAGCTAAAGATCTTTTTGCTTCTGTAAAAACAAAAGAGATTACAAAAAGACCAGTTAAAACGACACCCAAACCTGTTATAAAGCAGCCAAGTTCAATTAAACATAACTCTTCTGTAACTGACAGGATTAAAGCTACGCATCAAAGTGGTCGTACCTCTAATGCCAATAGACAAAAAGGTGAAGAAAATCGATATAAAGCACGTGTATATAATCATATGAATAATTGGATTGCTAATGGAAATAAGGGACAGAAAGTTGTAATTAAATTAACAGTTTATCAGAGTGGTAAATTTAAATATAGAATTGCAAGTGGTGTATCTGGAGTAATGTCAGATAGTTTAAAACGTCATCTTGACATATTAAATCATCAGGGCTTAGGAAGACATAAGAATTTATCGTCTCATACCTTTACTGTTAACTTTAAGATTCGACAATAAAACATTGTATTACAATACAAATTATAAAATTAAAAGGATAGATATGAGATATATATTATTTTTTCTACTAACACTTAATTTGCATTCATTTGATGCTGTATTAGATATAGAAAAAGATGTGGAAACAAAAGCAACATTGTCAGTAATGGAAGATAGTTCAACAGCAGGTAGTACCGTTACACATTCTAAAATGTTTAATGTGTTGTTAAATGATTTGAAAATTTCTGGTCATTTTACCGTCGATACACAACTGAGAAGGGGAGGGTTTGATGATGCTCTTATACCTGTTGAATTACACAGTAGAGAATATCTTTTAAAGTATAAATATGGAGCTTCTGGAACTACTTTAAGTGTGAAGTTAATTCGTGTAGCAGATTCTTTGATGGTTTTTCAAAACAACTATTCAGTTAATGCAATGGCACGTTATCCATTTTTAGCACATAATGCTGTAGTGGAATTAAATAAAGTTTTAGGTTTTGAAGACATCTCATGGATGAAACGAAATATTTTATTTTCTAAATATACAGGTTCACGTAAAAGTGAAATTTGGATCGCAGATTATACTTTGAATTTCTCATCAGTAATTTTACGTGGAGGATTGAACCTTTTCCCAAAATGGGCTAATCCTGCGCAAAGTGCTTTTTATTATACTTCTTATAATTTAGATATTCCAACACTTTATAAAGTAGATATGAATTCTGGATCTAGAAGAAAGGTTATTGCTTCTGAGGGAATGCTTGTTGCTTCTGATGTAAGTCAAGATGGAAGTCGTGTACTTTTAACTATGGCACCACATGGACAAACTGATATTTATGAGTTTTCTGTGGCTTCTAACTCTACAAATCGTTTAACAAATTTTTCTGGAATTGATGTTAATGGAAAATATATTGGAGATGAAAGTCAAATTGCTTTTGTTTCTAACAGAGTAGGTCGTGCAAATATCTATACTAAAGCTATTGGTTCAAGATCAGTTTCACGGGCAGCACGCTATGGCAACAATAATGATTCATGCGATGCTTTTGGTCAACATATACTTTATTCTGTAAAAGAAGGTGGGTCTTCTAATATTTATTTAGGGTCTGTTTCAAGTTCATATGTTAGACCTTTAACTTCTAATGGACGGAATCTATTACCACGCTTTTCTGCTGATGGAAAAGTAATTTTATATATTAAGCAAAATGGTGGTAGGAATTCGATAGGCTATATGAATTTGGCAACAAAACAGAGTGCACTTTTCTCAATGAAAAGTGGAAAAATACAATCAATTGATTGGTAGAATTTAATTCATAAAAAGGAAGAAGAATGAAGAAAAAGATAGTCTTGGCAGTGACAGTAGCAACATTAATGATGACAGGATGTGCACAAAAGAAGCTAAATACAACAGATTCAACTTCTGGAGTAGCAACAGCTAATGGAGCAAGTGTATATCAAAATGTAGATCCTATGGGACAACAAGGTAATGGTGTGTACGGCAATCAAAATGGTACATATGGCAATCAGAACGGAACGTATGGTAATGGAGTAAATGGTATGTATGGAAACTCTTCTGGTGTTCAAAATATCTATTTTGGTGTCGATCAATATAACATTAGCTCAGACAAGATAGGTAAAGTATCTCAAAATGCAAACTTATTACGTAACAGTGGTAAAGTGAAGATTGAAGGGCATTGTGATGCATCTGGTTCAGATGAATATAACTATGCGCTAGGATTACGAAGAGCAAAAGCAACTAAAGATGCATTAATAGCCAATGGCGTTTCTGCTAATAATGTTACTCTAGTAAGTATGGGTGAAAGTACACCTGAGTGTGGAACAAGCTCTTCAGCAGATTGTTACTCTAAGAATAGACGTGTTGAATTTAAAGTAATGCAATAAATTTACAGTAAAAATAAATATAATGTGGAAAAAAATGTTAAGTAAAAACAAAATAATTTTTCTTGGTTTTATGAGTATGGCTTCGTTGCTTTATGCTTATGAACCATCGGTTTATGGAGCTGGTGACATTAATAGTGCCAGTCCATATGGTTTAACTAAGACAGAAAAAGCTGTACTTGAAAACAAGAAAACACTCCAAATGCTTTATAATAGAATGACAGAACAACAACGAAAAATTGATGGTTTGACTACAGTTATTGAAGGGCAAAACAGAGAAATTCTTGAACTTAAAGAGCAATTAGAAACACAGCAGACTCAAACATCTTCCTCTATGGATGACAATAGTACTTACTCTTTACTGCTTGAAATGGGACAAACAGTTGATCAGATTAATAATACTTATGTAACAAAGGATGAGTTAAAAAAGGCGTTGGCAGGAAGTAGACCAAGTGTAGA
>CACVAP010000104.1 GCA_902727895.1 uncultured Sulfurovum sp.
TCTGCAACACCAGCTGTGTCGGCTTTCATACCTTCGTCACCTTGAATCCAACCAGCAGGACAAACTTCACCATTTTCATTAGTAAAAATCATTGTGTCTACCATTCTTAACATTTCATCAATGTTTCTTCCTAATGGAAGGTCATTAACTACTGCATGTCTTACTGTACCATCAGCATCAATAAGGAATGAACCTCTAAGTGCTACTGCATCGTTAAGAAGAACATCGTAATCTCTAGCAATTTGCTTAGAAAGGTCAGCTACTAAAGGCATATCAACTCTACCGATACCACCATTTTCAACTGCTGTTTCTCTCCATGCGAAGTGTGAGAATTGGCTATCTACAGATACACCAATAACGTTTACACCTTTTTCTCTAAAAGCAGCTGCTCTTTTTGAAAATGCAATAATTTCTGAAGGACATACAAATGTAAAGTCTAGTGGATAGAAGAAAAGTACGGCACCTTTTTCGCCTAGGTTGTCCATTAGGTTGAAATCCTCAACGATTTGTCCGTCTGCTAGTACTGCTGCTGCTGTGAAGTCTGGAGCTTTATTTGTTACGATCATGGTAATTCCTTAAATAATAATTTTTATTAACAATGAAATTCTATCGTATGAAAATAAAAAGAAGTTTATCTTACTTCTTTTTCTATTTTCTACTGCTTTTTAGCTTGCTCTTTTATGACAAACTGAACAGGTTCTGTTGTGTTTGTTCCAAGGTAAGGAGTTGCAGCTTCAAGAAGCATAGGAATGATTTTTCTTAAGTTCTTAGATTCTCCAACACTTGAGACATCGACACGCCATAACTCTTTATTAAATTGGTCTTTAGCTAAGAGCGTTACATAACGGTTGTAGTAGCTACGTGTTTCACGATAGGTTGTGTATCCTCCTCCATAAAAGTCATGATAAAATGGATGACGTCCGTAGTATCCACCAAAAGGATGTCCCCAACCCATATGAAAAGAGATGTTAGGTTCTGCATAGGTTTGGGTTTCTTCATTCACTTTGTCCAGTCCATAGTCAAAGTAAATATATTGTTGCGCCCCTTGATTTGTTGGGGTATAACCTTTTTGCTGTAAAATTTGAGCCAGTTTTGCACTGTGTTGTTGAAATAACAGTCCTTCAGAATTTTTCTTTTCGTCGAGTGCTTTTATTTGATAGGAACTAGGAGCTACTGCGACATTTGTAGCTGTAATGGCATCAATGCTTACTTTATATTTTGGGCTAATGGTACACCCTGTCGTAAAAGTAAGGGTAATGAGTGCTAGGAATGCAAGTAAAATACGGTTCATGGGTTAAATACTCCTTTTATTTATATCTTACTATAAGTTTTCTTTGTGGAGTAATAGTTGAATTGGAAAAGTTATTTTTTATAGAGTTAAGGTAAAATCCATTCTAAAAGAAAACTGTAATGAGAGCGAGACCTATAATATGAAAGAGAATGAGACTTTAGAAGTAAAACTATATGCAGATATAGAAGAGAAGATAGGTAATGGAAAGCCAACCATTATTGCTTTTGGAATGCGTCATTGCTACTCATGTTTGACCATGTCTAAGATGTTTGCAACGATTTTAAAAGAGCATTCAGAGTATCAGATTTATTCGGTTGATGGTCAAAAAGAACGTTTGATTTTAAGAGACAAATACAAGTTGAAACTTATGCCTGTTCAAGTTTTTTTTGATGCAGAAGGGAATGAAGTTTTCAGACATGAAGGTGCTTATAAAAAGCCTGTTTTAGACATTATTATGAAAAAATATGGCTTTGGATCTTATTAATGAAGTTTAAATTATTACTTTTAATCTTTCTTTCTTCTTATGCAATGGCTGAAACCATTACGGTGGCTGTTGCTGCCAATGTTTCTTATGCCATTGATGATTTAAAAAAAGAATTTAACAAACTTTACCCTGACATAAAAGTACAAGTAATCCTTGGTGGTACAGGTAAATTAGTAGCCCAAATAAAACACAAAGCTCCCTACCATATACTCATGGCTGCAAATATGATGTATCCTAAAAAACTCTATGAAAGTGATGATGCTGTTACAAGACCTTTGGTTTATGCACAAGGTTCTTTAGCCTACCTTTCGACAAAAAATCTAGACCTTTCAAAGGGTATGGAAGTACTGTTAAACGATGAAATCAAAAAAATAGCCATTGCAAATCCTAAAACAGCTCCCTATGGTGTAGCAAGTGTAGAAGCACTAAAAAGTGCAAAAATTTATGAGTCTATAAAGTCTAAATTTGTCTATGGTGAGTCAATCTC
>CACVAP010000105.1 GCA_902727895.1 uncultured Sulfurovum sp.
GAGGTGGGCCTAGAGGGAGGGTTATACCCAGCTCCTTTCCGAACCTGGAAGTCAAGCCTCCCATCGCCGATAATACTTATCCTGTCTGGATTGGGAATGTAGGTCGCTGCCTCTTTGATTTTTCTTCTTCTTTTTACTCTCTTATCTTTTCTAAACTCTTTTTTATTTCTATACTCTTTCTTTTTTATTATACTTTTATATATTTATCACACTTTGTTCACTAAATCTTGTTATACTAACTTTAGAGTTTAAGACTCATATTACTAATTTTAAGGAAATACAATGAAAAAAATTTTATTTTTTATGGCTATATCACTCTCGCTACTTTCAGCACTTAATGTTCAAAACGCATCGAAAGATGAATTAATGTGTATAAAGGGTATTGGTGAAAAGAAAGCTAATGCAATTATGAAGTATCGTAAATCGAATAAATTGAAATCTGCTGATGATTTATTGGAACTTAAAGGTTTTGGAAAAGTACTTGTTAAAAACATTGAAAAAGATATCAAATCTGTAGCTTGTGGTGGTAAAAAATCAGCAAAAAAATCTGATAGCAAAAAATCTGATAGCAAAAAATCTGATAGTAAAAAATCTGATAGTAAAAAATCTGATAGCAAAAAATCTGATAGCAAAAAATCTGACTCTAAAGAGTAGGGTTATTTTCCCGTCTTATGACGGGAATTGGTTTCGATAAGTAAGCTTAGTTACTTTTAACAGCTTGTAAAAAATCTTCTGCGATAATAGATGGATCTTCAAGTCCTACTGAAATACGAATAAGACCATCTGTGACACCTAAATACTTCTGTGTGTCTTTATCAAAATCTCGATAAATAGTACTGCCCATATGAAGAGCTAATGTACGATTGTCCCCTATATTTGCTGTCTGGGTTACAACTTTTAAGTTATTTAATAGTTTAAAGGCTATTTCTTTATTTCCACATTCTAAAGTAATAATTGGACCAATGGCTTTATTGAAGTCATTATTAAAACGTTCATGATAAGTATTCGACTTTAAAGATGGATGTGATACTTTAATATGTTTTGGGAGTTTTTCATCTAACATACTAACTAGCTTAGGGAGAGAGTCATTTACTCTTTGAATTCTAAGTGCTAATGTTTCAAGTCCTAACATTGTTAAAAAAGAACCATTTGCATTTGCTGACATTCCCATATCTCTCATGGCACGTTTCTTAGCAATGGCTACGAAAGCTTTTTTTCCCATTTTATTTACTATAGGGTGCAGATGAGTGTATTTATTATGTTTAAGCTTATCTTGCTCTTTTAGTGCTCTAAACACAGCAATTCCTCCTAGTGCTGCTGAATGTCCTGACATGGCTTTTGTGGTAGAGTGAATAACAATATCAGCTCCCATTTCAAGAGGTCTAAGTGTTAGAGGTGTTACTGTATTATCAACTACTAAAAGTGTTTCATATTTATTACAAAGTTCAATAATTTTTGGTAAATCTGGTAATTCTAGACTTGGGTTTCCTACGGTTTCAATTACAACTATATGAATACCTTTTTGAAGGATAGTTTCTATTTTTTCATAATCTTCAATACCACAAAAAGAACTTTTAACACCAAAACGCCTCATTGTTTCATTTACTAAAGTATATGTTCCTCCAAAAAATCCACCTATACAAAGTACTTCGTCATCAGATCTTAAATAAGCAGTCATAACCATAGCTAAGGCACCCATACCTGATGAAGTAGCAACAGCTGCTAGACCACCTTCCATTTTTGCAACAATACCTTCTAGTCTTGCTGTGGTTGGGTTTCCCATTCTTGCATAAAGTGGATTAGTAATTTCACCTTTAAAAATTCCTTCTGCTTCTTCAGCATTTTCATATCCAAATGCAGCTGATGATGCGATAACAGGTGCAATAGCACGTACTTTTGAACCTACATTTTGAACTAATAGTGTACTATAGTAATTGTAATCTTTCATTCTCATATTTTCCTTTGATTAATTGTAATGTTAATACTGCCTTATATCATGTAGTTAAAGCATTGGTTGGCTTTCTCTTGATAGATAGTTAGTTGACTTAATGGTGTATCAAAAACATTGACAAGTTCTTTTTGTTTATCTTCCCAAAATAGTTTGAGAGTGGGGCTGTCTATTTGACAAATATCTTCAAAAGCATTTGTTTCTAAAGTTGCAATAATATCTTTGAGCGAGATCTCGTAGAGTGTTTTGTTTAATGCATAGCCACCATTGGCACCTTTCGTACTTTGTAGTATATGCACTTTTTTTAGTTCCAAAAGAATTTGACCTAAAAATTTTTCTGGTGCATTTGCTCGAAGTGCCAATGCTTTAATATTTAATCGTTCATTTTCTTCTAAAAGCCCTAACTGATGTATCGCTGCCACTGCATAAATAGTTTTTGTTGAGATACCAATCATTATTTATCTTTTGGACGAATATATTGGAGTAGATGATAAACCT
The DNA here is from genome assembly GCA_902727895.1 of uncultured Sulfurovum sp. GTDB lineage: Bacteria > Campylobacterota > Campylobacteria > Campylobacterales > Sulfurovaceae > UBA1140. The sequence goes on from CACVAP010000105.1 coordinate 2,447, forward strand.
TACATCCTACACAGTAGTCAAATGTTGCTTCTAAAAAAGCACAAAGTAAAAGAATACTAACTAAAATAGAAGCCATAATATTAAATTGAAAAAGATATAAAACTGTAAATAATGCAATAATTACAACACCTACATATAAAGCAAAACGTTTAGGTGCTTCATCACATGGTTGAGCTTCAATATTAAAATATTTTATAATAAATTTTGCAACGTAGGCTAAGATGCTTAGTTGTTTGAGATTTAGAATACGTACTGAAAAATCAATTAATAATATTAATGCAAAGATAAGTTCCTGAGTAAAAATAAGTAGTAGAGCAATACTAATAACTTGTGCAGCAATAATTCTTACAAAGTTTGCATCAACACGATTAAAAGAGATAGGACATGTTTGTGTCAAAATAAAACCTTTATTTCTATATATTAATAGTATAATACTATTATATATAAAAAAAGTCAAGTAAATCTATGGACTTACTTATCTGTATGAATATTTAATTTTGAATTTAATTCTTTTAGTAAATTATCATCTTTAAAATTAATAAAACAAATTTTTCTAGTAATATTATGAATTGTTGACATCTCATTTTGAATTGATGCTCGTAATGTTTCTGTCATACTTTTATTTCTCACTAAATCAACAGAAAAAAGTAAGTCATCACTTAGATAAAAGTAGAGCTTACTTTCATCTCGTATTATATTTAAATTTTCTTTTCTATTTCTATTATTAAGTTTTGTAAAATAGAGAAGTGTTGCCCCTACTAGCAATGTCAATATATAAATTAGTAAAGACCCTAAGAGTAAGTAAGACGCTGTAGCACCTAAAATAATAATAAATAAAATAATAAATAATTTTTTTCTCATTTTAATTCCTTTGTAAATTAATACTTAACAATAACGCTGAATCGTGGAACAATTGAGTATATTAATAGCATAGGAAGTATTATAAATAGGGGGTTGGTGAAAGATAGTAACAATTAGGATCACACTTAAAATTTACTTCTCTTCATAATGTAATTTTATACCTTTAGAGGTCATGACAAAGCCTGAGATATGAATTTTTCCTTCATGAACTAAATGATGGTGCTTTTTACAAAGGGGGATAAGATTATATTTGTGGTTTTTGTCCATTGCCCCTATCATACCAGCATCATTAGCTAAATTTTGCTCTGCTATATGATGAACGTCTTCTACATTTTCTTCACACAAAGCACATTTTGTGACATAAAGGTCTTTATTATAACGACTACGTTTCTTATGTGTAAGTGTTTTTAACTCTGAACTCTTATTTAGAAGCTTTTCGCGAATTTGATAAGCATTGTTTAAAAATTTTTTATCCATATGAAGTGACTTTGCAAATTCTAGACCATAGAGAGAGCTACCCATACCGAGTTGTAGTTGTCGATTATAAATCAGTGTATCATTGCTTTCATCATAGGTTACACCTAAATGAAGTAGTATGAGTGAATCAATTTTCTGTAACTGTTCAATATTTTTTAATTGGTGTAAGTGTGTTGCAAAAATAAAAGTAGACTTTAGTTCGAGTAGTTTTAAAATAGCACCAGCAACAATGGCAAGACCAGATTCAGTTTCTGTTCCTTGTGAAATTTCATCACCTAAAATTAAACTACGTTCTGTAGCACGGTTAAATATATTTTTTAATTCCATCATCTCTACAGAAAAAGTGGAAAGACCTTTATAAAGATTATCTTGGGAGACTATGCGTGTAAAGAGTTGGTCATACATACCTAGTTTAAGTTCAGTAGCTGGAACAAAAAACCCAGCTTGGGCTAAAATAACTGAAAGACCTATACTTTTCATTAATGAAGATTTACCAGAGGAATTAATACCATATAAAAGTACACCATTGACTTGGGCTCCGTTCGAAGCGTTTAGTGTGATATGGTTATGAGTAGTATTAATTCCTTCACCTAAGTAGATGTCATTAGGGACATAAACACCTCTTTGTTCATTTGCTTCTATAATAGGGTGTCTTAATCCAATGGCTTCATAGGCATTCGATTTATTTTCTAGTAATGGTCTACTTAAGTTCATACTTTTTGTACACTTAGCATTTGAAGTAGCAACATCTATGTTGGCAATAAAGACTATAAGCTCATCGAGTAAATGTGAAAAACGATTTTCTAAGGCTAAAAGTGTTTGTAGATATCGCTCTTTCACTAACGAGATTAATCTTACTTGATTATTTTCAAAATTTTGAGTTACTTCTTCAAAGAGTTTTGCATTAATTTTAACAGCATTTTTTAAATGCTTATAGTGAAAGTCTTTAAAGAAGTAGTGAACACCTTCGACAGAAACAAAAGACTCTTTTAACTCTTTTTCAATCATTGTAAAACGATTTTTAGTGAGATTTATGCTATATCCTTCACTCTCTAAATATCCAATATCAGCATATCCATTTTTAGTATTAGTGATAAGCTTATCTTTGTCAAAAAGTTTGTCTATATGGATAGAAACAGTTTCAAGTTTTTCAATTTCTTTACTTTGTTTTTTTAGAATATTATCAATAGCTGGATAGATACCATCTTTGAAAATATTATCATTTATTTGGTCTATTCTAAACTTTGCACAAATATCAAGATTAAATGTTTGTTCTAAATAGGCTTTAAATTCTTTTACTTCATCAATAAGATTCTTTTCTATACTGATATTATCTACTTCTATATCTTGAAGTAGGTTAACAATCGCAGTTAGTGACATCATGATATAGGTTAGTTCTACAGGATGTAGTTTCTGTAGTTTAATACGTCGAGTAATACGCTCTAAGTCATAAATATTTTTAAGATGGGTATCATATTGTTCTGAACGTCCCATAAGTTTTTCACTAAGGTCATAACGTGCTTCCAGGATATCTTTGTCTATAATTGGTGAAAGTAAACGCTCACGTAAAAGTCTTTTTCCAAAAGCTGTAGATGTTTTGTCAATAAGGTCGAGTAGGGTTATTTCAGATTTATTTCTAGAGATAACACCTAACTGTTCTAATGCATTATTTCCTAGATACAGATAACGTTTTTCACCCAAAAAGTGAGGACGGTTCATTTTCTCTATAATGGCTTCATCATGCTCAATAATAAATTCAATTAAAATGGCCAGTGCTTCAGTTGTATAGGGGTGACGTTCAAGATCAAGGTATTCAATGGGGGAGAGAAAGGAGTTGATGTCATAAACACGCTTAAAGAGTTCATTCTGGTAAAGCACTTTACAATTCTTTTCATTATAGGAGGTGGAAAACTGCCCCAATTCTAAGTAGGCATGTATCCACTCTTTATTAATCTCTTTGTTTTGTAAGCTAATGATGACTTCAGCCGTATTATATGTCTGTAAAAGATTAAAAACTTCATCTAGTGCATAAGTTTTATCATCACGACTTGAATGCATCTCATTGACAATGGTTTTACCAGTTGTAATATCTATGGCAGCATAACCAGCAGAAAAGACTCCTTGGTTTTCATCTATGGTCAGTGAAACTAAATTTGTCTCAACAGCTTCAGTTTGGTACTCAAAATTAGTACCTGGGGAAATAACGTTAGAAACATAACGTTGGATATTAGGCATAGAGCCTTTTTGTTTTACAATAATGATGGTATATTTTTGTGTATTGATTAAGCGTGCTAAATAACGGTCAAGAGAGACAGCTGGTACCCCAGCAAGTAAAGGGTTTTTGACAGAGTTCTGAATAATAGCTTTACTTTTACGTGTAAGTTGAATGTTGAGTAGCTCTGCTATTTCTTTAGCTTTACCAATTTTAAGTTCATCGTTGTTAACTTCATAGACTTCAAAAAATGTACCAATCTCCATAAATACAAGCGCATCATTACCATATTTTGATTCAAAATGTTCTTGAAGTTGAAAATAAATTTCAGTTAGGAGTTTGCCTTTTGAAGCAAGAATTTTTGCAGATATTTCCAAGTGATAAAGCCTAATAAGTTTGAGTAAACTATTCTATCTATTTAGGCTTTACAGTACGGTTATTTTTTGTTTATCTAATTCTACGTTTTTGATATTTGTCATATTTATAAATATCTTTACTAAAAATTAATTGCCCATTTTTATCGACATTAGTGGTTAAATACACCAAGTATATACGTAATTTATTTTTCATGTCAAGTTGTTTTTTACGTTTTCCTTTAAGTACTTTTTTTGCTTTTCTGATGTCAATATTTGTATTAAATTTTGCAATCGTTTCAAGAAGTTCTCTTGGTTGTGAAAGCCTTACACATCCATGTGAAAATGCTCTAACAGTTCTTTTAAATAAATGTCGGGTAGGAGTATCATGTAGATAAACTGAGAATCTATTTGGAAATTTAAATTTAATCTTACCTAAGGCATTTCGAGGTCCCGGTGGTTGCATAAGTCTATATGGAAATTTTTTACCGTATAAGTAGTCTTCCCAGTAAAGCCAAGATGTATCTATAACACGTGAGTTTTCATTCCATGTCCGATGGGCAACAAGCCCTTGTTTACGTAAGTAATTAGGATTTTTTACCATTGCAGGTACAATTTCTCGTTTAACAATACCTTCTGGCACTTTCCAATAAGGATTTAAAACAATATAAGAGATATTTTGAGAAAAGATAGGGGTTGGATGTTTTTTATCACCAACAATTACCCGAAGAGTTTGTTTCTCTTCATTATCTTCAATATAATGAAGCATAAATTCAGGAATATTTACCATAAGATAACGTTCTTGGTCATCTCTTGGTAACCATTTAATACGATCAATATTTAGTCGAATTTTTTCAATTTTTTCTTCAATTGATATATTTAAACTTCCCCTTGTACCACTACCAACTATACCATCTACTAATAGTCCATGACGCTTTTGAAATGTTTTGACAGAGTTTTCTAAACAATGACCAAAAACAGCATCTCTACTGAGATTCATATCTCTTGATTGATTATGGTCTTGTGCTATTACTACAGACACATTTACTTCTTCACATTCTGAGTAATCACCTGAAGCTTTAAGACGGTTACGTAGTTTTAAAACGATATCTCCACTACTCCCTAAGGCTAGTTTTTTAAAGTAAGGTAGTTCTTCCCATGCCCCAGTGTCTTTTAGTGTCTCAAGTTTTTCTAATGCTAAAAGTAGTTTTGAATAACCAAATTTCTTAGGAGTGAGCTCAGCGATACTTGCATTGATATCATCTCTTTCCATGATTTTTTGAATATTAAATTTTGGTGTTGCTTTAACCCAAGAGGCATTAATTCTTTTTCTCTTTAAAGAATATAGTTTTTGTGAAAAGTTTTTCCATTCTATTCCCCCATATATAGTATGATTTAAGAACTCATGGTAAAGTAATGAAAGTTTAACTTCCATACGTAAATAATCCATACTACTTAAATTATCATCAACTGATTTAGAAAGGTTCTGATAGTTTTTAAAAATTAGACCTTTATGATTTAAGGTAATATCTTTTTCAATGTTTTGAAAAAGGTTGGTATATTTTTCTTTATTAAGTTTATTATCTTCCAACCATAATGCTTGATACTTATTTTGACGATAAAACTTTTTTAAAAACTTCTTTTTAGGAATGTTTTTTAAGAGTATGGAGGGGGAATACTTAAAGGCTTTTTCTAATTGTGCTGCGTGAGTAAGGTTAGTATCACTGGGAACAGCATATAGTATAAGTGTCGACAGAAGAATGATCATTAAATATTTATTTATATTAAACATGGTTACCTTTTCCTAGTTAAGGCATTAAGTATAGTCTAATATAGTAGATTATGCAATGAGTTTAATGTAAATTTATATTCTAATGTATACTTCTGTTTTGTTTTGCATCATAACCATAGACATCGGGTAGATAGTGTACTAGACCATCACTCTTTACACGAGCTGTTAAGTAGATAATATGCACGGGTACATGGTTGGCAAGGTTTAATTGTTTTTTGGTTTTACCTTTTAAAATAGTTTTTGCACGACCATAATTAACAGAACGTTCATGTTTTGCAAAAGTAGCTAACAATGCATTTGGTTCAGCAATACGAATACAGCCATGTGAAAATGCTCGTGGATATTTTTTAAAAAGTTTTTTCCCCGGTGTATCATGAAGGTATACAGCAAATCTATTAGGAAATTTAAATTTTATTTTTCCTAGAGCATTACGTGGACCAGGAGGTTGCATAAATTTGTATTTTCGAGTTTGTCCTGTACGTAAAACTTTTGCCCAGTCTATTTTTGATGTATCCATCGGAGGACGTTTTAAAGCATAGTTTTTTCGTACTTCATAACCTCTTTGTTCAAGATAGTCAGGATTTTTTAAAATTCCTGGAATCATCTCTTTTTGTACGATGCTATCGGGAATTAACCAATAAGGATTTAAAACAATAAATGAAATTTTATTTGAAAAAATTGGAGTATGATGTGTTTTGTCTCCAACAATAACACGCATGGTCAATTCTTCCTTACCATTGTTTGTATAGTAGAGTCTAAAGTCAGGGATGTTGACCATGATATATCTGTCTTCTGCTTGATCTGGAAGTCTTTTAATTCGGTCAAGATTTAACAATATTTTTTTGATTTTCCAATCCACAGAGGTGTTCATCTTTTTTCGGGTTGTGTTAGTTAATGTCCCTGTCTGGCTTACACCATGTCTTTTTTGAAAACGCTTAACTGCTTTTTTCAGACAGTTATCATAGGTAAAGGTTTTTTTGTCGATACTACAAGTATAATCGCCTTCACTGTGTAAACGTAAAACTAATTGTTTAACGGTAGCCCCAGATTTACCAGAACGAAGCTGGGAAGATGCAGGAATTTTTTTCCAACCTCCTTGACGCTGTACTGTACGTAATCTAGAAAGTTCATTACTTAATGCTTGGTAATTAAAGCTACTAGGTGTAGTTAATGAAACGATGTATGAAAGTCTATGACGTAGGAGCATGTCAGCGATGTCATATTTTGGACTATTTACTACCCAGTCGCCAGCACTACCTCTACGTCGCATAGAAGTAAGCTTTTTTTGGAAATCCCACCATTTAATTGAACCAAATAGATGATGTCCCATATAGCTACGATATAAAGAAGTTAACTGTAAATCAAGTTTAAGTTCTTTTTCAATGCTACGTTCTTTTATTTTAGATATTTTTTGTTTAAGCGCTTTATATTTTGTTTTTAATGGTCCTGAATCTTCTAAAGTATTATCATTTGATATATGGTCAAATAAGTCATAAAGAGCTTCTTTGTTTAATCCTTTATTATTAAACCAAATAGGACGATAAGTTTTACGTTGGTAAACATCTTGAATGAACTTTTTATGGTCAAGATATTTAAAAGTTGTTTCTTCATTACTTATAATAAGGGACATAAGTCCTTTAGTACTTTTTTCATCATAGATAATTTGAGAGAGGGTTATATCTTTGTCATAATTTTGATAGTTTACACTTTGCTCTTGAAAGTTAGTATTGATATTGTCTAATTTATTAACAGAAGAGAGGGTTACAGCCTCAAGAACAACAGCTAGTGCTGTAATGGAAATCACAATTAAAATACTTTTGAGTAAATGCACAGGAACCTTTTTAAATCTATAGTTTATAGCTTATTATTATGTATAAGTTTTTTGGACATGAGTATATCAAAAAAAGGTTAAAAAGGCAAAATATAACAAATTTAATTAAAAATGTTTTAATTCAATGCATATTGTAGTTTAGGTTCAATAACTCTTCTTCCCCATAAGAATCTTTTCTTATAAAAAGTTTTCTGATTAAAGTTGTAAATAACCACAGATTTCCCAGCAGAACTGGCATGAATAAAGTTCCCATCTCCTAAGTAAATACCTACATGACTAACTATTCCTGTACGTTTCTTTTTTGTATCAAAAAATACCATATCTCCATGTTCTAAATTGTCATAAGATACGAATTCTCCTACACGTGCTTGATCTCTCGATACTCGAGGAATATTAATACCTACATCTCTATAAACCCATTGTGTAAAACCTGAACAGTCAAATTTATTAGGTCCTGTTGCTCCCCAAACGTAGGGTATACCTAAAAAGCTTTTTGCTTTAAATTCAATTTCTTTTGTAATGTGTAGTTTAGATGAAATAGGATAGTCATTTCTTTTATAAGATATGAAGGTAACATCAGGAGAAACTGCTGTTTCTGGTGATTTTTGATATTGATAAGAGTGATTACTAGCTTCAGTAATTCCTAGAATATTATAGACAGAAACATTTTCAGTTTTAGTTTCTTTTTTAATTTTACTTTGAGAGTTTGAGCAGGCTGTAAAAAGTATTGCAATGCTTATAATGCTTGTATTTAGTAATTTTATATTTTTCATAGTTTTAGTATAACGAGTTCATTCTCTAATTCTTATATAAAAATTTAATAAATTATCTATTTTTTAAATTTAAGATTACTGCCCTAATATGGGCTGTTGAATGAAATTATAATTTTTTATAACATATTTTATTTTGTTCTATTTTAAATATAATTTAATTTAAATATAAAATCAGATATGCTTTTAAAATATAAAAAAAGGTCTCCAATGTTTGATAAAAAGTTTAAAATAGTATTAGTTCTAGGTATCGTTGTCATTTTACTTATCATTTTTGGTAAAAGAGGAATTGAGGCTATCGTCTCTACCGATAAAATTTCAACGTTTAGTGAATCAAAACTAATAAAATATTACAAAAAATCTTGTGAGTATGAAGATAGTACTGTTTGTAATGAATTGGGTGATATGTATCACTATGGTAGAAAGACAGCACCTATTGATTATGAAGAGGCTGTGCAATACTATACAAAGTCTTGTGAACTAGAAGATGGTAAAGGGTGTAATAATTTAGCATATATGCTGAATAAGGGAAAAGGGATTACCAAGAATAATTGGACTGCAATAAGACTTTATAAAAAAGCTTGTAAATATAATGAAATGGAAGCTTGTTACAATGTTGGTTCAATGTATTATCATGGTGAAGGTACCAAAAGAAGCTATCATAGTGCAGCGTACTATTTTCAAGAAGCATGTGATAATGGGATAGGGGCAGGGTGTAATGACTTGGGATATATGTATGAACATGGAAAATATGTAAAAGGAAATTTACATGAAGCAATGTCTCATTATGCGAATGCTTGTGATATGGGTGAATCTTCAGGATGTAATAACTTGG